>CAZHUS010000008.1:124243-130542 GCA_964535555.1 uncultured Verrucomicrobiota bacterium
TGCGTACCGAGTGGAGGTCCGAGGCCGTGACGCCGGGGGCGGCACCGGGCCCTACAGCTTTGCCCTCTGGGCGGTGACCGATGAGACCTTCACACTCGACTACGGCGACACGGTTACGGACGGTTTCATCGATGGGCTGCCCGTCGAGGGGGCCGGCAACATCGATCCGCCCGGTGCTCACGACACCTACACCTTCGCGGGCATCGCGGGGGAGAGCATCTACCTGCAGCGGTTGGCGGGGGATGTCTGGGCACTGGACTGGAACCTGCTCGACCCGGACGGCGTTCAGTTGAAGTGGAACAGGATCTCTGGCGACTTGGGCCGCTTCGAGTTGACCAAGACCGGCAACTACGAGGTCGATGTCTACGGCCGTGACGGAGGTTCAGGCACCGGGCCCTACAGTTTCACCCTCTGGGCCGTGACCAACGACAACTTCACCCTCCACTACGGCGACACCGTCACCGACGGCTTCATTAATGGCGTCGCCGCCGAGGGGGCCGGCAACATCGATCCGCCCGGTGCTCACGACACCTACACCTTCGCGGGCATCGCGGGGGAGAGCATCTACCTGCAGCGGTTGGCGGGGGATGTCTGGGCACTGGACTGGAACCTGCTCGACCCGGACGGCGTTCAGTTGAAGTGGAACAGGATCTCCGGCGACCTGGGCCGCTTTGACCTATCCAAGACCGGCAACTACCAGGTTGTCGTCTATGGCCGTGACGGAGGCTCAGGCACCGGCCCCTACAGCTTCCGACTCAAGGCGTTTGGACCGCTGCTCTTCAGCTTGGCCATCGGCGATACCGTCAGCGACGGCAGGATCAATGCCGAGGACGTGCCCGGCGTGGGTAACATCGAGGCGTCTGGGACCATGGACACCTACGCCTTCAGTGTGGCGGCCGGTGATCAGGTCTTCTTCGACAACCTGGCGGTCTCGTACAACTGGTTGAGGTGGCGGTTGGTAGCGCCGAGCGGGGTTGAAGTGTTCAACCGTTATGTCTATGTGGACGGTGGAGCCCACACTCTGGCCGAAACAGGCACCTACCTCATCGAGGTGTTCGGCGGCGAGAACGAGACCGGTACGTACAGCTTCAAGCTGTCGGCCGTGCCACCGCCAGAGGTGTTCACCATCCAAATCGGCGACACGGTCAGTCTGGGCAAGATCAACGAGACGGAGGCACCGGGTGCCGGCAGCCTCGAGATGCCCGGCTGGCGCGACCACTACCAGTTCACGGTGACGACGGCGGGCACGCGGGTGTTCTTCGACAGTCTGGCTTACTCCGGTTGGTTGCGATGGCGACTGGTCGCACCGGGCGGCACGACGCTCTTCGACGCCGCGATCTGGAGCGACGGCGGCGCTCACACCCTTGCCGAAACCGGCACCTATCTCATTGAGGTCGCCGGCGGCGTCAACGACACCGGCACGTGCAGCTTCAAGCTCTGGCCGGTGCCGCCGCCGGAGGTCTTCGCCATCCAGATCGGGGACACGGTCAGTCCCGGCAAGATCAACGAGACGGAGGCGGCGGGGGCCGGGAGCATCGAGATGCCCGGCTGGCGGGACCATTACCAGTTCACCGTGACGACCGCGGGCACGCAGGTATTCTTCGACAGTCTGGCTTCCTCCGGCTGGCTGGGATGGCGGTTGATTGCACCCAGCGGCGCCGAGGTGTTCAACAGGTGGATGAGTAACGACGGCGGTGCTCACACCCTTGCCGAAACGGGCACCTATCTCATTGAGGTCGCCGGCGGCGTCAACGACACCGGCACGTGCAGCTTCAAGCTCTGGCCGGTGCCGCCGCCGGAGGTCTTCGCCATCCAGATCGGGGACACGGTCAGTCCCGGCAAGATCAACGAGACGGAGGCGGCGGGGGCCGGGAGCATCGAGATGCCCGGCTGGCGGGACCATTACCAGTTCACCGTGACGACCGCGGGCACGCAGGTATTCTTCGACAGTCTGGCTTCCTCCGGCTGGCTGGGATGGCGGTTGATTGCACCCAGCGGCGCCGAGGTGTTCAACAGGTGGATGAGTAACGACGGCGGTGCTCACACCCTTGCCGAAACGGGCACCTATCTCATTGAGGTCGCCGGCGGCGTCAACGACACCGGCACGTACAGCTTCGCCCTGGCCGACCTGCGTCCGCCCACGCCGCGGAACGATGTCGCCGCCACCACGAAGGACAAGGCGGTGGACCTGCCGATCTCGCGGCTTCTGGCCAATGACTCCGACCCGCGTGGCAACCCCCTGGCCTTCAGCCTCCCCTCGGCCGCCACGACCGAGGGTGGGACCGTGGCGGTCGTTGGGGCCAACGTCCGTTACGCACCCCCGCCCGACTTCACGGGGCCGGATGCGTTCCGATACCTCGTGGATGACGGTGAAGGCCACACCGCGGAGGCCACCGTCACCGTCACCGTCCGCAACGCCGAGACTCTGGGTCGCAACGTGATCACCGCCGCCCGGAATCCCGACGGCAGCGTGCTGCTGCGCATGCCGGGCATTCCCGGGCAAAGTTACCAAATCTGGGTAACGACCGAGGTCGAGACCGGCCCGTGGGTTCTACTGGAAACCCTCGATGCCGGCGTCAACGGCGTCGTGACCTATCTGGACACAGCCGCCATCGGCGAACCGCAGCGCTTCTACCGCCTGGCAGAACTGCCCTGAATCAAACTTCCCCTCGCATGCCCACGCCCCAAGCGAAGCCGAACATGAAAACCCCCTCCTCCCTTCCGGTGGCCGCGGCCGGTCTTCTCGCTGTGGCCTGCACGGCGCGCGCCCAGGTTTCCCACACGTTCGTGTACAACGCCGTTGATCTCACCATCCCGGATGGCTCACCGGTGGGTGTCAGCGACACGCACCCCGTCGCCCTCGGAGCCGGCTCGATCCTCGACGTCCAGGTCTCGGTGGCTATCGAAGGCGGGTTCACCGGCGACCTGTTCGCCCTGCTCATCCACGAAGGTAAGGCGGCCGTGCTGCTGAACCGATCCGGCCGCCGCACCGGGGACGAATTGGGCTACGACGATAGCGGCATGTCGGTCACCTTCAACGACGCTGCCGCGAGCGATGTGCATACCTATCGGTTGGCGGTTACGGGAAGCCACTCCACGCCGCTTGGAGGCGGCTTGGGTGGATCCTGGCAACCCGACGGTCGCGCTGAACCGCCCTCCGCAGTCCTCGACACCACCGCGCGGTCCAGTTTTCTGCAGACTTTCGTGGGTGACAGTCCGGACGGCCCTTGGACGCTCTTCCTCGCCGACACGAGTCCGGTAGGCGAGGCCACTCTGCGCTCGTGGTCCCTACAGATCACGGTTGTACCCGAACCGGCAAATCTGGGCGTCGCGTTCGGGCTCGGCCTGGCTGGTTGGGCAGGCTGGCGGCGTCGGAACCAGTCGACCTCCCCGTGAAGGGGTCGCGGAGCTCTACTTCAAGATCATACTCCGAACCCAAGGCTTTGACGGTCGCAAGCGGCTCGAAACAGAGCGTTGCCTCACGGTTTGAGATAGAGGAACAGCTTCCCAGGCATGTAGGTCCAAGTGTCGGCCAGATAGCCGCTGCTGCAGTAACCGCCCCAGACAATCATCTCGTTGCCGATCCACACGGCCGTGTGCAAGGCCCGTGCGGGCGGTGCTCCCGTCGTCGTGACCGCCGTCCAGTTGTCGCTCACTGGATTGTAGCGTCCGCCGTCGTTTCGAAAACTGCCACCTGGATTCCCGCCCCAGACGATCATTTCGCTGCCCGTCCACACGGCCGAATGCTGCGGGCGCCCGGTAGGCGCACCGTTGCCGGACATCCCTATCCAACTGCTGGTGGATAGATGGTAGCCGCTCCCGTCGTTCAGATAGTAGGGGGAACTGCCACGCTCCCCGCCCCAGATCATGATCGCAGACCCCGTCCAGACCGCCGTGTGGCTGGAGCGGGCGGTGGGTGCACTGGCCGTCATTGCCAGCCAGCTATCACTCACCGGGTTGTAGCGAGCGCCATCATTCAAGTAACCCAGGATCGAGTACCCGCCCCAGATCACCACCTCGCTTCCTGTCCATACCGCCGTATGATGAATGCGGCCACTCAGAGCGCCGGTCATGGTCACTGGGGTCCAGGTGTCCGTCGTCGGGTCGTAGCGGCCTCCGTTGTTGAGCTGCCCGCCCACGCCGTCTCCACCCCAAATCACCATGCTGCTGCCCGTCCAGACGGCGGTGTGAAACATGCGCCCCGCGGGCGCAGACGCGGTCGTCACTGGCGTCCAACTGTCCGTCTGCGGATTGTAGCGCCCCCCGTCGTTGCGGTATCCGTCACCCCATCCTCCCCAGACGATCATCTCGCTCCCCGTCCAGATGGCGGTGTGATTGTCCCGCGCCACCGGAGCGCCAGTGCTGGTCACGGGTAGCCAGGCATCGGTCGTTGGACTATAGCGGCCGCCATCGTTCCACCGCGTGTCTCCACTCCCCATTCCGCCCCACACGATCATCTCGCTTCCTGTCCACACCGTGCTATGAGCGGAGCGTCCGGCGAGCGTGGTAGGTGTCGCCCGCTGTCGCCAACTGTCAGCGACCTGCGTGACTCCGATCTTCACGTAACCAGCCTCGATGAGGGTGGCGTTCTCCTCCGTCACCGACAGGAGTACGGCGCCGCTGGGCACACCAGCCTGGCCGCTCGCGTTGAGATTGGCCGCGGCGGCTCCTGGCATAAGCTGGGCGGCCCCGACCGCGCCGTTGGCGAGTTCGGTGCTCGTGATCGAGTGGGCGGCGATTTGACCCGTGCCGACCGCGCCTACCGCCAGCTTCGCCGAGGTGATTGATCCATCGGGCACCGTGGTTGCGAGCATGGCGTAGCCCATCGCCACGATGCGGTGGTCAGGCGATAGCAGTTGGTAGGCACCCTCGGAGACTTGGCTGAACCAGACGCGCAGTCGAACGGTCGAGTGTTCAGCGAAAACCGTGGCCGGGATGGGTACCATGCCAAGCTCCATGTCACCGAGCAAGACAGCATAGAGCCCGCTGCTGACAGGGAGCGCGACTCCGGTCGTCGGTTCGCCACCCGAGGTGCTGGTGCCATCGTTGCTCCAGTAGGTGGCGCTGGCGGTGGTGCCATCACCGTCGACCAGCGCGAACTTGAAGTAAGCCGTGCCGTTCACCGGTGAACCGGACACGGTGACGCGTCCTTGGTAGCTGATCATGGGTGGCACGGTCTGGGTCTCGACGAGACTGCTGAAGCAGAGTGCTGCCAGTACCAGGGGGTGAATGGGTGGCTTCATGCTTTGCATACGAGCTGACTGATTCTACTCCTGTCTGACACGGTAGAATCTACCCGAGCTTCCGAGGTCCAAGGGAGTCTTCAGGCTTCCCCTGCCCGTGAGATCGATCTCCAGTTCGTCCACTCGCTCCCAGGAACCGGGGGTGAGACTGGCGCTGGCTTCGATGATGACTTTGCCGCTGATGGCGCCCTCCACGGAGAGGACAAGGTCGCCTGGACTCCAGGCGATGCCGGCTCGCAGTCCGAGCGCCACGACCGTTTGAGCGACGAGATGCCGTTGGCCGGCGAGGTCAACGGCGTGCAGTCGATAGTGGACGCGGTCCGCCCAAAGGAGGTGTCTGTCGACGAAGCGGTATCGACGAGGCTGGCCGTACCCTTCCGCTGGGATGAGGCTCGGGCCCACGCGTATCCAATCGGCGCCTCCAGACTGTCGCTGCAACTGAAATCCAAGCAGGTCATACTCCACGCCGCTCTGCCACTCGACTGCCACAGCGTCCACGCTCAGCCAGTGGGCGCCGAATGAAACCAAAGCCGCCGCGGTTGGTGGCGTCAGGCCGGGATTCTGCGACGGTGAACCTCCTCCGGCCACAACGGCCCCGTTTGAACTGCCGGCTATTCCGACCACCCCCCCGAGACTGGCGCTGTTGAGGACGACGCCACCATGGACCGGGCTGCCTCCGCCCTCAAATGACTCGCATGTAACCACGACACTCCCTCCGGTGCGGACCTGTGCCGTCGCGGGCCACACTCCGCAACACGTGCCGAGGAAAATCAGGAGGGAATACAGAGGACCCGTTCGCGGGTTGCGCATACCAAATCGGCCGTGGGGTCGTTTGTAGTGTTGGAAAGGTGTAGCTTGGCGCTGCCGGATCAAACGGCAAGCAGAATCTGGCAGCATGTCGCGTAGTCGCGTAGTTTTCATGGCCGTTGACAAAGTCGGCCAGGTGTCAAGAAGGCCGGGTCCTCTGGAAGAAGGGGGACGCTCTGCAGGCCGGGAGAAAGGCGGTTTGGAAGGCCTTTGGCACCGCAAGCGCGCGCGGAGTTGGCGCATCCGGGC
>CAZHUS010000009.1:0-130383 GCA_964535555.1 uncultured Verrucomicrobiota bacterium
CTTTTCGGGACAGTTTCATGGGAAGGAGCGCGGGCTTCAGCCCGCAGGGACGTCCTCGAGCCGGCGCGGGTTCCTGCGGACTGAAGTCCGCGCTCCGGGGACGGTTCATGGAAAGCCACCTGTTCCTTGCGGACCTGCCCCGTGACCATGAACCCAAAAGCGCCGCTAAAGCGGACGCACTCCAAACGCTTCGCGCCGCTCCAAGGCACGTCCGGGGCCGCGAAGCGCCTGGAGTGCGGGGATTCATCCCCGCTTTTCGGGACAGTTTCATGGGAAGGAGCGCGGGCTTCAGCCCGCAGGGACGTCCCCGAGCCGGCGCAGGGTTCCTGCGGACTGAAGTCCGCGCTCCGGGGGGAGGGCATGGAAAGCGAGGTGTTTCGGGAAGCCCGCTTCGCTCGACGCCGAGCCGATCTGTCCACGGCCTTTGGCAGCCCTCAATTTTCTCCAAACACCACGTTGACACCCCCACGTTCATCTGTTTTGATGCCCGTCTTTGACATCGCGACTATGTACGCAGTCTTGGCAACAGGCGGCAAACAGTACCGGGTGGCCCCGGGGGACAAGCTCGAGATCGAGAAGCTGACCGTGGAACCGGGTCAACCGGTGACGTTCGACCGGGTCATGCTCGTCAACAACGACGGCCAGGTGTCGGTGGGCACGCCCACGGTCGCCGGCGCGAGCGTGGTGGCGGACGTGCTCGAGCAGAAGCGCGGCGAGAAGGTGTGGTCATTCAAGCTCAAGCGCCGCAAGGGGTACCGCAAGAAGATCGGCCATCGCCAGTCCCTCACGGTGGTCCAGGTCAAGGAGATCAAGCTCTAAGTCTATGGCACACAAGAAAGGCGGCGGCAGCTCACGTAATGGACGCGACAGTCACGGCCAGCGGCTGGGCGTGAAGGAGTACGGCGGTCAATTCGTCACCGCAGGCAGCATCCTGGTGCGCCAGCGCGGCACGAAGTTCGTGGCCGGCCGCAACGTCGGCACGGGCCGGGACTGGTCCCTCTATGCCCTGGCGGACGGCACGGTCAAGTTCGACAAGGATGGCAAGCGCATCAACGTCGTCGCTGTGCCCGCCCCGGCCGGCAACTAGACGCCAACCCCAGCATTTTCAGGGCGAGGCCCCGAGCCTCGCCTTTTTGCTTTGCCGTGATCCCGCCCCCGGGACGGCGGGCGCTTGAGCACGCGCATGTTCGTCGACGAGGTCAGGATCTACGCACGCGCCGGGCACGGAGGCCGCGGATGCGTGGCGTTTCTGCGGGAGACGTTCCGGCCCAAAGGCGGCCCCAGTGGAGGCAACGGAGGACGTGGCGGCGACGTCTTCCTCGAGGCCGACCACGACCTCAACAATCTGATCAACCAGTACTACCAGCCGCGACTCTTCGCCGAAGACGGCCAGCCCGGTCTGGGCAAAGGCATGGATGGGCACGCCGGCAAGGACCTGCTGGTGAAGGTCCCTTGTGGGACCATGATTTGGCGGCTGCCCCACCACCCGGCTCCTGACCTGCTGCCCTCACCCTCCGAGGACGCGGAATCCCGGCCTGTGATCCCCGCAGCGACCGCGGAGCGCCCTGTCTTCCGCACCACCGCCGGCGCCGCCATGGAATATGATCTGAGCCGCGCGCCCGGCGACCGCCCCCAGGTTCACGCGCCCCGGGGCGAACTGGTGGCCGACCTTACCGAACACGGACAACGACTCGTGCTCTGTCAGGGAGGCCGGGGGGGCTTGGGCAATCGGAACTTCGCCACCGCCCGCCGGCAGACGCCGCGGTTTGCGCAACCGGGCGAGCCTGGAGCCGAGGGAGCTTTTCTCCTCGAGCTGCGGATCATCGCCGAAGTTGGCCTGGTGGGATATCCCAACGCCGGGAAATCAACCCTCCTGGCTGCCATATCCAAGGCCCGCCCCAAAATCGCGCCGTACCCTTTCACGACGCTGCATCCCCAGGTGGGCATCGTGGAGTACGAGAACTGGCAACGGGTGACGGTCTGCGACGTGCCGGGTCTGATCGAGGGCGCCCACCGCAACGTCGGACTCGGCCACTCGTTCCTGCGCCACATTGCCCGCTGCAAGGTGCTCGTCGTGGTGCTCGACATGGCGGGAACGGATGGCCGCACCCCCTGGGACGATCACCGCCAGCTGCTGAGCGAACTCGAGCTCTACGATCCCGCGTTGCTGGCCAAGCCGCGCCTTGTGGTGGCCAACAAGATGGATGAACCCGCCGCGGTTCGAAACCTCGCCTCCTTCCGACGGCGGGTGCGCGGCACGCCCGTGCTCAGGATGGCCGCCGCGTTCGACGAAGGACTCGACCGGTTCAAGGCCGCGGTGCGCGAGATCCTGAGCCTTCCATCGGGTTCGACGCCGAACCGGTCCTCCTAGCGAGGCGCGCCTTAGGGCGCCAGGCGCTCGATGCGCCATCCGCCTTCGGATGCTGGCGTGTACTGGAAGCGGTCGTGAAGCCGGTTGGTGCGCCCCTGCCAGAATTCGAAATCCCGGGGCTTGACCCGGTAACCGCCCCAGAACGACGGCAGCGGCACCTGCCCTTCGCGGAACTTGCGCTTCAACTCGTCCCATTTCGCCTCGAGGAGCGAGCGCGTCGACACCACCTTGCTCTGGGGCGAGGCCCAGGCCGCCAGCTGGCTGCCGAACGGACGCGTGACAAAGTAGGCGAGCACTTCCGAGGTCGGAATGCGCTCGGCGGGTCCGTTGATGGCGACCTGCCGTTGCAGCGACAGCCAGGGGAACAGGAGCGACACGTGGGGATTCTGCTCGATCTGGGCGGCCTTGCGGCTCTCGACGTTCGTGAAGAACACAAAGCCGTTGCGATCCCACTTCTTGAGCAGGACGGTCCGCAGGGTCGGACGCCCTTCGGGACCCACGGTGGCCAGGCTCATGGCGTTGGGCTCGAGCATCCCGCTTGCGCAGGCCTGTTTGAACCAGGTTTCGAACTGGGCAAAGGGATCGGGGTCCAGGTCGCGGCGATGGAGCGCATCGCGGGAGTAATCCATCCGCATCTCGCTGACGTTCATGGCCATTTTGCGTGCCCAACCTCGGTGGTGGCGGGAAAAACCGCAAGCTCCCTCGCCTTGGGGTCAAACCTTGACATTCGACATTTCGCCGCCCCAACCCCCCACCGGCTCGCGGTGCCGCCGGGCTCCGCCACCGCGCGCCGCCCCCGCCCGCGGCCCTGCCATCTGGAATTGCTGGAAATCCCCTCGCGCGTCCCACAAAGTTGGCGGTCATGGCCACCGTTGCCGAACAACTGCGCGCAGCGCGACAGGCTGCCGGCTTGACCGAGGAGCAGGTCGCCGCCCAGACCCGCATGCGCGCCGACCGGGTCTTCGCTGTTGAAGCGGGGAACTACGAGGTGTTTACCGCGCCGGTGTACATCCGCGGCTTCGTCCGGACTTACGCCCGCCTCGTCAAGGCGGACGAGGAAGTCGTCATGGCCGCGCTGGATGCCGAGTTGGCCCGGACGGAGCGGTTCCGGGAGCATCCCAGCCTGACCGGCGAACAGAAAGCAACCCTCGACCGGGTGATGCTCCAGCTTTCCCGGATCAACTGGCGGGTCGCGTTGCCAGCGATGTTCCTTCTCGTCGCGCTTGTCGCCGCGACGTGGATCTACCGCGCTATTGACCGGGCGCAGCGCGCTGACCCCGTGGGCGGGATTGAGGCCGGGCATTACGAGCTGCCTCCGGGCCAGGATGCCGAAACCCTTCCCCTCCCCCCCGTCACACCATGACGGGACCGGGCGTTCAGCGGGCTTCCTCGGCCGTGAACCTGCCGGCATCTACCGGTCGGCTGCGCGTGGGCATGATCGCCCTGGGATGCGCCAAGAATCTCGTCGACGCCGAGATCATGCTGGGAACACTCCTCAAAGCCGGAGTCGAAATCACGAACGACCCCGCCGAAGCCGATGCCGTCATCGTCAATACCTGCTCCTTCATCGACGCGGCCCAGGAGGAGAGCGTGGACACGATTCTCGAGTCCACCGCGGTTCGCGAGGCCGGGCACCGCGGGCAGGCCGTCATCGTGGCCGGCTGCCTCTCCCAGCGGTATCGCGATGAACTGCCGAAGCTCTTTCCCGAGGTCGACGCCTTCATGGGCATCGATCAGGTGACGCGGGTGGGGGAGTTGGTGCGCGAGGCGATCGCAAGGCGCGAAGCGAAACTCCGGGAAGCCCGGCCCCTGGCGCAACCTACCAAGTCACGGATCAACCGGCGTCTGGCAGCTCTCGATCGTGCCCACCCGGAGTCGCAGGATCACGACCTCGCGTCCCAACTGCCGCAGCGCCGGGAGCAAACGCCTACAGCCCCGGTCGTCTCCCCCGTCCTGGCGGTGGATGCCCGTCCCACGTACATCCCGGACTATGGCACGCCGCGCTTCCGGCTCACCCCGACGCATTTCGCCTATGTGAAGATCGCGGAGGGGTGCAACCATCCTTGCAGCTTCTGCATCATCCCCCGGATGCGGGGCAGCCATCGGAGCCGGCCGATGGCCGATGTCATCGAGGAGGCGCGCCGCCTGGTCGCCGAGGGGGTCAAGGAGTTGAACCTGATCTCGCAGGACTCGACTTATTACGGATTGGATTTGCGACCGAACCACCGCCGGGCGATTGCCTCCCCGGATCGGTTCCGGGCCGCCGCGGGGGCGCTTCCGGCCGACGCGCCCACGCTGGCGCGGCTCGTGCGCGAACTGAACGCGCTTCCCGGGGAGTTCTGGATCCGCCTGCTCTACACCCACCCGGCGCACTGGACGGACGAGTTGATCGAGACCATGGCGGCGTGTCGCAAAGTCGCCCGGTACGTGGACATGCCGCTCCAGCATGTGGACGAGGTCATGTTGCAGCGCATGCGGCGCGAGACCTCGCGGGCTCACATCGAGGATCTCATCCGTCGAGTCCGGGCCGGCATCCCGGGAATCGCGCTCAGGACCACGTTCATCGTGGGTTTTCCCGGCGAGACCGAGGCGATGTTTCAGAACCTGCTGCGGTTCATTCGCGAGACCCGCTTTGAACGCCTGGGTGTGTTCACCTATTCCCGCGAAGAGGGGACCATCGCTGGCCGGATGTCGGGGCAGATCTCCGAACGCATACGCCAACGTCGGCGTGAGCAGGCGATGGCGGCCCAGCATGAAGTCGCCCGGGGGGTGGCTTCCGAGGCGGTCGGGCGCGAGCTGCAGGTGCTCGTGGAAGGAGCGGCCCATGACCGCCAGCTCCACGCGGCCAACGTGTTCAACTGGGAGCATGGCCTGATCCGGGAGCATGACACCGCGGGACCAAAGCTCGGACGCGCCGCGTATAGCGTTGCCCGAGGTGAGGCGGACGCGCCGGACATCGACGGACGTGTCTACGTGCGCGGCAAGCTACCTGCGAGCCAGTTTGCGAAGGTCCGGATCGTCGGACACACCGACTACGATTTGATCGCCGTGCCGGTGTGACTCGACACCTGGGCGGCTCGGCGGCTTCCAGCAGGTGTGACGGGCAGGGAAGGCGCGCGACTGCTCTGCGAGCGCAGCGGGAACGAACCCCTGACGCGGTCTCCTCGCGAAAGCCGCCCCTGGGCGCTGGTCGGTGCTGCGGCCGGGGACCGGCTGCGGTCCGGCGTGTTCTTCGCCTTGGCGTCCGGCTTGGTTTGCGTTAGAACGTCCCGGGACAATGAATCTGCCGAACAAGCTCACAGGCTCGCGATTTGTCCTGACCGTGTTTTTTCTGGCCGCGTTCTTCTCCAATTCCCGGTTTGGGGATTCGCTGGCGCTCGTGCTTTTCATCGCGGCCGGGGTGACGGACCTCCTGGACGGGCGGATCGCGCGCCAGCGCCAGTTGATCACGAACTTTGGCATTCTGATGGACCCCCTGGCGGACAAGATCATGACCTGTTCGGCGTTCATCGCGTTTGTCGACCGCAACCTGATGCCGGCCTGGATGGTGGTGATTATTGTGGCAAGGGAGCTCGCCATCACCGGACTGCGGTTGCTGGCGGCATCCAAGAACGTCGTGCTGGCGGCCGAGGGCTTTGGGAAACACAAGACGGTCACCCAAATCGTGGCCATCATCTCCGTCCTGGTCTCGTTGAGTTACGCGGAATGGGGCGTGGTCGGTCGGGCCGTCTTTGGCTGGTCCATCGCCGGTGCGCCGTGGGTCGCGTTGTTCACTACCGCCGCGATTTGGCTGGCAGTCGTGCTCACGTTTGTCTCGGGCGCCCTGTACCTCTGGCGCAACCGCCAGCTGTATCTCCAGGACATGTGAGAGGTGTGGCAACGCGGAGGATCCACGAGTCGTGAACACGATCGCCCTGTGGCTCGCCCAAGGGCTGGGCGTTGGCCGGATTCCCGTGGCGCCGGGCACGTTTGGTTCGCTGGCAGGCATTGGCTTCACGGCGCTTCTGTTGATTCCCGGGAATGCAGGTTGGTACCTAGCCGGCGTTCTCGTCAGTGTGGCGTTGTCCGTCTGGGCCTGCGGTGAAGCGGAGCGGGTGCTGGAGCAGAAAGACCCGGGTTCGGTGGTCCTCGATGAGATCGTCGCGATGCCCCTCTGCTACGCTGGTTGGCTGATCTGGCACGCGACGCAGCACGGCGGCTGGCTGCGACCTGGCGAGCTCTTTCGCGGCGGCGGCCTGCTGGTCACTTTGGCGATCTTCGCCGCGTTTCGCTTCTTCGATATCCTGAAGCCCTGGCCCGTGGGCCGAAGCCAGGCCTTGCCAGCCGGATGGGGGATCACCGCGGATGACCTGCTCGCCGCCGTCTACGTCAACCTGATCCTGGCCCCGGTGTGGTGGCTGGTGGCCACAAGGAATTAACGGTCGGCCGTGATCCCGCGACTCACGCGGGCGCGGGTGCTCAGAACTTGTCCCGTCTCAAGACGCGAACGTCGCTCTCGTAGGCAATCATCGCGTAGCGGGGGAAGAAGTCGCGTTCGAGGCGTTCGAGCAACCGGATGCCCACGGCCGGAGGCACGATCACCTCGACCTGAATGTTGGCGAACTCCTCGATGTCCGCCATTCGCGGCCCCTGGGCGCCGCTGCCTTCGACGGTGAACAAGGTGTACCCATGGGCGCCGACTTCCTGCAGCAACGCCTTCAACGGCTCGCGCGCGAGGGCTTCACCCACGATCGTGATACGCGTCATCGGATGCGTGTTCATAGGACGGCGTGCAGCCAGCGAGCCACGGCGAAGTAGATGGGAATGCCCAGGGCGATGTTGAACGGGAACGTGATCGCGAGCGCGGACGTCAGGTAAAGGGTGGGATTGGCTTCAGGTAGCGATAGCCGCATGGCTGCCGGCGCCGCGATGTACGAGGCGCTCGCCGCCAGCACCGCCAGCAGCGTGGTGCCCCCCGGACTCAAGCCCGCCAGGTAACCGGCGAACGCCCCCACGCATCCGTGCACCAGCGGCGCCCCCACGCCAAAGCCCAGGAGGAACACGCCCACTTTGCGCAGGTCGCTCAGCCGACGTGCGGCCACCATGCCCATTTCGAGGAGGAACAGCGCCAGCACGCCCTGAAACGGCGTGACAAAGAACCCTTCCACCCCGGCCATGCCGCGCTCGCCGCACAGCGCCCCGATGATCAACCCGCCCACGAGCAACAACACGCTGCGGCCAAACACCGCCTCCCGCAGGGCGAGTTGGGTCGTCGACTCTTTTCCCGCGAAGGATCCCGGTCGCATGGACTTGCCGAGCAGGATGCCGACGATCAACGCCGGCGATTCCATCACCGCGAGAAACGCCGCCGCATAGCTCTCGTAGGGCACCTGCACCTGCTTGAGGAAATTGGTGGCGGCGATGAAGGTGACCGCGCTGACGGAGCCGTAGTGCGCCGCGATCGCGGCGGCATCAGCCCGGGGCAGACGCCCGGCCAACCGGAGCACAGGATAGCACCAAAGCGGGATGCCGGCTCCGAGCAGCAGAGCGGCCAGGCCCGGTCTCCATACGACGCTCCACCCCGTCTCGGAAATCGCCACGCCGCCTTTGAAGCCGATGGCGGTCAGCAGGTAGATCGTGAGCGCGATGTAGAGGGCCTCGGGAAACTTGAGATCGCTCTTCACCAGCGCCGCCGTCACGCCCAGCAGGAAAAAGAGCACGGCCGGGCTCAACAGATTGGCGCGAATGGCATCGAGGAAGTCCATCTTAGCCGGTGCTCTTCATGCCGAACGCGATGCCGTTGACCGTAAGTGCGAGCAGGCGGCGGAGCGTCTGGGTCCGCCCCTTCTCGCCGGCCTGCCGCCAGCGGCTGAGGAAACGGATCTGCAGGTAATTCAACGGATCCACGTACGGGTTGCGCCGTTGCAGGGACTGCGCCAGCACCTCCTGTCCCTCGAGGAGTTGCCGGCGACCGGTCACCTTCAGAACCATGGCGCTGGCACGATGATACTCCTCCCGGATCAGGCCGAAGACCTTGTCTCGAACCGCCGGCGACCGAACCATGCCGGCGTATTGGGCCGCGATGTCCAGGTCCGTCTTGGCGAGCGAAACCCCGGCATTGTCCATCAGGGAGCGGAAGAATGGCCAGTCCCGGTACATGTCCCGGAGTTGCGCCAGCCCGTGCGACTCCTGTTGCGTGAAGACCTCCAGGGCGTGACCCACCCCGTACCAGGCCGACAACAGATGCCGGGACTGGGTCCACGCAAACACCCAGGGGATTGCGCGGAGCTGCCGGATGTCGGTCGTGGGCTGCCGGCGCGTGGGGCGCGATCCCAGGCGCAAATGCTCGATGAGGTCGATCGGGGTCGCCTGCCAGAAATACTCCGCGAACTCGGGCGTTCGATAGACGAGCTCCTGGTAAGCGTCCAGGGACAGCCGCGCCAGTGTGCCCATGTGGGCTTCCCAGCGCGTCAACTTCGCGGCCACAGGCTCGGGCAGGGGGAGGCATTGGACGGCGATCACTGCGGCGGTGAGTTGCTCGAGGTTCCGTTGCGCAATGGCCGGATTCGAGTACTTGAGCGACACCACCTCGCCTTGCTCCGTGATGCGGATCCGTCCGTCCGGGGCGGCGTGGGGTTGGGCGCGAAGGCTGCGGTAGCTCGCCCCGCCCCCGCGATCGATCGTGCCGCCCATGCCGTGAAAGAGGCGCAGCTTCACCCCACATTCATCCGCCACGCGCGACATTTCCTTCTGGGCACGGTACAGGAACCAGTTTGCGGCGAGATAGCCGCCATCCTTGTTGGAGTCGGAATAGCCCACCATGACCTCCTGGACCCGCCCGCGGTGCTTGAGATGGGCGCGGTAGCGTGGGTTGGTCCACAACTCGACCAGCATCCGCGAGGCGTGCTCGAGGTCATCGACCGTTTCGAAGAGCGGCACGAAATCGATGTCCGACAGCCCGACCTGGTCGGCGAGCCGGAGCAGCCCTAGGATGTCCGCCGCGCTCCGGGTCATGCTGAGGATGAACCGGCGCGCGGCCTGGACACCGTGGGACTTCTGAAGCTCGAGCAGCGTGCGGAACTGCTCGAGCAACTCTGCCTCGGCGCTGTCGAGCTTGCTGCTGTGGTCGCGGAAGTCGAGTTCGGCGAGGTGCAGGCCAAACGTGCGGACCTTGGTCAGGAGCCGCTGAATGCGTCCGTGGGCCGCGCGAACGGCGTTCTGGCGCAGGAGACCACGCTGCACCTCCTCGAGGGTGTCCAGGATCTCGGGGAGCGTGGCCTTGCCCAACCGAAGGCTGCGGCGGAGTACGGCCAGCCGGCTGCGGAAGCCTTCGTAGGGCTGGAACGGCAACACCGCATCGATGGGCTCGGGCGGGGTTCCGGAGCGTCCGACCGGAGTGGCGTGCGTAAGTTCCTGAACCAGCCGGGCCACCTCGCGTTCGTAGAAGTCCATCGCCACGCACGTATGCCACTGGGCCGTCTGGCGGCTGATCTCCGGGGTCACAAACGGGTTGCCGTCACGATCGCCTCCCACCCAGCTGGCAAAGGTGAGAAACGGCCGGCGGCGCTTCACCCCGGGATAGCGCGCGGCGAGCGCGGCGTCGAAGGCCGCGTAGAAGTCCGCGGCCGCCTCGAAAATGGTGCGGTCGAAGTAAAAGACGGCGGTGGCGACTTCCTGCAGCGGGCCGACCCGGCGTTCGCGAACCTCCTCGGTTTGCCAGAGGGACTCGAGCACCTCCTCCGGGTGCTCCCAATGCTCCGCGAGCCGCCACACCTGGG
Source organism: uncultured Verrucomicrobiota bacterium (assembly GCA_964535555.1). GTDB lineage: Bacteria > Verrucomicrobiota > Verrucomicrobiia > Limisphaerales > J093 > DSVZ01. The sequence goes on from CAZHUS010000009.1 coordinate 10,129, forward strand.
CCAGTGTCGCCCGACGTTTCGCCTCTGTGGGATGGGCGGTGAGCACCGGTTGGATCTCGAGTTCGTCAAGGCAGCGCTGCACCCGCTCCGCCGGGACCCGCGCCGCGTGCAGTTCGTCGAACAGCCGCCGGACGGACATGGCTGGCGACGCGTGTTCGCGCAAGTGCCGGAGGCGAGCCCGTTCCTCACAGAAATTGGTCAGCTGGAAGAACAGGCTGAACGCGTGCCCGATCTGGTACGCCTCGGCCACGGTGAGCTTGTCGATAATGGCCCGCTTCCGACGCAGGCTGGCCGGATCCTCATGGCGTCGGGTGGCGATGGCGAGCTGCCGGATTTGCTGCAAATGCTGGAAGACCGGTTCCCCCGCCTGTTCGCGGATGATGGCGTCCAGGCGGCGGGTGAGGTGCTCGATTTCGTGGGTCAGGATTTCGCTCAAGCGCGCTGCACTGTACGGCTTTGAGGCCCGGCCGCAAGGGGCCTTGGGGTCAAACCTTGACATTCGACATTCTCGGCTGCCGCCGCCGGGCGGTCTCACCGGTCCGGTCCGCGGTGCGTTCCGGTTCGACGTGCCGGGGACGCCGGAGGCGGGCCACAATGTCGAATGTCAAGGTTTGACCCCAAGACTTGCCGCTTGACCCGGGAAGCTTACAGGTGTAATCCATGTCCTGAAATTACAACTGTAAGCCAAAGCTCATGCCTGCCATCCCGCGCATTTCCGAGACCGAGTGGGAGGTGATGAAGGTCGTTTGGGCCCACGCCCCGCTCACCGCCAACGACGTCGTCGCCCGTCTCGCCACCCTGGACCCCTCCTGGCACCCCAAGACCGCCCGCACCCTCCTCAACCGGCTCGTGAAGAAGAAGGCGCTCGGGTTCGAGCGCGACGGCCGGGCGTACCGCTATCGCGCCCTGGTGACCGAACGGGATTGCGTTGCGGCCGTCACCGATTCGTTCCTGGACCGCGTTTTTGGCGGTGCCCTCGAGCCGATGCTCGCCCACTTCATCGAACGCCGGAAGCTATCCGAGGCCGAGCGGCGCGACCTGCAGCGGATTCTCCAACCGGGACGAGGACGCCGTGAGTGAATTGTCCTCGCGGACCAGGCGCCTGAACTCTCCGCCCCACGCCCATGAACTATTACACCGAATTGTGCCGCAGTCTTGCTGACGTCCTGCTGCAGGCTTCGTGGCAGGCCGCGATGCTGGCCGTCGTCATTCTGCTCGCGCAGCGGTTGCTGCGACGCTGGCTGACGCCGACGTGGCGTCATGCCTTGTGGCTGATTCTCGTGGCGCGACTGCTGTTGCCGCTGGCCCTCGTCAGCGCCTGGAGTCTTTTCAATCTTACGCCCGACTGGCGTGGCCTCACCGCTGCCAGGAGAACGGGGCTTTCCTCCCCTCCGCGGATGACAAGCTCCGGTGCGCCTCCAGGTGGCGTCCAGGCTTCGACACCGGCACCGGCCGCGGCTCCTGACCCCCGAGGGACCGCAGCGACTCGCGGGCACTCGCGCTGGCCCGCCATCGCGACGAGTGATTCGCACCCGATGGGTGAGCCGGCGCGAGGTGCAATCACGGTACCGCCCGACCCGTTCAGCCGTGGCGTCGTTCCAGGGACGGCGGCGCCCGTCGCGAACTCCAGCCCCCCAGTCTGGCCATGGCTGGTGGTGGTCGTCTGGACCTCGGGCATTCTGGTGCTGTCCATGCGTTTGCTTCGCAGTTGGCTGCGGTTCCGCCGCGAACTGCGGTCAGCGCGTTTGCTCAACGACGTACCGTGGGGCGACCTCCTGAGCGAATGCCGTGAGCGCCTCCGTGTGCGCCGGAGCTTGCGCCTGTGCGCCGTGGATTGGGTTCACAGCCCGGCCTTGTGTGGTTGGTGGCGGCCCCGGCTGCTCCTGCCAGCGGGTTTGGCCGAGCGCCTCTCCCACGACGAACTGCGCCATGTCCTCCTTCACGAACTCGCGCACCTCAAGCGTTACGACATCCTCGTGAACTGGATCGCGACGGCGGCGCAGGTGCTGCACTGGTTCAATCCGGTCGTCTGGCTGGCGATGCGCCGGTTGCGCGCCGAACGTGAGCTGGCCGCAGATCATCTGGCCCTCGTGGCGTTGGGCGAGAATGGCGCTCGAGCCTACGGCGAGACCATCTTGAGCTTGATGGCCGGGGTTGGGCGTCCGGAGGTCGTTCCGGCGATGGTGGGCATCCTCGAGGACCAGCGCGCCCTCCGCGAGCGCATCACGGCCGTCGCCACCTTCCGCCGCCCCGGACGCTGGTCGGCGTCCGCCGCGGCGCTCGTGGCCCTCCTGGCGGTCGTGGGGCTGACCAATGCACGGGAAGGAGATCCCGGAACGTTGTCAGGCTCCGGGCGCGCGAAGACACCGGCGGAGGCGTCTGACTTGCCCGTGGAGCCACGTCAATCGCCCGAAGATTCGATCTGGGGCACGATCACCATCAACAGCCAGCCTCTGACAAACACGGCGGTGCGGCTGCATTACCGGCACCAGCGGGAGGGCGTGGACGCTGCGATCGGCGCTCAAGGCGTCCTGCGGATCCCGCGCGCGCTCCAGGAGAACCTGTGCGTGATTTCGTGTGCGGAAGGTGTCACCGACGTAATCCCGGAGACGCTGGCGGACGGGTTCCACTATGAACTGCAGCCCGTGGGGCGGATCGAAGGCCGGCTGCTCTTCGGCGAAGCTCCCGCCGCCAACGTCCGGGTGGCGCTCACGGCCGTTCCGTTAGGCGCTCAGCGAACTCACAGCGAACTTCTGGAAACGCTCACGGACCCCAACGGGCGCTTCACTTTTGCGACGGTGCCGCCGGGACGCTGGCGCCTCCACCGGTACATTGACCTGCCTGACAACCCGGCCTGGAAGGCCACGCGGCGAAAGGATGGACCCACGGCCGGCTCTTCGTGGATTGGCGGCTTGGAGAGCATCGTCGAGGTCCAGGCACGGACAACGAACCGGCTGGAACTTGGAAGGAAGACCCGCACCCTCACCGGCCGGGTCGTCGCCGCAGGCACGCCGGTGGACTTCGACTGGAACACGTTTCACTTCGGGCTGAGCCTGCCGTGGTTTCCGGATACAAACACCTCAGCGGGGCGCGAGTGGGCCCGACTCATCGAGTCCGAGCACCAGCAGACCGGCGGGCAACGACGGGAGTACCGCCCGGAGTTCGAACCGGATGGACGGTTCATCGTGCACGGGGTCGTGCCGGGCAACTACGCATTGAGCTTGGCGTTTCGAGGTGCGCCAGCCGCCGGGCCGGCGGTGGACATGCAAACGGTCGCCACGGCAGGCGGCTTGGTGACCGTGCCCTCAATCGACGATGGGGCCGCCGAGCCGCCGTACGATATCGGAGCCTTCAAGCTCCGCCCCGTCCGCCGGCTCCGGGTCGGCGATTCCGGACTCGCTTTTCAGGGAACAGACGCCACGGGCGGGACACTCCGGTTCTCACCGGTCGGAAGGACACCCGCCTTGCTGTACTTCTGGCCCGGGGACAACCACTTCGCACTGAATGCGCTGAAGCGGGTGATCGACGGCGCGGGGGGCGGCGGTTCGTTGCGCGTGCTGGTGCTGGTGGCTGCGCCTGACTTCGGCGAGGCGAAGCGGCATTGGACTTACGCTGATACAGGGTGGCCTTTGGTCCAACTCGCCGACGAACTGGCGGTGAAGGAGGCTTACGAGGTTGAAGCGTTCCCGGCTCTGATCCTCCTGGACGCGGAGGGCAAGGTGGTCGCGCGGCATTGGGAAGCTGAAGCGTTGGCGCCCTTCCTCCGGACGCTGGCGGGTAACACGGAAGCCCCTGGTGCTCCGGCTGCTCCGGCGTCGGAAGCGGATCGCCTTTGGGGTACCGTTCACCTGGACGGCCAGCCGCTGGAAGGCGCCTGGGTCACCTACCACGACCGAGGTCGGGCGATGGGGGGCAGTGGGCGAACCGACGCGCAGGGGCGCATCGCTTTGTATGCGAATCCGCGGGCTCGGTGGCTGGTGGTCTGGCACGATCCGCTCCAGGCGGTGGTCGATGCGCGGACGCTTTCCCCCGAGTTTCGAGTCGATCTCGGCACCGCCAGGGCCAGCATCACGGGGACGCTATGGCGTGGGGATCAACCCTGGCCGGGCAAGGAACTCACGCTTCAGCGCCGATGGCCCGGCTTGGTCGAGCCCAGTTACAGCCCGGTAAATCGCACGAATCAAGCCGTCCGCATCCCGGCGACCACCGATGCCCAGGGACGATTTCAGTTCGCGGAAGTGCCCTGCGGCGTCTGGGTGGTTCGCAGCCGGGACATCGCGTGGTGCGAGTTCCCGGTGAGGCCCGGAGAAGCCAGCAACTATGAACTCGGCCGTCTCGGTGCCGCCATTGTGGGGCAAGTCGTTACAACTGACCCGTCCTGGACCCCCGATTGGCGTAACGCCGACGTCAATCTCATGACCAATGTCCGCGGCTTGCAGCGCTGGTTGCCGGGGGAACTCGAAGCCGATGGTTCATTCGTGGTTCCCGAGGTCCCCGCGGGTGATCACGAGCTGATTATCGTCCTCAAGAGCACGCGCGTGATCCGCCAGAACCAGTTCCCGGTCGAGTTGGGCGCCACTCCACGGACTCCCGTCTCGGTTCCGGAGGCGACATCAACGGATCCACATCCACGTGTGATCCGCGTCGGCACCCTGCAGATGCGGAAGCACCGTACAGCCGGTTCACCCAGCTCCAGGGTCATCGATCTCGGCACGCTCCCGGGCGCTCTGGGGTCAAACCTTGACATTTGACATTTCAGCGATCCCAGGGCGGTCCGCGGGTCTCCCCAGGTGCTTCAGGCGGCGACCGGCCGCAGCTCCGGGGCGGAGGTCGCTTTTCGAAAATGTCGAATGTCAAGGTTTGACCCCAAAACCTTTCCGATTGCCGGGCGACGGTTCGGGGTTTAAGACCTCACTCATGAAACATCCCTCGATGGTCACGCGCCGTGGCTTTCTCCGTACCGTCTCCGTCGCGTCCGTCGCGGCACCGTTCGTGTTTCGCCCGGGACGGGCGGCGGTGTCGCCCAATGGCAAGGTCCAGCATGCCTGCATCGGGACCGGGGGCATGGGGGTGGGCGACCTCGAGAACTTCCGCCAGCACCCGCGCCTGGAAGTCGTGGCGCTGTGTGACGTGGACGAGAACACGATGAAAGCCGCGGCGGCAAAGGTCCCCGGAGTGCGGCTTTACCGCGACTGGCGCGAGTTGCTCGAGAAGGAGGGCGACAAGGTCGACTCGCTGAACGTCACCGTCCCCGACCACATGCATTTCCCGATCGCGTTCTCGGCCATTCAACGCGGCAAGCACGTCTACGTGCAGAAGCCCATGTGCCACGACGTGGCCGAGGTTCGCGCCCTCGCCACGGCGGCCAAGGCGAAGCAAGTGGTCACCCAGTTGGGGACTCAACTCGCCTCGATGGCCGGCGACCGCGCCACCGTGCAGTGGCTGCGCGAAGGCGTGATCGGCAAGGTGAACCACATCTATCTCAGCGCGAATCGTCCCGGCGCGGTCGAGGCCTATCGTCCGGTCGGGCCGCGTCCCGCCCAGGGCCAAAAGCCGCCGGCTCACCTCGACTGGAATCTGTGGCTCGGGACGGCGCCCGAACGGCCTTTTGTGCCGGACATCTATCACCCGGTAAAATGGCGCGGGTGGCTGGACTTCGGCACCGGCTGGTCCGGCGACATAGGCTGCCACATCTTCGATGCCGTGTGGAAGGGACTGGGGCTGCAGCCGCCGAAGTCCGTGGTCGCGCGGGTGCAGGAGTCGTGGAAGGAATCGCGTGAACGGCGGGCGGACACCTGGCCGCAGGCCAACCACATCACCTGGGTCTTCCCGGGCAACGCCCTGACCGGCGGGGAGGACCTGACGGTGGAGTGGTTCGACGGCGAGTTCTGGGCGCCGAAGGAGATCCGGGCCCTCTATTCGATTGAAGATTACCCCACCGAGTCCGCCATGATCATCGGCGAAAAAGGCGCCCTGTTGAACCCGCTGGGCAGCACCCCGATGCTCCTGCCGGAAGAGAAATTCAAGGAAGTGAAGCGGCCGAAGTTCGACAACCGGAACCACTATCACCACTTCATCGACGCCATCCTCGGCGGCGAGATGTGCGAATCGCATTTTGGACAGACGGGTCCGATGACCGAGGCCATCCTCCTGGGCACGGTGGCGGTGCGCGTGCCCGATCAACGACTGGATTGGGAGTCGGCCCCCATGCGGATCGCGAGTTTTCCCGGGGCGGAACGCCTGCTGCGGCGGACGTACCGCAAGGGTTGGGAGATCAAGGGCGCCTAACCTGGAAGATCATGAGGAAGTCCGACTGCCCGATCGAGCCCGACTCCGCGACTTCAGCAAGCCTCCCCCGGAGCGTGGACTTCCGTCCGCCGGAAGCCACGCCGGTGCCGGGACGCTCCTGCGGGCTAAAGCCAGCGCTCCCCACTGGTTCGTGGCCACGGGACGGCGGCTGGCGGTTTGCGCCGTGGGTTCTGGGGCTCGCTGTTCTGGCCCCGGCAACCGCCTTCGAGCTGGCCAGTCCGAATGGCAGCGTCCGGTTTCGGCTTGGAACCGGTGCCGACGGCGCGTTGGTTTACAGCGTGGAGGCCGATGGTTCGCCGCGGTTGAAGCCTGCCAGGGCGGGCCTGTTGGTCGAGGGCGTCGACCTCGGGGCGGGCGTCGAACTGGGCGAGGCGAGAACGCGGTCGATCTCCGAGGTGTTCGCCTGGCGCGGCCACAAGACCAGCGCCACCAACCGCTGTGAGGCGGCGGAGTTGCCTGTCCGGATGCGTTCCTCGGGTGTGGAATGGACGCTCGAAGCCCGCGTGTTCGACGATGGGGTCGGCTTCCGGTATCGCGTGCCGGGACAGGGGACGCGCCGTGTGCAGGGGGAGGCGACTCGATGGGGATTGCCTCCGGAAGCCACGGTGTGGTTGCAGACCGACACGGACGACTACGAAGGCGAGTATCACGCCTGCCGTGCCGATCAGGTTCCCCTCGAGGAAACCGCGGACAACCGCAAGCGCGCCACGCACGTCGGCCCGCCGATGACGGTGATTTACCCGGACGGCGCGTTCGGTCTGGTCACCGAAGCGAGCCTGTTTCGCTACAGCGGGCTGACGCTACGGCCCGAAGGGGGAGCCTCGTTTCGGGCCGCCTTCGAGGACGATCCCTCGGGTTGGACCCACGACGGGACGGTGTTGTCGCCGTGGCGTGTCTTCTTGTTCGCGCGCGACCTGAACGGGTTGGTGAACAGCGACGTGATCGCGGCGCTTTGCGATCCTCCGGATCCGGCGTTGTTCCCGGAAGGTCCCAACGCCCCCTGGATGCGGCCGGGCAAGGCGCCTTGCACGTGGATGGTGTTCGGCAATGATGGCGCGCAGTGGGATCGCCAGAAATGGTTCGTCGATGTGTCTGCGGCCACCGGTTGCGAGTATTTGCTCGTCGACGCCGGCTGGCGCAGCGAGAAGTGGGGTTGGATGAAGCCGGGCGGCGAGTTGTGGGCGCGGGCAGCCGAGCTCTGCCGGTATGCCGCGGAGCGTAACGTGGGTATCGTCCTCTGGCACGCGTATCCGGAGGGTCGCGACGACAGTCCCGGTTTGACCACCATCGAGGCCCGGGAGGAGCTCTTCCGCCGGTGCCACGAGGCCGGGGTCAAGGGGGTGAAAATCGATTTCTTCAACTCGGAGAGCAAGGCGGTCATCGAAGCTTACGAAGACCTCCTGCGGCGGGCGGCGAAGTACCAGCTCCTTGTGAACTTCCACGGGGCCAACAAGCCGACGGGCGAGGTACGCACCTGGCCCAACGAAATCACGCGCGAAGGCATCCGCGAGCAGGAGTACGTGCTCTGGGACACGCTGCCGCTGGCGCACTACGGCGCCTTGCCTTTCACGCGGATGGTCGCGGGGCACGCGGATTTCCTGCCGGGGTATGTTCAGGAGCGCTTCTTGAAGAACACGACGCGCGTCTTCCAGATGGCGGCGGTGGTGGTGTTCAGTTCGCCGTTTCTCTGCTGGCCGGACAACCCGGAGGCGTACTTGAACAGCCCGTTGCTGCAGTTCGTGCGTTCGGTTCCCGTGGCCTGGGATGAGACCCGGGTGCTTTCGGGCTCGGTCATCGGGGACACGGTGATCTTCGCCCGACGCAAAGGCCCGGAGTGGTACGTGGCTGCGTTGAACTGCCGCCAAGTCGCCCGTGAACTGGACATCGATCTTGCCGGACTCGGTATCGAGGATCCCGAGCTTATCCTCTACCGCGACGGCCCGGACAAGACGGGCGTCGCCATCGAGGCTGGGGGAACGGTGCCGGCGGATGGACGCGTACGCGCCCGCCTCCTGCCCGGGGGCGGTTTTGTGGCGCAGTTGAAACCCAAGCGAAGCTACGCCGGGTGGCGGTAGCTTCGTCGCCGGGCACCTCCGGAACCGTCAACCGGTTGGCTGAAGGTTCACGAGGCCTCCCAAGCTTTAGGCCATCGCCACGACCGCCTCGAGATCGTCGGCCATCAACCCGCGGAGTTCGGCGAGTTCCGCCTCGAAGGCCGCCAGCGTCGGTCCGGCGGGCGGCAGTGCCCCCGCGAGGGCTTCCTGTTCGAGGGATCGGCAGAGATCGGCGAGCCGGTCGGCGCCCACACCCAGGCTGGCACCTTTCAACGAGTGCGCCACGGTGCGAACCCGAGCCGGATCGCGTTTATCCATGGCCTCCCGAAGGGCACTGAGGGAGCCCGGCGCCTCTTCGAGGAACGCGCTGAACAACTCCTCGACGAGACGGGGATGATCGTCTCCGGCGAGAGAGCGCAACTCGGCGAGCCGCGATGGGTTGAGATGGGGTCCGTTCGCCTGAGGGCTGGCGGGAGTCTCGGTTTCGGCGGAGCCGGCATCTCCGCGGCTCACTCGAGCCAAAGCAGCTCGCAGGTCGTCCAGGCGCACCGGCTTGGCCACGTAATCGTCCATTCCGGCCGCGAGGCAACGCTCGGCATCGCCACGCATGGCGTTGGCGGTCAGGGCCACGATCCGCAGCTTGTCGGGGGTCCAGCCCCCATGGCGCAGGCGCCGGGTGGTTTCGTAACCGTCCATCTCCGGCATGTGGCAATCCATGAGGATCACCCGGTAGGGGATTCGTTGCATGGCCGCGAGGACCTCGAGTCCGTTCGCGGCGACATCGGCGGAGCAACCGAGGCACTCGAGTTGACGCAGCGTCACCTTCTGGTTCACGGCGTTGTCTTCGGCCACCAGGATTTTGAGCGGGGGCAAGGGTGGCTGCAGGGTTGCGGTGCGTTCGCCTCGGATCGTGGTTTGCGGGATGATGGGAACGGCCTTGGGCACGGGGCGGGTTGCCACCGCGGTGAGCAGGGCCTCGTAGAGTTGGGACTGCTTGACCGGCTTGACCAATCGGGCGCGGATCTGGGTGCCGGCGAGCGTTTCCTCGGCCAGGTGACTGCAGACCGACGTGAGCAGGACCAGGGGCGTCCCGGCGATCTGCTCATCGGCCTGGATGGCCCGCGCCAGGGCCAGGCCGTCCATTCCAGGCATGTGGTAGTCCAGCACCGCCAACTGGAACGGGCTGCCCGCGCGCGTGTGCGCCCGAAGCGCCTCCAGCGCCTCGGGTCCGGACGTGGCTCCGGCGCCGCAGTGCATTCGCCAACCGGCGAACTGATGCTGCAGGATTTGGCGATTGGTCGCATTATCGTCGACGATGAGCACCTTCAGCCCTTCCAACGTGGCAGGGCCGGAGACGGGAGTCGTCGTTGGGGCGGCGCTCAAGGGCTGTTTCTCGAGCCGGACGGTGAACCTGAACGTGCTTCCGGTGCCCGGCTGGCTCGAAAAGTCGATCGTACCGCCCATCATCTGGACCAGGCGTCGGCAGATCACCAACCCCAGGCCGGTGCCGCCAAATCGCCGCGCTGTACTGGAATCCCCCTGGGAAAAAGCCTGGAACAGGCGCTCCTGGACCTCGGGCAAGATCCCGATCCCGGTATCACGGACCACGAAACGCAGACCGACCTCGGTTGCGGACTCGTGATTGAGCGCGACTTCCACGACCACCTCACCCGCTTGGGTGAACTTCACGGCGTTGCCGACGAGATTCAGCAGAACCTGGCGCAGGCGGCCTGGATCACCGCGGACCCGGGTGGGGACGTCCAGAGGCACCAGCGCCGCGAGCTCGAGGTCCTTTTGCTGGGCCGCCTCCGCCAGGAGATCGAGGGTCGCTTCCATCTCCTCGCGGAGGTCAAAGTCCACGGTTTCCAATTCGAGCTTTCCGGCCTCGATTTTGGAGAAGTCGAGGATGTCGTTGATGATCGCGAGCAGGGCTTCGGCGCTGTTGCGGATCGTGAGGGCGAAGTCGCGCTGGACGGCGGCCAGGGGGGTGTCGAGCAGGAGATTGGTCATGCCGATGACGCCGTTCATGGGAGTCCGGATCTCATGGCTCATGTTCGCGAGGAACTCGCCCTTGGCGCGGTTGGCTTCGGCGGCCTGCTCTTCAGCCTTGCGCCGTTCGAGGACTTCAGCCTGGAGTGCCGCTGTGCGTTCCTCGACTCGCCGTTCGAGCAGATCATGGGCTTCCTTCAAGGCGGTCTCGGCGCGACGTCGCTCGGCGATGTGGAGCTTCAAGGTCGCGTTCGTACGCACCAGCGCCGTGGCCCACAGCGAGATCAGGAGGAGTCCGCCCCCGAGGAAGCCGGCAGCTGTCCAGGTGCGTTTCGTGGTCCACCATGAAGCCCGCCGCAGCACCGTCAGGTCCTCGGTTCCTCGCAACAGCAGGCGGAATGCCTGCGGTGTCCCCGCCTCGGAGCCTTGAACGGCGCAGACGCCGGTGAGTCGAAGTTCGCTGCCGTTGGGAATGCTGACCAACGCCGGGGCCGGGTCTTCCCGCTCGACCAATCCCTGGAACACGGTGCTGGACGCCTCCAGGGTCAGGATCTGCCCCTCGGGGGTGCGCGCCTGGTCCAGCAAGCGCGCCTCCACCTCCACTCGCGCGCCGTCGAGTTCGAGATTGAGCAGGGAGAAAGCGTTCGTTACGACCGGGGCCGGGAGCTGGCCGTCCCCCAGTTCGCGGAACTCCGCGTCCTGCAGGACGGGGCTTGCGGATCCCCGACCCGGAAACCCAATCACTTCGACGCGCCTTCCTGCGGCGACCGGTCGAGCGGCAACGCACTCCACCCAGATGCTGTTGGTGGCATCCGACAGATAGAATCCGCGCTGGGGCCGATGCAGGAGAACGGTCCCCTGGACGCGCACCCGGTGACCCAGGGCGGTCTTCGAGGAGAAACGCATCAAGGCATCCAGGGTCTGCAAAGCCGTGCCGAAGCCATCGGTCGGCGCCGGCCTCAGGATCTCCAGATGCTCGAGCCCGGGGGCGTAGACTTGCACCCCGATCAACTGCCGGCGGGCGTTGAACTGCGATCCGTAAACACCGCGGACGCGCACGGCCGCGTCCACCAGGTGCAGGGGCAACAGGCGGTCGGTGAACCCGGGTAGAATGGCCCGCAGGCTGCCCTGCGCGGTCTGGAGCTTGAGAACCGCGCGGTCATCCGCCGTCAGTCCGTCTCCGTGGGAGACCCGGCGCACGACACCCTCAACCTCGATCCACTCACTGTCCTGCGCGCCGCTGGTAAAGTCCGCCAGCGTCAGATGACGGGGTACCGGCCAGCCTTGCCGGAACGTGGGTTCCACGCTTGGGGCCACATTGACTTCCCTGCCCTGGATGATCGGGGCGAAGTTCCCGGGAGCGGTGACTCCTTCCAGCGTGAACTCCTGGCCCGCCTCGACTTTGAGATGCTGGTCATGATGGTGATCGCCCGGGGCCACGTAGATGCCGCCCGTCGCATCCTGGATGAAGGCCAGGTACGCCTTCGGCTCGTAGTAGGTGATGACCCCCCGGATCCTGACCGGATGCGGGAGCGCAGCTTCGGCCGGGGTGAGTTCCCGGATCTCAGCCACCTGCGTGAGAAGCCGGGGTCCGTCCGGTTCCGCCCCGGCCAACGGGAGGTCAGCCGGGAGTGCGAGCAGGACAGGCATCAACCACCGGGCGCGCAGCATGCCTTGGAGGGCGGCCCCGCATCGAGCCTTCCGCGGCGGGGAAGTCCCCTTGGCCTGGCAGGCATGCGCATTGACCATGAACCCAAAAGCGCCGGTAAACCGGACGCACTCCAGACGCTTCGCGCCGCTCCAAGGCACGTCCGAAGTCGCGAAGCGCCTGGAGTGCGGGGATTCATCCCCGCTTTTCCGCAACGACGGGTTGTCGCTGTCGAATCGGCAGAACGCCTCAGACGCCATAGCTTCCCGACTGCACCGCAACCTCGAGCAGCCCCCGGGCGAAACCAAGCCGTCGGAAGCCAGGCAGCTGCCGACGTCGGGGGCTTGGTCACGGGCATTGTCGTGGTCCCGCCCGGCCGGGCAAGGTTCCAAGGTCGCGGCGATTGCGGCTCCGCGGTTCCCCTACGCGACGTTGCAGACCTTCGTCGCCGATCCGCCAGCAAGGATGGCAGACGCCAACGGCTCAGAGGCGCTTCTCGTCCGCGTCAATGAAATCCACGAAGGTGCGGACATCCTCCCGGTCGGCGAGACCGGCCTGCAGTTTGCGCTCCCGCAGGCGCGCGTGCCCGGCAGCGTCCCCGGCCGCCGGGTAGTTCAAGACGCCCTCGGCAAAGGCGCGCTTGTCCGCCTCGCTCCGCTTCACGTGCTGCTGCACCCAGTCCGTGACCTGCCCGTCGGTGAGGGAACCCCGCACCACCTCGATGAACGCCGTCGCCTCCACCCCTGCCGCGGCGAGCCAACGGCCGTCGAACCCCTTGGTGAAATTGGCCTGGTAATCTGGATGCAGCCGCCCCGCCAGGTGGAGGCGGATCTTGTCCACAAACCGCGGCAGGTGCACCCAGCCGCACATCGTCTCGCGCGGGCTTCGGGGATAGATCGTTTCGCTCATGGGCTGGACCAGTAACGAAACCACCCCCAAGCGACAAGCCAATTGACCACCCGCCTGCTCCCGCCGGCAAAACTGTTGGGTGCCGGGCTTGTCGCTGCTAAGGTGCTCCCATGTTCGATGCGCTGAGCAGCAAGCTCCAGAACGTGTTCCGCAACCTGCGGGGCCTTGGCCGGATTTCGGAGTCCAACGTCTCGGATTCGCTTCGCGATGTCCGGCTGGCGCTGTTGGAAGCCGATGTCAACTTCAAGGTGGCCCGCGACTTCGTGGATCGGGTCAAGCAGCAAGCCATTGGGCAGGAGGTGATTCAGAGCATTCAGCCCGGCCAGCAGGTCATCAAGATCATCCACGACGAGCTCGTGGGCCTGCTCGGCGCCGAGAATGCCGGACTGAGTCTGGATGGCGAGCCTGCCTGCCTCCTGATGGTGGGCCTGCACGGTTCAGGCAAGACCACCTCGAGCGGCAAGCTGGCGCGCTTGCTGCAGAAACAAGGAAAATCGCCCCTCCTGGTGGCCGCCGATGTCTACCGCCCCGCCGCCATGGACCAGCTGGCGACGTTGGGCGAGAAGCTGGGCATCCCGGTCCACGTCCAGCGTGGCGAAACCGACGTGCTCCGGATCGCACGCGGGGCGCTTGCCGCCGCGGCGGCCGGCGGGCAGAACGTGCTCATCTTCGACACCGCCGGGCGGCTGCAAATCGACGAACCGCTGGTGCAGGAACTCGTCCGACTCCGCGACCTGGTGAAGCCGCAGGAAGTCCTGCTCGTCCTCGACGCCGCCACCGGTCAGGAGGCGGTGAACGTCGCGACCCACTTTGACCGGGCGCTCCAGATCACCGGCGCCATTCTCACCAAGCTGGACGGTGACGCCCGCGGCGGCGCCGCGCTCAGCTTCCGCGAAGTCGTTGGCAAGCCCATCAAGTTCATGGGCGTCGGCGAAAAGCTCGAGGACTTCGAACCGTTCCACCCCGAGCGCATGGCCCAGCGCATCCTGGGCATGGGCGACGTGGTGAGCCTGGTCGAGAAGGCCGCCGAGGCGGTCGACATGGACGAGGCCAAACGCCTCGAGGAGAAAATGCGCAAGGGGCAGTTCGGCCTCGAGGATTTCCTCGACCAGCTCCGCCAGATGAAGAAGTTGGGGCCGCTCGAGAACATCGTCGCCATGCTGCCCGGCGGGGCCGAGGCCGTGAAGAACGCGGATCTTTCCAAGGGCGAGAAGGAGTTCCGGCGGATGGAAGGCATCATTTGCGCCATGACCCTGCAGGAGCGCCGGACCCCGGGAATCCTCAACGCCCGGCGGCGGCTGCGGATCGCGAATGGAAGCGGCGTCAAGGTCAGCGAGGTGAACAACCTGCTGAACCGCTTTTCCCAGATGCAGCAAATGATGAAGAAGATGGGAAAGCTGCAGAAGATGATGGGGCGGCTCGGCGGTCTCGGGGGCATGGGCGGCATGGGCGGCATGGGTGGCATGCCGCCGGGGATGTTCCGCCGTTGAGGGGGTTGCACCGCCTCCTCACGTCGGCGCCTACAAGGCTCGGTGGGGTCACGCCGAGCCGACGCCATCCTTCGTCCAAGGTCGGAGTGAAGTAGTTCTAAGGCAGTGAATGAAAGGTGTTGAATGCCAGCCGGCAGGTCAGGTATCCATTCCGCATGGTGTTTCCCATGCTCAACCGGTGGCTGCCCGCGCTGGTCGTATGCGGTTGGTGCTCGGCCGTCGGCTTCGCCGGCGACCTGACGGTGGCCGTCATTCCCAAGGGAACCACCCACGAGTTCTGGAAGGCCGTGAATGCCGGGGCCTTCAAAGCCCGCGACGAACTGCGCGAGCGCGGATTGAAAATCGACGTGATCTGGAAGGGACCGCTCAAGGAGGACGATCGCGACCAGCAGATCCAAACTGTGGAGAACTTCATGACGCGCCGCGTCAGCGGGATTGTCCTCGCCCCCCTGGATTCGCAGGCGTTGGTGCGTCCGGTGGTCAGCGCGGTACGCGCCCGCGTCCCGGTGGTGATCATCGATTCCGATCTCAACACGGACCAGCGGACCAGCTTCGTGGCCACGGACAATTACCGTGGTGGGGTGATGGCCGCCAACCACCTCGCCTCGCTCCTTCAAGGCAAAGGAGACGTCATTCTCCTGCGCTACGCGGTGGGGTCGGCGAGTACTGAACAGCGCGAGGCCGGCTTTCTCGACACCCTGAAGAAGGAGCACCCCGGCATTCGGATTCTGTCTTCGGACCAGCACGCCGGGGCGACGCGCGAAAGCGCCTACCAGGTTGCCCAGAACCTCCTCAACCGGCATGGCCGCGACGTGGATGGCATCTTCGCCCCCAACGAGACCTCCACCATCGCCATGACCAAGGCCCTGCGCGACCGGGGCCAGGCTGGCGGCAAGGTGAAGATGGTGGGCTTTGACGCGGGTTCCCAGGAGGTCAGCGACCTTCGGAACAACGACCTCCAGGGATTGATCGTTCAAGACCCCCTGCAGATGGGTTACCTGGGCGTGATGACGCTCGTCGACAGCCTCCAGGGAAAGGCCGTGGAAAAGCGCATCGAAACCACGATCACGCTCGTCACCCGCGACAACATGGACCAACCGGAGGTCAAGGCGCTGCTGCAGCCGCCGCTGGAGCGTTACTTGCGATGAGCCGTCAACCCTCATCGGCTCCCGCGCCGGAGAGCGTCGCCACCCCGCCCCATGGCCGGAGTGCCGCCGAGCACCGCGAAGCGGCACCGCGAACGCTCACCGACGCCTCCGCGGAGTCCCCCCGATTGCGGATGTGCGACATTCGGAAGCAGTTTGGGCAAACCCAGGCGCTTCGAGGGGTCTCCGTCGAAGTGGCGGCCGGCGAGGTGCACGCCCTGATCGGTGAGAACGGCGCCGGAAAAAGCACGCTCATGAAGGTCCTGAGCGGCGCCGTCCGACCGGACGCCGGCAGCATTGAACTGGACGGCGCCTGCTTCATCCCTCGCGACCCGCTCCACGCACGCCGGGCGGGAATCGCGATGATCTACCAGGAACTCAGCCTCGCCCCGCACCTGAGCGTCGAGGAGAACATCCTGCTCGGGCGCGAACCCACCTGTCTGGGCTGGCTCCGACGCTCGCGCCGGCGGGAACTGGCGTGGGCGGCCTTGAGAGAATTGGGCCACGAGAACATCCCGCTCGATGGAGCGGTCGGAGCCCGGCCGATCGCCGAACAACAGGTCGTCGAGATTGCCCGCGCCTTGGTGACAGCGCCGCGCTTGCTGATCATGGACGAGCCGACCAGCAGCCTTTCCCGGATGGATGCCGAACGCCTCTTTGACGTGATCGCCCGGCTCGCCGCCCGGGGCGTGAGCGTGCTGTACATCAGTCATTTCCTCGAGGAATGCCAGCGGGTTTGCCAGCGTTACACGGTGTTGCGGGACGGTCGCAGCGCTCGCAGCGGGCGCATGAGCGACACGAACCCCCGCGACCTCATTCAGCAGATGGTGGGGCGCGAGGTCGCGGAGGTCTACCCGGATCGCGCGCGGGTGCGAGGCCCGGCGGTGTTGGAGTTCCGCGCACTATCCGGACGGGAGAAGCCACGTTCCGCAAGCCTGGCATTGCACGAGGGGGAGATTCTGGGGGTGGCGGGGTTGGTCGGCGCGGGCCGGACGGAGATGCTGCGGACGGCGTTTGGCCTGGAACCGGTCGGAGGCGGGAGCGTGACCGTGGGCGGTCTCGAGAGCACCCATGCCGGGCCCGGGCGGCGGCTGCGGCAGGGCATCGGCCTGCTCAGCGAGAACCGGAAGGAGGAGGGCCTCATGCTCAACCGCAGCATTGCGGAGAACCTGACCTTCACGAGGCTCGGTCCGGTGGCTCCGTACGGGTGCATCCGGCGGACCCGACAGGACCAGGTGACGTCAGCATGGATGCGGCGGTTGGAAGTGCGCGCGCGGCATGCCACGCAGCCGGTGGGCGAGCTTTCCGGCGGGAATCAGCAGAAGATCGCCCTGGCACGACTGCTTCACCACGACGCTCGCGTATTGCTCCTGGATGAACCGACACGCGGGATTGACGTCGGGAGCAAGGTGCAGATCTACCACATCATGGCCGAGTTGGCTGCGGCCGGGAAAGCGATCATCTTCGTCAGCTCGTACCTGCCCGAGTTGCTGGGCATCTGTGATACGCTCGGGGTGATGTGTCGCGGCACCCTGAGCGAAGTCCGTCCCGCCGCCGAATGGACCGAACATGGAGTCATCCTCGCCGCCCTTGG
Organism: uncultured Verrucomicrobiota bacterium; assembly: GCA_964535555.1. Lineage (GTDB taxonomy): Bacteria > Verrucomicrobiota > Verrucomicrobiia > Limisphaerales > J093 > DSVZ01. Next base: position 27,267 of record CAZHUS010000009.1, read on the forward strand.
ACAATCCGAAGATCTCTCTTGTCGAACTGCGTGAACGGGTGGGCTCGTGGTGGTGGGCCCCCGCGCGGATCCTCCTCAGCGGCGTCGGGCCGCTGGTGGGTCTGCTTTTTGTGACGGCCGTGTTCGCGCTCAGCAGCGAAGTGCGCCCGTATTTCTACACGGGAGCCAACTTCAAGATCATTCTCACCCAGTCCGTGGTCGTGGCCGTGGGGGCGCTGGGAATGACGCTGATCATCATCAGCGGCGGGATCGATCTGAGCGTCGGAGCGGTGGTGGCGCTTTGCAGCGTGGTCGGGGCGAAGCTGGTCACCGCCGGGCATGCCCCCGAGACGGCAGTTCTGTTGACGGTGCTGGTGGGTGGCGCGGTCGGACTGGTGAACGGCGGCCTCATTGCCGGCTTTCGGCTGCTCCCGTTCATCGTGACACTCGGCATGATGGGCGTGGCCCGCGGGACGGCGAAATGGCTGGCAGATAACCAGACCGTGAACCCGCCCGAGACCGCGGTAAACCTCCTGATGCAGCAGGTGCAGCCCGACAGGTTTCTACCGCTTCCGTGGGGTGTCTGGCTCGTGATTGCCCTGGCCCTGCTGATGAGTTTTGTCCTGCGGCAGACGGTGTTCGGCACGCGGGTCTTTGCCTTGGGCTCGAACGAGGCGACGGCGCGGCTGTGCGGCATCCGGGTGCCCCTGCAGAAGCTGGCGATCTACGGTCTGTCCGGGCTCTTCTTCGGGCTGGCGGGCGTTCTGCAGCTGGCGCGTTTGACCCAGGGAGATCCCACCGTGGCGATGGGGCTGGAGTTGGACATCATCGCCGCGGTGGTCATCGGCGGGGCCAGTCTGAATGGCGGCTCCGGCAGCGTTCACGGGTCGATGATCGGCGCGTTGATCATGGCGGTGCTGCGCAACGGCACCAACCAGATCGGCTGGCCCACCTACGTCCAGGAGATTCTCATCGGCGTGGTCATTGTCATCGCGGTCGGCCTGGACAAACTCCGGCGCGCGCGGGGACGATGGTAGGGCGGGCACTCCGCTGCCCGCCGAACCCGCAAGCTCCGGCGCGCGGGGGACGATCCTGAGCGCAAGAGCCTGTCTGAAAATTGCGAGGGTTTTCGCAGGAAGGGCCGTCTGGCTTCGTTGCTCCTCGGTCACAGACCGCTGCGGGGATGCTCCCTGGTTCGCGCCTCGCCATCCATCCCTTCCTGCGAGAACAGCACCCCTCGGAATTTTCAGACAGGCTCAAAGGATTTGCCGCTCCATCGGCTGGTCAGTATCATGCCTGAAGTATGGCTGATGCGAACTCTCCGGCGCCAGGGCTTGCCTGGCTGCTCTTTGCGCTGATGACGGTGGTGTCGTGGGGTGTGTACGGGGTTTTTCTGCACACGGGTCAGGTTGCGATGCAGGACCCGGTGAATGGGCGCTACAAGGCGTTTCTCTTCGTGGGGCTGGCCTATTTTTTGACGGCGGTGCTGGCCCCGCTCGCGCTGCTCCTGGCGAAAGGCGCGGCCTTCAGCGGCTACACGCCCAAGGGCATGGCCTGGTCGCTGTTCGCCGGCATTGTCGGCGCGATCGGGGCGTTCGGAGTGCTCCTCGCCTTCGGAGCCAAGGGAACTCCAGCCGTGGTGATGTCGATCGTTTTTGCCGGCGCTCCCGTCGTCAACGCCCTTTACGCGTTGACGCTGCACCCGCCGTCCGGGGGATGGGGCGCCGTCAAGTGGCAGTTTTACGTGGGTATTGCGCTGGCGGCCCTGGGTGGGTGCCTCGTGACCTACTTCAAGCCGACACCGGCTCCGGCAAAACCCGCGAGTGCCGGGGTTCAAGGCACTGCCCCGATGGGCTCCGTGGCAAGCCGCTAAGCATGGCTGGTCCCGGGAATCGCGGCCGCGCGGAGCTTCGCGCCTGGCAGGAGGACCGGCTCCGTGCGTTGCTGGCCGTCGCACGTGAAGGGAATCGCTTTCAGCAACGCCGGTTGGCATCGCTACCGGGGGGGTGGGAGATAGGTTCGCTCGGCGATTTCGCCGCACGCTTCCCCCTGACCACGAAGGCCGAACTGGTCGCCGATCAGGCGGCGACGCCTCCGTTCGGAACGAACCTCAGCGCCCCGCTCGAAGCTTATACCCGGCTGCACCAGACCAGCGGGACGAGCGGGTCACCGTTGCGGTGGCTGGATACGCCCGCGGATTGGACCGCACTGACCGAGTGCTGGGTGGAGGTGTTCCAGGCAGCCGGAGTCGGCCGGGGAGACCGCGTCTTCTTCGCCTTTTCCTTTGGCCCTTTCCTCGGCTTCTGGCTCGCATTCGCGGCGGCGGAACGGTTGGGCTGCCTGTGCATCCCGGCGGGCGGCATGACCTCGGTGGGTCGCCTGAAAGCCCTCCTCGAGTTGGGCGCAACCGTGTTGTGCTGCACGCCGACCTACGCGCTGCATCTTGCGGAAGCTGCACGGCGTGAAGGCATCGATCTGGGTCGCGGCTCGGTACGCCTCCTGATGGTCGCCGGAGAACCGGGAGGCAGCATCCCCGCGACGCGCGCGCGGTTGGAGCAGGTTTGGCGAGACGCGCGGGTCTTTGACCACCACGGGATGACGGAAGTGGGCGCCGTGACCCATGAATGCCCCGCCGAGCCGGGCGTGCTGCACGTCATGGAACGGGCGTACCTTGCGGAGGTCATTGATCCGCAAACCGGCCGGGCCGTGTCCGAGGGGGCGCGAGGCGAACTCGTGCTCACCACGTTGCACCGTCCGGGCTCGCCGCTCCTGCGTTATCGGACGGGGGATCTGGTTCAGGCCCGGTTTGCGCCGGAGCGGATCGACGTGCCCGCTTGCGCCTGCGGACGCTTCGAACTCGCCTTGCCGGGAGGCATCCTGGGGCGCGTGGATGACATGGTGATTGTGCGGGGCGTCAACATCTACCCCAGCGCGGTCGACGACGTGGTGCGCCGGTTCCCGGAAGTGATCGAGTACCAGGTCATGTTGTCCACACCGATGGGCATGGCGGAACTGACGGTCGAAGCCGAGTTCGTCCCGGGATGCATCGACCCGGCCGCGGCGGCGCTGCGTCTTCAGGGCGCGTTGCAGACCGCATTCAACCTGCGCATCCCGGTCACCTACGTACCGCCGGACACCCTGCCGCGGCATGAGATGAAGGCGCGTCGGTGGATCCGCCTTGACCGGGCCGACGCCCCTCTCAGCGGAAGAACACCCACCAGACCACTGCCAGCACCGGCAGCAGGAAGGGTACGGTGAACTGCCCGATGTAGCCGAGGAACGATGGGGTTCGCGCCTTCTGGTGGTCGGCAATGGATTTCACCATGAAGTTCGGTCCATTGCCAATGTAGGTGGCGGCCCCGAAGAACACGGCCCCGACGCTCACCGCGGTGATGAAATGGTTGTACACCGGGTTTCCAAGTAACACGGCGATCTGGATTTGCGGCGTCGTGACCTGGGCGCGGGCCACGGCCTCGGGGAAGTGCGTGGTGAGGACGCCGACGGCGAGTTGCACCGTGGTGGGATCAGCGCCCGCCATCCCGCCCGATCCCCCCGCTGTGCCGGCGAGCGCGAGTCGCACCGATTCGGCCAGCTCCGGGGTCACGAGCAGGCCGATCGCGGCGCTGAGGAAACTCAGGTAGGTAGGCGCGTTGTCGAGCACGCTGCTGAGCACGCCCGCTGACCAATAGAAAAGGCCGGGCGTCGCCTGGCCGACCTGCCCCGCGTGCAGCTGCAGCCAGTCCAGGGCGGGCATCATGGTGGCGAAGATGCCAATGAAGAGGATCGCCACCTCGCGAATCGGGTGGAAGTTGAAGTCGTTGGCCTGGTGAATCTGCGGGTCGGTCATCCAGTAGGACCCCACCGCCGCGCCGACCATGATCAACTCCCTCACGAAGGTGGGGCGATTGATGAACACGGATCCGAGGATCGCGACCAGAAACACGAGGTTCGCCAGTCCTTTAAAACTCCAGGTGTCGCCGGGTTCGGCCAGCCGGAGCCGGACTTCGGGCGGCGCCCTCAAGTAGTTACGACGGTCGACGACGTAGAAGATCGCCAGCAGCAGTCCCACCCCGGCGGCCCACATCGGCCAGCAGTGTTGCGCGACCCACCAGAACGGGATGCCTTTCAGGTATCCGAGGAACAGCGGTGGATCACCGATGGGCGTCAGGCATCCTCCCACGTTCGAGACGATGAAGATGAAAAACACCACGTGATGCGCGGTGAGCCGGTACTTGTTCAACCGCAGCCAGGGCCGGATCAGGAGCATCGAGGCGCCGGTGGTCCCGAGCAGGTTGGCGGCCACGGCCCCCACGAGCAGAAACAGGGTGTTGGCGCGGGGCGTGGCCTCGCCTTTGACGGTGATATGGATTCCGCCGCTGACGACGAAGAGGGACCCGATCAGGGCGATGAAACTCACGTAATCCTGCGCCACATGCAGGACCCGCGTGGTGGCCTTCAGGCCGGTCAGGTAATACAGCAACGTGATCGCACCCAACGCGAGTGCGACCTTCGGATAGTGTCGTCCCCACCACGTCGCCGCCAGGAGTGGCCCCAGCGCGATGGCGGCCAGCAGCACTCCGAACGGCAGGATCATCCATGGGTTCGGGCCGACGACCGCCTCGTGTCCCATGCGGTTAGGCTAAGGAGCCAAGACGGCGTGGGTCAAAGCCAAATCACGAAGCCGAATTACCGCGCCCACGTTCCTGCACAGCTTCGTTCAAAGCCCGAGCGCGTCGATGCCAGGAGGGCGACCCGAGCGGCCGGCAGCCGCGGTTGCCCCCGGCTGGCGCGCGCTTACTCCGCAAGCCCAAGCAGGAAGGCGCTGCGACGCCGAATGTGATCCTGGCGCGCCGCCTGATCCCGGGCGACGGAGACCCGCTCTTCCAGCAACTCGGGGAAGACCAGCAACGGAAACCCGCTGGCCCAAGCCATGGAAGCGGCGTCGTTCGCGGCGTGCTGCAGCGCGGGAAGTGCTTGGCCGTACTCGCCGGCGAGGTGCTTTCGGGTCAGTTTGTCCTTGAGTTCTGCGAGACGCGCATTGGCCTCGGCTCGCGCCCGAGATGCCGGGCTTGACCGTGTCGTCAACCGAACCCGCGCCGCGTGGCGCCCCGTTAACCGCTTCTTGTCCGACTTCATGTCTTTCCTTCCCGAGGCTGTACCTGACAGCCCCCAGAAATCCGAAACCCACGACCGCTCTGCCGCAGCCGTGGGTTAGCATTCAAATGGGGTGTCCTGCGTCAGTACACCCGTCCCCCGGCCACCGGTACGCTCAGCCACCCGCTGAGGGGTGGCGGCGTCTTCCCGGCCTTCCGAATACACCGGATGGAGCGTATTGGTTTCAACTCGGCGCTTAGAGTGGTGGCGAATCCAGCTTTGTCAAACGTGCGCGGCGGGGTCGGGTCGGCGGACCGTGGGCATGGACTCGCGGCTGCCGATGCCCGCAGGCCTGAGGCTCGCCGCCGCCTCGCCCCACCTTGGCTCTTTACAGTCCGCAGCCCCTCGGGTAACGGTCGCGCTGTGAACCGAATGACTGTCAGCGCCGGGTTGTTGGCACTCTGTGTCTGCACAGGATGCATGACGAGGCGGATCACCAACATGACGCCCCGGCAGATCCCCCGATCGCAGGATGGCCTGTATCTGTTCGAAGCGCGGTTCGACAGTAACCAGCGAGCCATCCGGCCGGACAGCTTCACGCCGTACGTGGTCCTGGGCACGAACTTCCACGCCATGCAACCGACGCTGCTCACTTCGAACCGGTGGGAGGCGTGGGTGCCGCTCCCTTCCGACCAGAGCCGCATCAACTACCATTTCAAGTTCAACTACCTCTACAACAGCATTCCCCGACCGCGGGAGGACAGCCTGAATTCGCAGACGTTCCAACTGGAGGTCATCGACCCATGACTCGTCTCCCGGCGACGCCGGTGGAGCGAGCTGTCGCCCTCCTGATCCTCGCCCTGGGGTTGCTGCTGTTCGGCGTGCGACTTGCCGGGCCCGCAGATCTGACGGATAACGACCAGGAAGGTCCCACCGCTTACATCCTGGATGTGCTGCAAAACGGCCATTGGCTGATCCAACGGGATGCCCATGGAGCGATCGCGTCCAAGCCGCCGCTTTACACGTGGCTGGCGGCCCTGGCGGCCCTGGCGGGAGGCGGGCTCACGCGGTTCACCTTGTATCTGCCATGCGCCGTGGCGGTGATCGGCACGGCGTTGCTCGTGCTTCGTGTTGCCGGCCGGCAGTTTGGCGTTGCCGCGGGGTTGGTCGGCTCGTTTTCCATCCTCTTTTCCCCGTTTGGGATCAAACACGTGGTGCTGGCCCGCACCGACGCCGTGTTCATGGGGGCCGTAATGCTGGCGGCGTTGGCTGCGTGGCGCGCCTGGCAATCCGGCAGAGGATGGACACTCTTCTGGCTCCTGGGGGCGGCCGCCACGCTGACCAAGGGGCCGCTTGGACTCCTGTTCGCTTCGGGGGGACTGCTCGCCGTCCTGTGGGAACGACGGACAGCCAGGTCGGCGAACTCACTCTGCCGACTCGCCGCGGATACCGCGGGTACGGATGCGGATTGCGGCCTGGAGCGGGCGGTTGGAGGTGAACGCGGATCGTCGGCAACGCGGGCACGCGGGTCATGGCGTTCTGTGGTCCTTGGATTGGCGCTGTACCTGGCCCTGGTTGGAGGGTGGTTTGCTCTCGCGTATGCCCAGGTGGGAACGGACCTCACGGACAAGCAATTGAACCGCGAGCTGGTGGGTCACCTGAGTGGGGCCTCGGCTGGAGGCCACTTGCCAGGCTCGAAGCTGCTGCATCCCCTGGCGTACTTCCTGGCACGGTATGCGCCTTGGAGCCTGCTGACCTTGCTTGGGCTTTGGCAGGTCTGGTGGCGTCCGGCAGTCAAGGGTGAGCGCCGGCGGTTCGAGCGATTCCTCGCCTGCTGGTTTGTCGCGGGTCTGGTCATCCTCGCGATTGCGCCGCACCAGCGGGCCGACCTGCTGCTTCCGTTGCTGCCCGCCGCCGCGATGCTGGGGGCGCGTGCCGTTTCCAATCGTCTCGCCGGGGTGTCTCCGGCAACGGTTGCCCGAGGGGCTGCGGCGCTGGGGGCGGTCTTGCTTGCCGCGACTCCCGTCATGTCGCGATTGAAGGGGGAGGCGGCCGAGGTGAACTCGCAAACCCGGGCCATGGAACAGATGGCTGCGTGGATCCGTCACCATGTACCCGCGGAGGTTCCGCTCACGTTCGCGGACAACTGCATGACCCTGCAGTTCTATCTCCAACGACATCAGTTTCACACCCGCCTGGAAACCGCGGCGGCGCTCCTGAACTCGGACGTTCCCGTCGTGGTGGTTACCGCAGACCGGGAGAAGCTCGCAGGGATGTTAACCTCCACGGTCGCTTTCATTGAGCCTGGCCCTTCCCGGACCGCGGCCGCTCCGCGGTCGCAGCGGCTGGGAACTGGGCGGGGCGTTGAGGTCCTGGACCATCGGCACCACGGACTGCTCGCACCCGCTGCGGCCGGGGGACCGGCCGCGGTCCGGATCATGGCCCCTGAGCAGTTCAAAACGGAACAGGTCGCTCTCTACGAACTGGCCCGGGAACCCGCAGCAGGACCTCCGCGGATCTGGCTTCTCTCCAATCAACCTCGGCTTGCCTCCTGGCCGGAGGCAGCGGTCGCGGTTGGACCCGTCACGGCCCAGATCAAGTCTGCGACCATGCTGGGAGCCAACTGGCTCGATCTCCGTCTCGAACCCCGGGGCGAGTCTGCCGAGGCTGTCTTGAAGCATGGGGTCTCGCAGCCGCTGACAGTCGGCGTCTCCTGGAGGCTTGAGGAAGCGGAGAGGCTTTATCGATTTCCGCTCCGGGCCGGCGAATCTGCACGGTCCCGGCCCACGGAACTCGTGGCGTCCGAGGACGCGCGGTGAAGTCGCTTGGACTTCGCGGGCCAGTTCCTTAGGCTCCGCCTGTGCGCATTCGCAAGCTTCTGTGGCGGCTCCTGGCAGGCGTGGGAATCCTGCTGCTGCTCGTTGCCGGTACTGCGGGTGGGTTCTGGTGGTACTTCCATCCCTCGTTCACGCTCGAGAAGGGGAAGGTGTACGGCAGTCGACGTGGCCTGGACCTGGTCTACGACGTGTTCCGTCCGGCGGAGCCGAACGGTGCCGGGGTTTTGCTGATGGTCAGCGGCAGTTGGAAGTCGAGCCGGGAAGGCATTCACCCCGTGATGGTGGCGCCGTTGCTCCGACGGGGCTACACGGTTTTTGCGGTCCACCACGGGTCCCAACCTGACTTCACCGTGATGGAGATCATCGCGGATGTGCAACGGGCGGTGCGGCACGTGCGTCACCATGCCGGCGACTACGGCGTCAACCCGCGGCGCCTGGGCGTTTGTGGCGGGAGCTCCGGGGGCCACTTGAGCCTGATGCTGGCGACCTGCGGTGCGCCCGGGGCGGGCGACGCTGCGGATCCGATCGAGCGTGAAAGCAGCGTGGTTCAGGCTGCAGCCCTGTTCTTTCCGGTTACGGACCTTCTGAACCTCGGCAAATCGACGGAGAACCCGGGCGACGGAGGGCCGCCCAAGAGCTTCGTGCGGGCCTTTGGGCCCGATTCGACCAACCTGACGGTCTGGAAGGTCATCGGGAGGGAAACCTCCCCGATCTACCACGTCACGTCCAACATCCCCCCGGTGCTGATCATCCACGGCGACGCCGACACGCTCACGCCGCTCGAACAATCGGAGTGGTTCGTAAATCGGGTCCGCGACGCGGGCGGCGAGATCGAGTTGATCGTGCGCCCTGGTAAGAAGCATGGCTGGGCCACCATGCTTTGGGACATCCGGGTTTTCGCGGACTGGTTCGACCGTCATCTTCGGGCGGAACCCGGCGTGCGGACGGCGAGACTCGATTGAACCCTCGTTCGCCGCGCCGCGAGCCCCGGCTTACGCCCGAACTTGGGGAAGTCCCGAGCCGTCGTTTGCGTGTGGCAGCACAAAGGCGTGTTCGGGTTCGATGTGGATGGCCAGGGGGTTGCCGACCTGGCGGCGCGACACCGGATGTGACTCCGCCGCCTTGATCCGTGCGCCATTCTTCAGTTCGAGCAGGTACTGTTCAACCTCGCCAAGGTAGGTGACCTGGGCGATCTGGGCCGTCAGCGCGTTGAGCGCATCGCCTCCGATCCTGACCGCCTCGGGTCGGAACCCAAACCAGACCCGGCCGCCAGCACCGACCCGCGTTTCCGAGCGGGCCCGCAGAACACCGGCGGCGGTTTCCACCTGAAGTTCGTTCCCGGATGACCCGATGACGCGGCCGTCGAGCCAGTTTGTTTCCCCGACGAATTCAGCCACGAACCGGGTGCGAGGCTGCGCATAGATTTCGCGCGGTTCGCCGACCTGTTCGATCACACCGTCCCGGAGCACGGCAATGCGGTCCGCCATGGACAGGGCTTCCTTTTGATCGTGCGTCACGTAGATCGTGGTGATGGGCGCCTGATCGTGAATGCGGCGGATCTCATCGCGCAGTTCGAGGCGCAGCCGCGCATCGAGGTTCGAGAGGGGTTCGTCCAGGAGCAGCACGTCCGGGCGGATCACCAGGGCTCGTGCGAGGGCGACCCGTTGCTGTTGTCCGCCGGACAGTTGATGGGGAGCGCGGTCCGCGTGCTCCTGCATCTGGACAATCGAGAGCACCTCGGCGACGCGCTCCCGCCGGGCGGCGCGGGAGAGGCCGCGGACTTCGAGTCCGTACTCGACGTTCTGGGCCACCGTCAAGTGGGGCCAGAGGGCGTAGTTTTGGAAGACCATGCCGGTATTCCGGCGATGGGCCGGCACGTCGTTCAGGCGGCGGTCACCAAACCACAGCTCCCCCGTGTCGGGCGCGTGAAATCCCGCGATCAATCGCAGGAGGGTGGTCTTGCCGCATCCCGACGGGCCGAGCAGGAAGAAGAGCTCGCGATTATTGATCTCGAGCGACACCTGGCGCAGCACGGGCGTGGTGCCGAAGCTCTTGCTGACGGTGCGAATCGAGACGTGCATGCCGATTAGGGGCGAGCCGGAACGGATCGGGCCGGTTCAACGGGTGTATCCCTGGCGAGACGCGCGGTGGCAACCAGACGCCGGTACTTCTCCTGGGCCCAGGTTTGCCAGGCCAGGCGTTGACGGTTGCGCAGGACGGGCTGCTTCCAAGTCGATCGGGCCAGCTCCAGCGCCTCGGCCGCGTCCACGGGCATCAAGGCGAGTTGGGCGCGGTCGGCTGCCAGGTTTCCGCGTTGGATCACCTGGCGCCAGGCATCGCGCAGTTCCGAGTGGGTATCCACGAGCAATGCCCCGGCCAGGTCCGCCACCACCTCGCGCCGTTCCCTCGCCAGCTTGGCGTCGTAACGGAAGCGCTGCTTCAGATCGAACGGTGAGAACGCGATGTTGCTCACGTCGCGATACCGGACGTAGAGATCGGGACGGACCGGCATGCGCTCGATCGAGTATTGGCGTGCACCCTCCGGATGCCCGCGCGGAAGCAGCCACAGTTTCTGGCCGGCTTCACCCAGAACGAATTCCAGAAAACGTCGAGCGGTCACCGGGTGTGGTGCGCCTTTGAGAACGGCGATACCGTCGTGGCTGATCGCCGTGAAGTCCTCCGGGAGGACGAACGTCATGTTCGTACGCCCGGCGCTGGCGATCTGGCTGAACCCATAGAAGTCGATGGCAAATCCGTAAGCGGCTTCACCCAGGGTGACCTGCTTGGCCGTCGAGGAGGAGAGCCGGTCGAACCGGGTGGCGTTTCCGGCGATGCACGTCAGCAGCTCCCAGCCGGACTCCCAGCCATAGGCCTGCAAGAAGGCCTCGAACATGTTGTTCATCGTCCCGCTGTTCCGGGGATCGCCGATCCCGACCCAACCCCGCAGGCGGGGCTCCGCCAGCTGCTCCCAACGGCGGATCGTCGGCAGGCCTGTGAGCGACTGAACCCGGAGGTTTTGCAGAATGCCGAAGCTGGAGAGGGCCGCTCCGTACCAGCGTCCTTCCGGATCATAGATTTCGACGCCGTTTGCCTGCTGGGGAATCCCGGCGAGGATGGTCGCGTCGAGATGGTACGGCTCGAGAAGGTTCAGATCGGAGAGCAGGAGGTAGGGCTCCGGGCCGCCGCCGAAGAAGCAATCCAGGCCGATGCCAGCCGGCTTGGCCGCGAACTCCGACTGGACGAACTTCAGCGCGTCCGCAGTGCCGCCCAGATTTCTCCACTCGACCTTGGCCGGGCGTCCGAACCGCGAGTCGTGCCATCGGGCGAAGGCGCCTCCAAATTCCGCGGTGATGGACCGGTTGTGGGGCGAGATGATGACCACCGTCTCCTGCGCGACCGGACGCGCCGCGCCGCCGCAGCAGCAAGCGACCGCGAGGGCGACAGCGGGAAACCGGAGGGCCGTGAACGCCGGCCGGGCACCCGGTTGTCTGCCGGGCGGCTGTCCCTCGGGCGGCATGGTCGGAGCGACCTTCACCGGGGCATCGTTGGGCCAAAAGCAAACACCGGCAACTCCAAGGTGGGGTTGCCGGTGCGGAAATCCTGCTGCTGCCTGGCGTCAGCAGGCTATTCGTCGCTGCCTCCCGCAAAGGCGCGGGCGTACAGCACGAGGCGCAGCAATTCCAGCACGGAGGTCACCAAGGCCGCCACATAGGTGAGCGCCGCGGCATTCAGGACGCGGCTGACCGCGCCGCTTTCGTGAGCGCTGACGATCCCAATGCCGGCCAACTGCTGTTTGGCCCGACGGCTCGCGTCGTATTCGACGGGCAAGGTGATCAACTGGAAGAGCGTGACCACTCCGAACGCGCCCACCGCATAGGGCAAAAGCGCGCCGTAAAACTGCGGGGAGATGACCCGCAGCGACATCAGGATCATGCCACCGAGAAAGATGATCCACACGGCAGCGCTGGCGAAACTCGTTGCCGGGACGAGCATCATCCTCAACTGCAATGGCGCGTAGGCGGCCTGGTGCTGGAGCGCGTGCCCGGCTTCATGGGCGGCGACCCCCACGGCGGCAATGGAGCGGCCGTGGTAGTTCTCTTCAGACAGGAAGAGCGCACGTTTCAAGGGATCGTAGTGATCCGTCAGGTGGCCTTGCACGGCATGGACCGGCACGTTGCGCAGGCCAGCCCGGTCCAGGATCTCGCGGGCCGCCTCAGCGCCGCTGGCGCCGGAGGCGACCGGTTGCTGAACGTAGCGCCGGTACGTGGACATGAGCTTGGTCTGGGCCCAGAGACCGAGGAGCAGGCCCGGGATCATCAACCAGTCGTAGGGTCCGAAGAACAGTCCGAACATCATGGCATCATCTTTCCTGCCGCACGCGGGCCAGCCAGCGCCTGGTAGTTAACACCCTTGGCACCGTTGCCACCCATCGCCACGCGCTGGCTGCTCGCGTGCAGCACTTGATCGACGCGGGGAACATAGCGAAACCCTTGCCAATCGCAAACCTCGTGCACCTCGCGGATTACCAGCAGGTTCCGTCCGAAGCCCGCGGCGCGGTGCCCGGCGGAACCCGGGCTTTGTGCCATCCAGGCACCCGTCCGTCACACTTCCAGAACGCGCTCGAACTGACTGAGAGCCCGAGCCCCGTTCCGGGTCACCACCAGCACGTCTGTGGCACGCACGATGCCTGCCCCCGGTGCGCAAACACGGGGTCCTACGGAAAGCACGTGGCCGCTCTGCAGAACCGAGGGACTGTCCGCTCCCACGGAAGGAGGCTCTCGGCTGTCGAGGCCAATCCCCTGGCCGGTGGATTGGGACGCGCCTTGAGAGCCGCGTCCCGCCCGATCACGGCTGAACCCCTCGCGTCTCAGTTGTGATTGCACAGCCCGGTGGATGGCGGTGGCCTGAGCCCCGTCCCGAACGAGGTTCAAGATGACGCCTTGGGCCCGGCCGACCGCGGCGTCGAGTTGGCGGACCGTCTCGCTGGCCCTTCCGCGAACGAACGTGCGCGTGATCTCGCCGTGGTACCCGGTCTTCTCGGAGCGCGGTGTGATCCCGAGCACGATGGGTTCATTGGCCACCAACGGGCCGGATTCCCAGTCCGTACCAACGCCGGTCCGGTGTCCCCCGGCGACCACGGCATCGACGACGCGTCCCCCCGCCTGCCAGACCGCCACTTGAATGATGGAGCGCACCCGGTCCGTGGTCAGCGGCGCACCCCGGTACAACAAGCGATTGCGGGGGCCGACTTTCGAAGTCCGCAGCGCCTGGACCGCCTCCGCCATTCCCACCTCGGCCATCACCACCGCCGCCCGGATCATCTCAACCTCGTCCGAGCTCTTGATCTCGCGTTCGGGAAAGAGGAGCTCGTCCCGACAGGGCTTGACGCGGACCTTCAATCGCCGCAGGGCGCGCGCGAGTCCCAACGGGAAGCCGGCGGGGACCAGCAGACGTCCTGCCTTGCGTTCCTTCGCAACCCGGCGAATGGCCTCCGCCATGAGCAGGGTGCGGGAGGGTTTGCGCGCCTCGCCGTTACGGATGTAGCGACTGAGGGGGAGGACCCGACAGTGCTCGACCTGGCCGCGGCCACGTTCCAGATCGGCATCGCCCAGGAGCACGAGGCCGCGGCGACGCACCCGGAGGTAAACGACCGGTTCCGAAGCCCCCATGCCGATCGCGTAGCGAAGGTCCGCACTGGGCTCGCCGTCGGCGAAGATGAGGAGGTCGTCGGCGCGCATCGTCGGAGTCGGCGGGCAACGGCGGGCCCGCCCTGCCTGGCCGTGGTTCATTGAAGGCAACCCCCAGGAGCGACACACATGAGGAATTCGAGACGGCCAGGCCGGCGCAGCGGGAAGTCACCCGCGGCGCCGGCCGCAATTCGGCCGAGCTACTGGTACTCGATGACGAGGTTGCCGCCCTGGACCCGCGGGCTCTTGAGCGCGTAGGCCTGGCCACCCCGCAGGCGATAGAACCGGGCATCGCCCGTCACCGGAGTCGTGATGGTCTTGCTCCCGGTGTTGATCACCGCGCTGGGATCATCGGCGAACGCGGTGCCAATCCGCGAGGTGTACTGGAGAGTCAGTTCGGGTTCGGCCGCCACGTTGCGGTACGCCTTGATCGCCTTGGCGACGCTCGCGTCATTGATGAGGATCCGATCGCCCGTCGCAAGGTCGACCGCGAACCACTCCGCATGGGCGGAGCCGCCCCGTTCGTACCAGATCATCCGGAACGGGTAGAACCCTCCCTGGTGAACCACGAAGTCCGAGGTCTCGTTGGCGGGGCCACCGCTGTGGAAGCCCACCACCGTGCCGCCGGTATCACTCAGGCTCGTGCCGGAGGCGATCTTGTAGCCGTCGTCGCTGACCGCTCCGAACCGATAGGCGCCGGCAGGCAGTTCGAGCCACGCCGTGATTTCCACCGAGAAGTCATCCGTGCCTTCGACAGACTCGGCCAACCCCGGCACCAGGCTCTCGGGATAGCCGTTGTCGGCGGTGAAGTATCCGGCGCTCGCCCCTTCCGCCTGCGTCTCGTTGACCACGTCGGTCGTGGCGCTGGTCTCGCTGGCCTTCGGAATGGTCGAGTTTGGCGCCAGTTGGTCCTCGGCCCGGGTGAGGCTGTTGGCCAGGTTGGAACCGGCGGGAGCCTGGACCATCCGCACGTTAAAGCCACGGTCCGAGCCCGGCCCGGAGCGGCGATTGGCCACGTTGAGCTCGGTGTACGTCAAGGTGAAGCTCCAGTCCGTGCTGACCTCGACGGCCTCGGAATCCTTGAAAGCCAGTCGGCAGGGGACGACGGAGCCGCTGGGAGGCAACGGGGAGAGCACGTAATCGATGGCCGCGCCTTCGGCGGTCGCCGTCACGGTGGCGGGCACGACCGCACCGTTCACGCTGAGGGCCACGGTGGCAACGTTCACCGTCGTGTCCCGGTTTTGGATGCTGGCCGTGATGTGGGGAGCGACGTCGGCGAGCTCGGCGCCGTTGGCGGGGGAGACTGCGCTGACCGTGGCGCGTTGCTTGCCGGGGTCGGCAACCGGAATGAAGATCAGGTAGTTCTGCAGCCGTGCGCCGTCATCGGGATCGGGGGTGACCTGCCGCAGACGCAGGGTGGTCACGCCGTTGAGGCGAAGCACGACCTTGTTCTGCCCGGTGCCGTCGGTCAGGGCGAAATTCCGGTACTGGAAGCCGGTGCGTTCGCCGAGGAAGGACCCCAGCGCCTGGCTGGCGGCGTCGGGTTGGGTGCGGTCGCCCGTGACCAACTCCAGCACGGATTCGCCCGAGGCCATGTTCGCGAGGGCCTCGCGCAGATAAACCTCGTAAGTGCCCGAGGCGAACTGCCGGGTGAACTGCAGCCACTCGCCGGCGGCGATATCACCCACGTCATAGTCGAACACGTAGTTGTCGGCGTTGAACGGGGGCCGCTTTTGATCTCGCGTGTGCGCCATGCGGACCGGGTCGGCGGTGCGGTAGAGGGTATCGTTGCCGGCGGGGGCGGTGCGGGTGTCGTGGAAGTCGGTGCCTTCAATACCGGCCCGGTCGACATAGGAATTGTCGGCCTGACCCCAGCCTTCGGCGGTGCGCACGGGATTGTTGAAGTAGGAGCCCGCGTCGAAGTTGTAGTCCTCCACCTCGACCACGAAGCTGCTGCTGGCAAATGTATCGAAATAGAGGGTGCGGGAGGTGCTCAAGCCGCCGGCATCCTCGGCCTGCAACACGGCCCGGTAATTGGTGTTCGCCTTCAGGCCGCCGAGGCTGACGGTCCTGGAAGTGCCCGTGCCCGATACGGTCAGGCCGTTCGCGGTGGTGAACACCTGGTCGTTGAGGGTGACGCTCAGCTTGTCGTTGCCGAGGGCGGCGTCGTCCGTGACCTTGAAACTGACCTGGGTCGAGACCGGCAGGAACGCGGCGAACTCCGCGGGCTGAATTTCCGAGATGATCGGGGCCACGTTGGCGGTCACGGGGGGCGCCCACACGATGGCGTTGTCGTAGTTGACCGTGTAGGTGGAGACGGCCGCATTGAACTGCTGGTAGCAATAGAGCGTGAAGTAGCCGGTGGTGATGTAAGGCGCCGCGGGGCTGTCCGTCCCGTCTTCCATGATGTCCGCCTGCGGGGTGTCCACCACGGTGCGCTGCCAGAGAACGGCGTCGTTGGCGTCCTGGTCCAGGATCTGCCCGGTGACGATGACGTTTCCGCCCTCGACGGTGAGGCTCAGGGACAGGGTGATGTTCTCGTGTTTGAGTTCGGCGGTGGCGGTGTCGTCGGCCACGAAGTACTTCTGCACGCCCTTGGTGATGAGCACGTCATCGGGATCCTTGGCCAGGCCGTAGCCCGCGAGCGTCCCGGGTGAATTGCCGCCGGTGTTCGGGATGAACGCCAGCACGGCAAAGGCATCCGAACCGCTCCCGGAGGCCAGGTCCACGCGGAACACGTGGCGCTCGCCTTCCTTGAGTTCAAACTGGCGGGAGGTCTTCTGGCTGGCGGTGAAGATGTCCTGCCCGGCGGGAGGCAGGTCGAACCGGAACTGGCCCTCGGTCTCGGTGGGCAATCCGAAGCCCGGCACGAAGGTGAAGTCGCCCCAATCGGTCTTGGCGTTGTCGTTGAAGTTGTCAACCACGGTCTCATCCAGGACGTAGGCCCGCGCGTTGTCGTACACGACGGAATACTCGCTGACCGCGGCGTTGAACTGCTGGTAGCAATACAGCGTGAAATAGCCCGAAGTGATATACGGCGCCGCCGGGCTGTCCGAACCGTCCTCCATGATGTCCGCCTGGGGTGTGTCGACCACGGTGCGCTCCCATAGCACGGCGTCGTTGGCGTCCTTGTCGAGGATCTTGCCCGTGACGATCACGTTGCCGCCCTTGGCGGTCATGGTGAGCACCAGGGCCACGTTCTCGTTCTTCAACTCGGCGGTCGTGGTGTCGTCCGCCACGAAGTACTTCTGGACGCCCTTGGTGATCAGCACGTCGTCCGGGTCTTTGGCCAGGCCGTATCCCGCGAGGGTTCCCGGGGTGTTGCCGCCCGTGTTCGGAATGAAGGCGAGGACGGCAAAAGCATCCGTACCGCTGCCGCCCACCAGATCGACCCGGAACTCAATGGTGCGCCCTTCCTTGAGCTCGAACGTTTCCGATACCTTCTGGCTGGCAGTGAAAATGTCCTGCCCTGCCGGGGGGAGGTCGAAGCGGAACTGCCCGCCTGTCTCCGTGGGCAATCCGAAGCCCGGGACAAAGGTGAAGTCACCCCAGTCCGTTTTGGTGTTGTCGTTGAAATCATCAACGATGCGCGCCCAGGCCGCCGGTGCGGACGCCAGACCCGCCGCTGCCAGGACCCCGAATCCGATGCCACGAAGTTGTTGCCAGACGTTCATGCCAAGCTCCTGTCCCTGTCTGCCCGGCACCGGGCCGCATTTCCAGCGCGTCGCTGGATCATGCGACACGTCAACGCTGAATTGCCGCGCTGCTGCCGGGTCATTTGGTTTCGTGGAGGGATTCTTGCCGGGGCCCGAGGAGCGTCAACCCAATTTCACCCGCCCGGGGCCAGCGGCGATGGAGCGACTGCGACATTGGCAGGTAGCTCCCCTCCACCGGTAGCCCGGCCCTGCGGGCGTTGGACATCCCGCAGCCGGCGGTTGGTCTGGGAAGGCGTGCGCCGCCACGCTCCCCGTTCGAGGCAGCCGCCGCTCAGGCGCGTCGGAAACACTGGGTCGCGGCGCACCCGGTGGCCGCGAGAGCCGCCACCGGGTGCGGGCACGGTCTGCCCCTTGGGGTTGAATCGGAGATCAAGCCGAACGACGCCGACGCCACAGGGTGAATCCGAGTGCCGCCACCCCGATCACCCCGGCAGACTCCAGCGGCTCGGGGACCGCGGCCACCCGGAAGCCCATCTCGGGGTACTCCTTCCACGGCAAGAACGAGCTCCGGTCCGATGCCAGGAGCGTGCGCTCAACGATGTTCCAATAGCCGCCGCGGAACGTCCGGAACTCCGACTCTGCGTCGTTCAGTCCGTCAGCGGCGCTCTCCACCAACTCATACACGTTCCCCCCTTGCGCCATCGTTCCGTACGGACTGAGTCCGCCCGCGTTCCCAATGTCAGCAGGACCCGGTTGGCTGGGCTGGAACGCCGTGTACACCGCGGTATCCGATCCCGTTCCTCCAGCCACCCCCGCGGGTGCCTTATCGCTGCCCGTCGGGTAATCGTAGTACACGCCAGCCGCTCCGTCGTAGTACGCCGCCTTGTACCACTCGTTCTCGCTGGGGAGGAAGTAGTGCGCGTCTTTGTGCCGGTAGAGGTTCTGCCCGCCGGCCTGCCACGCATCCCCCGACGGCCACAGGCTCAGGCTATACCCGGAGAGGTTGTCCCCGGAGAGGTTGTACGCCGGTTGGTGTCCGGTGCTGGTGTTCAGCCAGTTCACCACCGCCGCCGCTTCGTGCCACGACACCCCCGTCGCCGGCCGGTTCGCGCCGTTGCCACCGAAGGACTTCATGTCGGCCATCGCGATCCCCAGTCCGCCAGCGCTGTTGGCCTTCTCGATCATGCCCCGGCTCACCTCGTACGTCCCCATCCGGTACGCATATGTCACCCCTCCCGCCGGGTTCGGCGCACCGGTGGTGTCCTTCGGATTGCCCGGGTTCCCAATGGGCACGAAGGCCATGTCGAACTGGTTCGCGCCGCTCCCGAAACTGTCGGCGGCCAGTTGCGTTGGCAGCGTCACCGCCGTGGCGGCCGCCAGGAGAATGGGACCGCTCCGCGAGCGGGCCCAGGATCGGATGCTTGTCTGCTTCATAGGTCTGACTTCGTTGATGTTCAGGTGTTATCGGCAGGAAGTGGTTCCTCCCACCCACCCGGACATACGAAATCGGCCGGGGCATCGTGTCAGGGGTGGCGGACTTTCTTCCAACCCCAGCTCAGGTCAGTCCGGTGCCCCGGCCCAGTCTGAAGGCCATCTACTTGTTACAATAAAGCCGCTGGCCAACGCCGCGGGCCTGGTCCAGTCTTCCCCCCTGAGCCAGTTCACCCAGCTGCTCGGGTCCATCCCGCCCGGCGATCCGCGGGCGGCGGACGCATTGCTACCGTTGGTTTACGAGGAGCTGCGCCAGCTTGCCGCCCACCAGATGGCCCGTCAGCCTCCCGGCCACACCCTCCAGCCGACCGCGCTCGTGCATGAAGCCTGGATGCGTCTGGCCGGTGATGGGTCGGCCCGCTTCGCCGGTCGCGCTCATTTCTTCGCCACCGCCGCCGCGGCCATGCGGCATATCCTGATTGATGCCGCCCGGCGCAAGCGCGCCGTACGGCACGGCGGCGGGCAGATCCGGGTCGAGTTCCAGGAGGTGGAGATCGCGGCGGGGGCGGACGACGACGAGCTGCTGGCGGTTCACGACGTGCTCGACAAGCTGGCGGCCGAGGAACCGCAACGCGCCCAAGTAGCCACGTTGCGGTATTTCGTCGGCCTGACCTTCGAGGAGGTGGCGGAGGTGCTCGGGATCTCCGTGGCCACCGCCAAACGTCACTGGGCGTTCGCCCGCGCCTGGCTTTACTCGGAGATCCGGGCTCAACAACCGAAGTAGCGCCATCCCCTCCACGCGGCGACGGCGAGGGCCTGCGCCCTGGGTCCAGCGCCCGCGGCTGCGGGAGCGTCCGGGTGTGGTCTGGCAGTTTTTCGAGGGTGACACTCGTTGGTCTTGAATTTCGTACGGATGACTGAAGGCAACGCATTGTGAACAAATCCCCTGGCGCGGCCGCGACGATCTTCGACGCCGCCCTCCAACTGTCCCCGGACGGGCGCGCGGCCTACCTCGATCAGGCCTGTGCCGGCGACGCCGCCCTGCGTCGCCGCGTCGAGGCCCTGCTCGGCGCCCTGGAAGCCGCCGGGACCTTCATGGAGAAGCCCGCGACGCCGGCCCGGCCCGCCCGCAGCCCTTTGCCCGCCACAGTATCCGGCGCCCCGAGCCTCAGCCCTGAGAGCCCGGCGGCACCGGACCCCGCCGATGACGCCGTGGGCCAGACCGTCGGCCGCTACAAGCTGCTCGAGAGGATCGGTGAAGGCGGTTGCGGCGCCGTCTACCTGGCCGAACAGACCGAACCGGTCCGACGCCGCGTTGCCCTCAAGCTCATCAAGCTGGGCATGGACACCCGGCAGGTCATCGCCCGGTTCGAGGCCGAGCGCCAGGCCCTGGCGATGATGGACCATCCGAACATTGCCAAGGTGCTGGATGCCGGAACGACGGAAGGGGGGAAGTTCGAAGTTCGAGATTCGAAGGGCGAAGGAGATCCGAAGGGCGAAGTCCGAAGCCCGGAGCCCCCGGCGTGCCCCTCGGACTTTGACGTTCGCCCTTCGCCCTTGCCCCCGGACTTCGAACGTCGGACTTCGGGCTTCCGCGTTCCCCCCGGCCGTCCCTACTTCGTGATGGAACTGGTGCGGGGCGTCCCGATCACCCAGTACTGCGACCAGGCCCAGCTCACCACCCACCAACGGCTCGAGCTGTTCATCAAGGTCTGCCAGGCCATCCAGCACGCGCACCAGAAGGGGATCATCCACCGCGACATCAAGCCCTCGAACATCCTCGTCACGCGGCACGACGGGGTGCCCGTGCCCAAGGTGATTGACTTCGGCATCGCCAAGGCCATCGAGGGCCGCCTGACCGACGGGACCGTCTTCACCCAGTTCCAGCAGTTCATCGGCACTCCCGCGTACATGAGCCCGGAACAGGCGGAGCTGACCGGGCTGGACATCGACACGCGCAGCGACATCTACAGCCTGGGCGTGTTGCTCTACGAACTGCTGGCCGGCAGCACGCCCTTCGACGCGCAGGAGTTGGTTGCCTCCGGCCTCGACGCCATGCGCAAAGCAATCCGGGAGCAGGACCCGCCACGCCCGAGTACTCGATTGACACGTAAGCTGGCTCGTCTCGAGTTGGGGAGCGCACGCGCCTCGCGTGCCGCCTCGGGCGCCTCGCCGGAGGCACACTCCTCCCGTCCGTCGCCCGACGAGGGTGGTCGGGAGGACCGTGTTCTCGGCGGAGCGCCGAAAACCGCACGCGAGGTGCGCGCGCTCCCCGAGGAGTTGCGGACGTTGATCAGCGCCCTGCGGGGCGACCTGGACTGGATCGTGATGAAGTGCCTCGAGAAGGACCGGACGCGCCGCTACGAGACGGCCAACGGTCTGGCCCTTGATCTCAAGCGGCATCTCGACGACGAACCCGTCCTCGCCCGGCCCCCGAGCGCGGCCTACCGGTTCCAGAAGGCCTTCCGGCGCCATCGGCTGGTCTTCACCGCGGCCACCGTGGTCGCGCTCGCGCTGGTGGCGGGGATTGGCGTCAGCACGTGGCAGACCTTCGCCGCCCGCAAAGCCCAGCGGGAGACGGAGGCGGCGCGCAAGGGTGAGTCGGAGGCCAACGAGCTCCTGCGAGTGCAGATGGGCGAGACGGAAGGGGCCAGACGCAGCGCCGAGCAGGCCGCCCGTTCAGAAGGCGAAGCCAGGCGGCAGGCCGAAGGGGCCCTGCAACGGATGCAGGTGCAGAAGGCCGAGGAATTGTTGGCGACTCGCGAATCCGGGTTGGGCGTCGGGTACCTGGGGCGCGTGCTGCGGGCGAACCCCTCGAACGAAGTCGCCGCCGCGCGGCTGGCCGCCGCCATGCTGCAGCCGTTCGCTCGGGAATTGACCGGCCCGCTTCAGGATGCCGGGCCGATGAGATCCGCGCAGTTCAGCCCGGATGGATCGCGCGTGGTGACCGCCGGCAACAGCTCGGCGCGGGTGTGGGACGCCCTCACCGGCCAGCCGGCAACCGATCCCCTGCCACATAAGGCGTGGCTGCATGACGCGCAATTCAGCCCGAACGGCGTGCGGGTGGTGACGGCCTCCGCCGATTCCACCGCGCGAGTGTGGGACGCTCGGACGGGTCAGCCGGCAACCCCTCCGCTCCCGCACGGCAACCAGGTGATCTCCGCAGAATTCAGCCCGGACGGTTCGTGGGTGGTGACCGCCTCCCTCGACCATACCGCCCGAGTCTGGGACGCGCGTACTGGCGAGCCGGTGACCGGGCCGTTGCAGCACGAGGGCGGCCTGGGTTCCGCGCACTTCAGCCCGGACGGCTTGCGCGTGGCGACGGCCTCGGGGGACGGGACCACCCGGGTGTGGGACGCCCGCACCGGCCAGCCCCGCACGGAGCCGTTCCGACATGGCGGGGGATGCAACTCCGCTCGCTTCAGCCCGGACGGGCTGCGGCTGGTGACCGCCTCTGACGACGGGACCGCCCGGGTTTGGGACGCCCGCACCGGCCAACCCCTCACGCAGCCGTTCCGCCATCCGGGGCGGGTGCTCTGCGCGGAGTTCAGCCCGGACGGTTTGCGGGTGGTGACGGGTTCCGATGACAACACCGCCCGGCTTTGGGACCCCCGCACCGGCCAGGCGATGGCCCCGCCCCTGCCGAATGAGAGTTGGGTGCATAACGCGCGGTTCAGCCCGGACGGCTTGCGGGTGGTGACTGCCGCCAACCAATCGGCGCGGGTGTGGGACGCCCGCACCGGTCAACCGGTCACCGAACCGCTCCGGCATCTCCGGAAAGTGGTGACCGCCCGGTTCAGCCCGGACGGCTTGCAGGTAGTCACCGCCTCCGAGGACCGGACGGCCCGGGTGTGGGATGTCCGGAGCGACCCGGTGGTGACCGAACCGCTCGGCCATGGCGGACGGGTGCGGAGCGCGCAGTTCAGCCCGGATGGTTCGCAGGTCGTGACGGCCTCCGACGACGCCACCGCCCGCCTCTGGGACGCCCAGACCGGCCAGCCGCTCCTGGAGCCGCTTCGACACGAAGCGGGATTGAAGTCCGCTCGATTCAGCCGGGACGGTCTGCGGGTGGCGACGGCTTCCCTCGACCAGACCGCCCGGGTCTGGGACGCCCGCACCGGCCAACCGCTGACCCCACCGCTCCGGCACAAGGGCAACGTGTGGTTCGCGGAGTTCAGCCCGGACGGCTCCCGGGTGGCGACCGCGTCCGAGGACCGGACGGCGCGGGTCTGGGACTCCCGTACGGGTGAACCGGTGACCGGACCGCTCGATCATGGGTGGGAAGTCGAGTCGGTGGAGTTCAGCCCGGACGGTTTGCAGATCGCGACCGCCTCCCTGGACGGCACGGCGCGTGTCTGGGACGCGCGCACCGGGCAGCCGGTGACGGGTCCGCTCCGGCATGATGGGCTCGTCGTCAATGCGCGCTTCAGCCCGGACGGCTCGCGCGTGGTCACGGCCGGTCACGACTACACCGCCCGGGTCTGGGATGCCCGCACCGGCCAGCCGCTGCTCCCGCCGCTCCCGCACGCCAATCAGGTAAATGCCGCGCAATTCAGCCCGGATGGTTCGCGGATCGTCACGGCCTCCTGGGACAAGACGGCCCGAGTCTGGGATGCCCGCACCGGCCAGCCGCTGACGGAGCCGCTGCCGCACGCGGGAACCGTCTGGTCCGCGGAGTTCAGCCCCGATGGTTTGCGGGTGGCGACCGTTTCCCTCGACCAGACCGCCCGAGTGTGGGACGCATCTACCGGCCAGCCGGTGACCGGGCCGCTGCAGCATGCAGGAGAGGTGCACTCCGCGCAGTTCAGCCCGGATGGTTCGAGGGTCTTGACCGCCTCCTGGGACGGCACGGCCCGGGTCTGGGACGTCCGGCCCCCCTCGCTGCCGGTACCGGGCTGGTTCCTCGATTGGGCCGAGGCCAGGGTCGGACGCCGCTTTGCCGCCGCGGACGGAACCGAAGCGATTTCTTTCGCCGAGCAGGAGCGGCAGCGCGAACAGGTCCGATCGCGCACCGACACCAACTTCTTCACTCGTCTGGCGCAGTGGGTGGAGGCGGACCCAACCACCCGCACCCTCTCGCCCAACGCGGTCGTCACGATGCCGGAACATGTGCGCCGGCTGATGGATGCCAACACGGTCGCCAGCCTGCGCGAAGCGCTCGCGCTGTCGCCCACCGAGAGTCTGGCCTGGGGACGGCTCGCCCTCCACCTGGCGACGGGGGAGGGAGAGCAGAACTCGGAAGACCGGTTGACCGAAGCCGAGTGGGACGCCCGGCTCGCGCTCAAACTCGATCCCCAGCAACCGGAAGCCCGGCGCGCCCTCGAAACGGTGCGGTCGCTGCGCCCTTGACCGGTGCCGCAAGGCTCACGCCGAGCCGGGGCCGGGTGGATTGGATTGCGGCTTGGCGCGAACCTCGCCCTGCCGAGCCCAGGTTCAAGCGAAGCCCCCTTGGCCTCAAAGCCATGCGCGATGGCCATAAACCCGTGAGGAGCGCGGGCTTCAGCCCGCAGGGACGTCCCTTGACCGGCGCGGCGTCCTGCGGACTGAAGTCCGCGCTCCTGGGGATGTTCATGGAGTGGGAACCGGCGCCTGTCCTGCCCGGGCTGTAAGAAATCCACTCCCCCTGATCCGATTTCGCCGCTGATTTCGTTTGGATGAGTGAAATGGACCACCCTCCGTCGCCCATGGACCGCCTTTGGCGGCTGCGGAACGATCCGGCGGGCGCCCTCGCTCAGCGGGCGGGCCGGCGCCCAATGCGCGATGGGGATGTCCCAGAACCGTCCCCAACCATGAACTCCATGAAACGATCGGGTCCGGCGACCCCGGCACCCCCCATGAAACAACCGACGTCGCCACCCCCAACCTGGCCTCCTTCGCGAAGGCACGGGCGTCCCTCAGCGTGGCCGGTCTTCCTGGTCGCCCTGTTTCTGGTGCTGGGCGGGGAGAGTGTCCAGGCGCAGTCCTTCAACGGCCTCCGTTACACCGTCAACGCGGACAGTACGATCACGATCACGGGCTTCGACTGCGCCTCCGACGCGGTGGTCATTCCCGGCCGCATTGAGGGCCGACCCGTAACCGGCATCGGGGACTCAGCCTTCGGGGACTGCCGCAGCCTGACCAGCGTCACGATCCCAAACGGCGTTACCAACATCGGGAACGGAGCGTTCGCTGGCTGCACCGGCCTGACCAGCGTCACAATCCCCAACGGTGTTACCAACATCGGGAGCGACACGTTCTCCGGCTGCACCGACCTGACCAGCGTCACGATTCCCGACGGCGTCGCCAGTATCGAGAACTCGGCGTTCTCTGGCTGCACGGGTCTGAGCAGCGTCACGATCCCCAACAGCGTCGCCAGTATCGGGAACACGGCGTTCTATGGCTGCACGGGTCTGAGCAGCGCCACGATCCCCGACAGCGTCGCCAGTATCGGGAACTCGGCGTTCTCTGGCTGCACCGGCCTGACCCACGTTACGATACCTCACAGCGTAACCAGCATCGGCTTGGCGGCGTTCTCTGGCTGCACCAGCCTGACGGCCATCGAGGTGGACGGACTGAACCCGGCCTTCCGCAGCGTCGGGGGTGTGCTGTTCAACCTGAACCACACCACGCTCTTCGGATTTCCCGGCGGCAAAGCCGGCAACTACACAATCCCCAACAGCGTCACCAGCATCGGGACCGGGGCGTTCCGGGGCTGCACCGGCCTGACCGGCGTCACGGTCCCCGAGAGCGTCAGCCGCATCGGAGATGAGGCGTTCGCCGGCTGCACCGACCTGACCAGCGTCACGATCCCCAAGAGCGTCACCGACATCGGGAGCGGGGCCTTCGTCGGCTGCACCGGCCTGACCAGCGTCACGATTCCCGACGGCGTCAGCCGCATCGGGAACGGGGCATTCGCCGTCTGCACCAGCCTGACCAGCGTCACGATCCCCAACACCGTCACCAGCATCGGAGGCAACACCTTCCGTGGATGCACGAACCTGACCAGCGTCGCGATCGGCAACGGCGTCACCGGCATCGGGGAGTGGGCGTTCTCTGGCTGCACCAGCTTGACCAATCTTTCGATCCCCTCCGGGGTGACCAGCATCGGGAAGTACGCCTTTGAGGAATGCCACAGCCTGGACATCGTCGTGATTCCCGGCACGGTCGAAAGCGTCGGGGACTCCGCGTTCTCGAATTGCAGCCGTCTGACCACCGTGACCGTGTCCAAAGGGGTAGCCCACATTGGAAACAACGCGTTTCATTCGTGCACGAACCTGGTCAGCATCGCGATTCCCAGCAGCGTCAAGAACATCGGGGGAGGGGCGCTTTGGTACTGCTCGGCCCTGCAGGCGATAACGGTGGATGCCCTCAACCCGTCGTACGCCAGCGTGGACGGGGTCTTGTTCGACCAGAGCCGGAAGACCGTCCTCCATTGTCCAGGCGGCAAAGCCGGCAGCTACGCGCTCCCAAGCGGCGTCACCGTCATCGGCAGGTCCGCATTCTTCCAATGCCGGAAACTGACCAGCGTCACGATCCCCGGAACCGTCAGCACCATCGGCGAAGGCGCCTTCACGGGATGCAGCAGCCTGGTCCAGGTCGTCATCCCCGACGGTGTCACGCGCATCGAGTTCGGCGTGTTCATGGAATGCACGGCCCTGTCCAGCGTGGTGATTCCCAGCGGGGTCACCAGCATTGGGCTGGTCGCGTTTGCAGGCACCGGTCTGACCCACCTGACGATTCCCGCTGGTGTCACCGAAATCGGAGTCGGCGCGTTCGAGGGATGCCCAGTACTGACCTCGGTCACGATTCCCAAGAGTGTTGCCAACATCGGATGGCGAGCGTTCAGCGACTGCGTCAGCTTGAACTCGATCACCGTGGACGCACTCAACCCCGCCTACCGCAGCGTTGAGGGAGTCCTTTTCGAGAAAAACCTAACCACGCTCGTTCAATGTCCGGGTGGCATTGAGGGAACCTACGCGATTCCCGGCGGCGTGACACGCATCGGGGCCACGGCGTTTTCCGGATGCACCGGCCTGACCGGCGTCAAGATCCCCGACAGCGTCACCAGCATCGAGCACTCGGCGTTCAGGGACTGCACCGGCCTGACCCGTGTCACGATTCCTAAGCGCGTCACCAGCCTCGGGCAGGAGGCGTTCTCGGGCTGCAACAGCCTGACAGCCGTCCACTTCGAGGGGAACGCCCCTGCCGGTGGTTTTGATTTGGCCCGCAACGCCGACCAAGCGACCGTCTATTACCTGCCCGGGACCACGGGCTGGGGCCCCACCGTCAGCGGTCGCCCGACCGCACTCTGGCAACCGCAGGTGCTGAGCAGCGACCCCACCTTCGGGGTGCAGGCGAACCGGTTCGGATTCACCATCGCCTGGGCCGCCGACCGGATCGTCGTGGTGGAAGCCTGTTCGGACCTGGCCCATCCCGCCTGGTCGCCAGTGGGAACCAACATCCTGACCGGCGGTTCGGCCTACTTTAGCGATCCCCAGCCGGCCGATGCTCCCGCTCGCTTTTACCGGCTGCGCGGCCAGTAGGCGGGCACGGAAACAACGCCCGCAACCAAGTATCAGAAACACCGTTCCCCATTCGGCAAGAACCTCGCTACTCCATGAAACGATCCACTCCGGCGACCCCTCTACAACCCATCCAACGACCTCCTCCGCCACCCCCAACCTGGCCTGCGCCGCAACGGCCCGGGCGTCCCTCAGCGTGGCCGGTCTTCCTGGTCACCCTGTTCCTGCTGCTGGGCGGGGAGCGCGTCAAGGCGCAATCCTTCGAAAGGTTCACGTACATCGTGGACACCAACAACTCGATCACGATCACGGGCATCGATTGCAGCCAGGGGACAGCGGTCATCGTTCCCGCAGTGATCGCTGGGCTTCCGGTCGTCAGCATCGCGGCCTCCTCCGCGTTCGGTTGCCTTAGCCGAATCACCATTCCCAGCAGCGTCATTCAAATCACCTACGACGTCTTCGGGGCAGGCCAGGGCGACAACCATCCCTGGGTAGAGGTGGATCCTCTGAACCCATCCTACACAAGCGTGGATGGGGTGCTGTTCGACAAAGACAGAGCGACCATTATCCAGTTCCCGACTGGCCGGCTTGGAAGCTACACGATTCCGATAAGCGTTACCCGCATCGGAGACGGGGCGTTTCAAAGTTCCGAACTGGATCGGGTAACGATTCCCGCAGGGGTCACGAGCATCGGCGATCACGCGTTCCGCAACTGTCAGAATCTGTCCGCGATCACGCTTCCTGCGTCGTTGACGAGCATCGGTGCTTTCGCAATCTCGAATTGCAGCAGACTCCGAAGCATCCTGATTCCGGGCGAGGTCGCCAGCATCGGCGAATACGCGTTTTCATACTGCTCCTTCACGGGCTTTGAGTTTCCCAGCAAGGTCACCAACATTGGCGTTGGCCCGTTTTTTGCATGCCGCAACCTGCGCTCAATCGCGGTTGAGGAGAACAACCCCTCCTACGTCAGTGTGAATGGAGTCTTGTTCAACAAGACCACAACAACCCTTATTCAGTATCCACCGGCCAGGTCTGGAAGCTTCACGATTCCCGACGGCGTCCACAGCGTTTCGGAGTCCGCCTTCGCTGGTGCCGTCCTGACCGGGATCACAGTCCCCGACAGCGTCACCAGCATCGGAAGCCAGGCGTTTGCAGGCTGCCCCAATCTGACCGCGGTGACGCTTCCCAGTGGTCTCAGCCGGATTCCGAAGGCGGCGTTCAGTGGCTGCACTCGTCTGGCTGACGTGACGATACCCAGCAGCGTCGTCGACATTGGTGAATACGCGTTCGCAAACTGCGTCAGCCTCGCCGCAGTCATGATACCCGACGCCTGCACCAACATCGGAATCCGCGCGTTTGAGGGCTGTGGCCTGACCACGATCACGATTCCTGCCAACGTTGCCCAGATCGGACCTGGCGCGTTTTGGTTTTGTCAGAAACTGAGCTCCATCGCGGTGGATCGGCTCAACGCAACCTACAGCAGCGTGGACGGTGTCCTGTTCAACAAAGAGGAATCCACAATCACCGTGTACCCGCCCGGCCGGGTAGGGAGTTATACAGTTCCTGCCACCGTCACCCGCATCGGGGATGCCGCGTTCCAATGGTGCAGTGGCCTCACAGCAGTAACAATACCCGACGGCTGCATCAGCGTCGGAACCAGCGCGTTTGAGGTCTCTAGCCTGACCACGATCACGATTCCCGACAGCGTCTCCCAGATCGGGCCTCGCGCGTTTATTGGCTGCACCAGCCTGACCTCGGTCGCAATCCCCACGAGTGTCACCAGCATCGGAAACATGGCGTTTTCCGGTTGTGACAGCCTGGCCGCCGTGACGATCGGCGGCGGGATCTCCCACATCCCTGACCATATGTTCTCTTTCTGCCACAGCCTCGTTAGCGTGACGATTCCCAACGGAGTCACCCGCATCGGAGAACTGGCGTTCGCATTTTGTGGGAAACTGGCCAGCGTCACGATTCCCGACAGCGTCACCGCCATCGGACTCGAGGCTTTCTGGTATTGTGGCGGCCTGACCAGCATCACGATTCCCGACGGCGTCGCCAGCATCGGGAGCGGCACATTCTCTAAATGCAGCGGCCTGACCAGCGTCACCATCCCCAACAGCGTCACCAGCATCGGCGACTGGGCGTTCCTCCAATGCGATCGCTTGAACGCCGTGACGATTCCTGCCGGAGTCAAACACCTCGGTGAGCTGGCGTTCGGGGGCTGTCCGACATTGACGGAAGTGTACTTTGAGGGAAACGCTGTGCCCGCTCCCACGGCCTTCGCACAGTCGCCGGTCGCCGTTTTCCACCTACCTGGAACGACGGGATGGGATGGGGGCTACCACGGGATCCCCACCGCCGACTGGGTGCAGCCGAACCCTGTGATCCTGTCCGCCGCGCCTCAACTGGGGATTGGCCCTAACGGTTTTGCCTTCGTGATCTCGTGGGCAACCAATGCGACGGTCGTGGTGGAGGCAGCTCCCACGCTGGGCTCTCCCACCTGGTCCCCCGTCAGCACCCACACCATCCGCTACTCGCCTGGCAGTACCGACGCCTTCAACGGCTGGGCCTCGTTTAACGACCCGGAGTGGCGGAGTCACCCCACCCGCTTCTACCGGCTGCGCGAGCTGTAGCCGGGCACCGAAACAACGCCCTCGCCCACGAATCAGAAACACCGTTCCCCGTTCGGCAAAAACCTCCCTATTCCATGAAACGATCCACCCCTGCAAACCCGGCACCCCCCATGAGACAACTTACGTCGCCACCCCCAACCTGGCCTGCGCCGCAAAGGCCCGGGCGCCTTTCCGTGTGGCCGGTCTTCCTGGCCACCCTGTTCCTGCTGCTGGGCGGGGAGAGCGTCCAAGCGCAATCCTTCAACGGGCTCCGTTACACCGTGGACGGTGGGTCGGTCAGGATCACGGGCTTCGACTGCGCCTCCAGCGTGTTGGTCATTCCCGACCGCATTGAGGGCCGACCCGTCAACAGCATCCGGGATTCTGCGTTCTATAACTGCACCAGCCTGACCAGCGTCACGATCGGTAACAGCGTGACCGGCATCGGAAGCGGGGCGTTCGCCGACTGCACCGGTCTCACCAGCGTCACGATCGGTAACAGCGTGACGAGCATCGGAGGCGGGGCGTTCTCCGGCTGCACCGGTCTGACCAACGTCACGATCCCCAACCGCGTCACCAGTCTCGGAATCTGGGCGTTCGAACGCTGCAGCGGCCTGACCAGTGTCACGATCCCCAACAGCCTCACCAGCATCGGGGACTATGCGTTCTATGGCTGCACCAACCTGACAGCGATCGAGGTGGACGGGCTAAACCCGACCTACAGCAGCGTAGGGGGGGTGCTGTTCAACCACAACCAGACCACGCTCATCGCATTTCCGGGCAGCAAAGCCAGCAGCTACACGATCCCCAACAGCGTCACCAGCATCGGGGTCGCGGCGTTCTCGGGCTGCACCGGCCTGACCAGCGTCACGATCCCCGACAGCGTCACCAGCATCGGGCGGGCGGCGTTCTCTGGCTGCACCGGCCTGGCTGGCGTCACGATCCCCAACAGCGTTACCAGCATTGAGGGCCAGGCGTTCTCCGGCTGCACGAGTCTGACGAACGTCGCCATCCCCGACAGCGTTACCTCGATCCAGGTCGAGGCGTTCTCCGACTGCACCGGCCTGACCAGCCTCACCATCCCCAACCGCCTGACCTCCATCTCGCGCAGCGTGTTTGCCCGCTGCACCGGTCTGACGAGCGTGACCATCCCCGGCAGCGTCACGTCGATCCAGAACGAGGCGTTCTCCGGCTGCACGGGTCTGACGAGCGTCACGATCCCCAACAGCGTCACGAGCATCGCGGACGGGGCGTTTAAGGACTGCGCCGACTTGGTCTCGTTCGAGGTTGGGGCGCTGAACCCCGATTACAGCAGCGTGGACGGAGTCTTGCTCGACCAGAAGCAGACCAGGATCATCCAATGTCCTCGTGGCAAAGCAGGCAGCTACACCATCCCCGACAGCGTCACGAGCATCGGGGACGGGGCGTTCTTCGGTTGCACCAGTCTGACCACCATCACGATCCCCCACAGCGTCACCAGCATAGGGGGAGGGGCGTTCCGGGGCTGCACCAGCCTGGCGAGCATCACGATCCCCGACCGTGTCACCAGCATCGAACTCGGCGCGTTCTATGACTGCACCAGCCTGACCAGCGTCATGATCCCCAACAGCGTCACCAGCATCGGGGACTATGCGTTCTCTCGCTGCACCGGCCTGACAGCCGTCCATTTCGAGGGGAGACCCCCCGCAATTGAATGGCAGTCTTTCGAAGGCGCCAACAGGTCAACCCTCTATTACTTGCCCGGGACCACGGGCTGGGGCCCCACCTTCGGCGGTCGCCCGACCGCACTCTGGCAACCGCAGGTGCAGAGCCGCGACACCACGTTCGGGGTGGAGACGAACCGGTTTGGATTCACCGTCGCCTGGGGCTCCGACCGGATCGTCGTGATCGAAGCCTGCACGGACCTGGCCGATCCTATCTGGTCGCCCGTCGGGACCAACACCCTCACCGGCGGCTCGGCCTACTTCGGCGATCCCCAGCCGACCGATGCTCCGGCTCGCTTCTACCGGCTGCGCGGCCAGTAAGCCGGTAACGAAGCACCTCCCCTCGACCCAGTATCAGAATCACCGTTCCCCTTTCGGGAAAAGCCTCCCTACTCCATGAAACGATCCACTCCGGCAACTCCGGCACCGCCCATGAAACACTTGACCCCGCCACCCCCAACCTGGCCTGCGCCGCAATGGCCCGGGCGTCCCTCAGCCTGGCCGGTCTTCCTGGTCACGCTGTTCCTGCTGCTGGGCCGGATACTCGTCCCGGCGCAGGCCCTGGCAGCCGAGTACGCGCTCGCAACCACGAACCTGCTGGAAGGTCCGGCGGCGGGCGCCGACAGCGTGGTGGTGGCAGCGGGTGCTTGGACGACGTTCCTCATTGACAAATGGTCAGAGGTGCTGGCAACGGGTGCCTTGACGGCCACGGCGAATGATCCCTGGCTGCACTTGGACACCCGCAATGCCGGTGGCGCGGGCAGCCCCACCGTCATCTTCACCTTCGACGGCAACCCGGGCGCCACACGCACCGGCACGCTGACCATCGCAGGCCTGACACTGACCGTCACTCAGGCCGGTATCCAGCTTGTCCGGGCCGCTCCGATCACCCTCCTCGAGAACGTCCTCCCACCCGAATTCTATTCCGGCAACCTCGCCGCCGATCGCGGCGGGAATCTCTTTTTCCCGGGGCACGATGTTGACGGGACGCCCGTGATCAAAAAGTGGTCCGCCGCAACCGGTCTGGCCACCACGCTCGTTACCGTGAAACCCGACAGCTTCTACGCTATGGCCGTGGACGGCATCGGCAATTTCTATTTCTACGACGGCGAGGGTTCCATCAAGATGCGGAAGGAGTCCGACGGATCGCTTTCGACGTTGGTCTCCGGTTTCGACGGCGTTTATTCCCTGGGCGCGGATGACTCTGGCAACCTCTACTTTAGTCACATGGGTTATGTTTGGCGCCGTGCGCTGGACGGCACGCTCATCGAGGTGAGCCCGCAGTCTCGGATCAACCAGCTCGCGGTGGACAGCGCGGGCTTTCTCAATTTCGTATACGCGCCGACTGGTGGAACTCGCCCTTGCGATCCTTGTCCAATTTTCCACGTCGGAAGGATGGAGCCGGTTCGCTACTACTCCATGCGCCTAGTGAGCGGCGAACCCAATGCCCTTGAATTGGTCGGGTTGGCTGTGGACTCAGGGGGGGGCTCTATTACTCCGAACTCGACTCTATCAAGAGGTGGACTCCCGATCTCTATGTAGACCGCAACCGCTTCCCCCCCACCCCCATTCTGGTCCCCCACGAACGCACGCAATCCATCGCAGTCGATGCCCAGCGCAACGTGTATTGGACCTCGTTCAGCTCCAGCGGTGGGGCCCGCAAGCCCGGGGGAATCCGAGTCCTGCCGCGGGCGTTTGTGGGTGCAACCTCCGCAGCGCATGAGGCAGCTGCGGGCAACGGCTCCATACCGGTCGTCGTGCCGGCTGGCGGGAGTCCCCGGAATCCCTTCATCCCCACGAGCGACCAACCCTGGCTCTTGGCCGGGAGCATCCTCAACGGCGCCGCCCAGTACTCGTTCACGGCCAATACCACCGGCGCGCCGCGCACGGCCCGCCTGACCGTGCTTGGCGTGCCCGTCACCATCACCCAGGCCGCCGCGCCGGAACTGGTCCTGACCGGCCCGGTCCGGCTGGCGAACGGCGACTTGCAGTTCGGGTTCAGCGGGAATCCGACGGACTCCTACTCCGTCTGGTTCAGCCCCGCGGTGGAACGCGAATTCAGCGCGTGGAGTCCGCTGGGACCGGCGACGGTCACCTCGCCTGGCCAGTTCCAATTCACCGTCACCCCGTCACCGGCGGTGCGGGCCGGGTTCTACCGCGTGGTCTCGCCGTGAGGCATGTTCGCAAGACCTATTTGGCTCAACCGGTTGCAGGAAGCTTGGCGCGCAGTCCCCATCGCCTGGCTCGCCGGCGTTCGGCGCTCGGGCAAAACCACCCTCGCCCTGAGCCTGGGGGCTGAACAGACGCGCTACGTCAACCGTGACCGGTCGAAGATGCGTCGTGCATCCTCCGCCGGTGCTGTGGAGCGAACTGTCCGCCTTCGGTGGCGTGAACCTGCAACAAAGGCCGTTGCATGGCGGCCTTCCCAGGCGCTCCTGGTCGCCAGCAAGCCCGTGCCGTGCTACCGCGAGTGGATGGACTCCTTCTTCGCCCGCGACATCCAGCGGCTGTTTGAATTCCGCGACCTGAACCGCTTCAGCGCGTTGCTCGAATACCTGCTGCATCAAAGCGGCGGGCTGCTGGATGTCACCAAAGCCGCCTCCGGCGTGGGGATTTCCCGACCCAAGGTGGACAGTCATCTCCGGGCGCTTTTTCCCCAAAAGGCAGCAAGTAACTCGTCTGTCCATCGAGCCTGCCGCCCTATCTCAAACAAACGGGCAACCTGGAAGTCAAAGTCTGCGATGCATCCGGCATCGTAACGTGAACCCGCAGGCGCCTCGCCCGCACCCGGCGGAGGGTCCTCCAGCGCGCATCGCGAAACGCCCGGGTGCCGGCGGCGAAAAGAAATCCACTCCCCCCTGATACAATTCTGCCGCCGATTTCGTATGTCTGTCTGAAATGGAACAATCCCCATCGCCTAATGGCCGCCCGTAGCGGCTGCGGAACGATCCGGCGGGCGCCCTCGCTCATCGAGCGGGCCGGCGCCCGATGGGCCCCTGGAGAGTTGCATGAGTGTCCCAAACAACTGCCACCCAACCACAACCCATGAAAGAACCTACACCGGTAACCCCTCCGCAACCCATGAAACGATCTACGACGCCACCCCCAGCCTGGCTTGCGCCGCAACGGCATGGGCGTCCCTCAGCGTGGCCGGTCTTCCTGGTCATCCTGTTCCTGATGGTGGGCCGCGAGAGCGTCCAGGCGCAGTCCTTCAACGGGCTCGCTTAATGTTGTCATTACCGCGTCTCTCACCCTCCCCAACCGTCCTGCCCCGCGCCTCGCTCCCTGGAATCCTCGAAGGAAGGAAGTGACGACGGCTTCGGAAGGAGGGCGGCCGAACTTGACCTGATCCCCACGAAGTTGCCCATTCGACGATTCTAGACAAACAGCAGCTTCGTGGTCGCCGCGTCGGAGTCCCAGCCGCGTGTGGGTTTGCTCGTGATCGAGGCGACGTCCTTGATCGAGATCTGCCGGCCCCGGGCCTTGGCACCCTTGACCTCCACCTGCGACGGGTCGCATGTCTGCTGGTTGATCTTCTGGTACGGTGCCGGCTTGTAGCGGATGTACAAGCCCGCCGGGGTGTCGGCCTCGAAGAACACCATCCGCGCCTTCTCCGGCGCCAGCGAATACTCCTTGTCCAGAATCGTGCCACCGAACGTGAAACGCTTGAGGTAGGTCGCCTCCCGGGTGCTGTAGGCCGCGGTGAACACCCGCTCACGCTCCGGGAGGCCCGCATGGATGAGGTCCGGTCCCACGAAGAGCTTCTCGGGCAACTCCACCACCTTGTACCGACCGTCCCGGAACACCATGAGGATCTTGTCGAACTTGGTGCAATCGGTCCGGTACTCCTCGCCGTTGACCTTGTAGCCGAGGTAACCGCTCTCGCGATCGTACGACACCTTGAACGCCTTGAACGCGACTTCCTTCGCATCGATCTCGTCGTGACGGCTGCTCCGGGTGAGGCGCGGATAGAGTGGTCCGTACTTCTCGAGGAGGGATTCCAGGTGGCCAATCACGTAGCGCGTGAGGTTCTTGAGATGCCGGCGGGTCTCCGCGAGGTTGGCTTTGGCCTGCTCGATCTCCTGCCGGTGCTTCCGGATATCGAAGAGCGAGATGCGGCGGATTCGGACCTGGAGGAGGCGCTCCACGTCGGCATCAGCCAGCTCGCGGACCAGCTCGCGGGTGAAGGGTTTGAAGCCCTCATAGACGGCGGCGACCACCGCTTCCCCGGTCTTGCACTGCTCGATCTTCTTGTAGATCCGCTCCTCGATGAAAATACGTTCCAGGGTGCGTTCGTGAATGGTGTCCTGGAGCTTTCGTTCCTCGAGTTCCAACTCCCGCTTGAGAACGGCGACCAGCTGATCCGTATTCTCCCGCAGCACCTCGCTCACGGTGAGCTCGACGGGGCGATTCTCCTTAATGACCACGATCCGGCTGGCGATGGTCACCTCGCAATCCGTGAACGCGTACAGGGCATCCACCATCTTCTCGGCGTCGACGCCCGGCGGGCATTTCACCTCGATCTCGGCCTCGTCCGCGGTGAAGTCATTGATCGATTTGACCTTGAGCTTCCCCTTGCGCGCGGCGTCTTCGATCGAAGCGGTGAGGGATTCCGTGGTGGTCGTCGGGGGCAGTTCCTTGATGACGACGGTCTGTTCGTCCTTCACTTTGATGCGGGCACGAACCTTGACGCTTCCGGTTCCGTCCCGGTATTCGCGGGCGTCCATGAGACCGCCCGTGGGGAAATCCGGCAGGCACTTGAACGGCTGCTTCTTCAGAATGGCGATCTGGGCCTGGATCAACTCGGGGAAATTGTGCGGAAGGATCCGGGCGGCGAGTCCGACGGCGATCCCCTCGGTGCCGAGCATGAGGGTCAAGGGGAGTTTGCAGGGCAGGGCGACGGGTTCCTGGTTGCGGCCGTCGTAGCTCGGAACGAACTCGGTGATCTCGTCGTTGAAGAGTTCGGTGCGCGCCAGCTCGGTGAGCCGGGCCTCGATGTACCGCGGGGCCGCGGCCGGATCGCCGGTGTAGACGTTCCCGAAGTTCCCTTGCCCCTCGATGAGGTAACGCTTGTTGGCCAGCACCACCAAAGCGTCCCCGATCGCCGCGTCGCCGTGGGGATGGAACTTCATCGTGTCCCCCACGACATTTGCCACCTTGGTGAACCGGCCATCGTCGCCCAGATGCAACGCCCACAGGATGCGTCGTTGGACCGGCTTCAGTCCGTCGGTGAGACTCGGGATCGCACGGTCTCGAATGACGTACGACGCGTACTCGAGGAAGCTCCGGTCAACCCGGCGATGCAGGGCCGCGTCCGCCTGCTTGGGGTTGAAGGGGCGCGACGCGGGAACGGTGGCCGTCGCCTCGGCAACCACGTGCGTCCCCCCGTTTCCAGCGGGAAGGGCTCCTGCCGCGGGTTCAGCGGGCGGAGCGGGTGCCCCGGCCATGGTCGCCTCCGTGGCCGGGGCGTCACTCGGGGCAGGGACGGGATTGGGGCCACCCTGGTTGATCTTCAGGACCAACTGGTCGGCGTCTGGTTTGCGCTTCCTGGCCATGCTGATGGTTCTGGTTCCAACGCGGCATCCCGGCACGGGACCGCCGCAAGGGCGAAATGCTGCGGAGCAGGCGACGGAAAGTGAAGCCCTGTCTGAGGAGGCCGGGCACGCCGTCCGCTGTCTGCCGGCCTACACGCTGGAGGCCGCGTGCCCTCACCCGGCGCAGGCATCGGTTTCCATGCGAACCAGGCCGCCCGGTCGGGGGACCGGACCTACAGGGGGGGACGCCGGCTCAGGTGCACGCGGAGCTTTGCACGCGCGCGTGGGGCAGCTTTAGTAACGCCATGCTTTCAAGGGAACCGCGGAGCCACTGGACCAGCAACATCCGTTGGTGGCCCGGGATGGTGGTGATGGTGACGGCCGCCCTCCTCGTGCTGTTTGTCCGGCTCCAAACCGACTGGCCCTTTCAGCGTCGGAACCTGTCGACAGTCGTGATCGGAGTCGTGGCGGCGGCGCTGCTGTGGCTGTGGTGGCTGCTGCTCTCGCGGGCGCCGTGGAAATCGCGGCTCCTGGCTTGCGGCGGCGCTGCGGTGGTCCTCGTCGCGGGGGCCGCGTTGTTCCGCATCGGCGGAGTGAGCGGCGACCTCCTGCCAATCCTCGAACCACGCTGGCGCGGAAGAACCAGCTCGGATGCACGCGGACCCGGTCCCGCTGCCGGCGGCCATGGTGTCGGATCGAAGCCGGCCCCGGTTACGGCAACCCAAAGCGGGAGCGCCCCGACGTGGCCTGACTACCCGCAATTCCTCGGACCGGAACGGAATGGGAAAGTGACGCAGGTCCGCCTGGACGCTGATTGGTCGGCGCGTCCTCCCCAAGTGCTGTGGCGGCGCCCAATTGGCGCGGCGTGGTCCGGCTTCGCGATCGTGGGTGACCGCGCTTTCACCCAGGAGCAACGCGGGGACGAGGAGCTGGTCAGTTGCTACGATGCCGCTTCCGGCGAGTTGATCTGGTCCAGCAGCGACCACGCCCGCTACCACACCACGATTGCCGGCGAAGGCCCCCGGTGCACCCCCACCGTGGTCGGCGGCCGGGTCTTCACCCTGGGCGCCACCGGGCTGTTGAACTGCCTCGAAGCGGCGGACGGACGGCGGGTCTGGCAGCGCGACCTCTGTCGAGACGCGGTTACCGGCGTGCCAGAGTGGGGCTTCGCGGGCTCTCCGCTGGTTTTGGAGGACCGCGTCATTGTGAGCGCTGGAGGCCGCGACGATCGTTCGCTCATCGCCTACAGTGCCGGGACCGGCGACGTGGTTTGGACCGGCGGTTCGGCACCTGCGGGCTACAGTTCCCCCGCTCACGCCGTGCTTGCGGGCGTTCCGCAGATCCTGGTGTTCAATGCCCGACGAATCACGGCGCACGCGGCGGCGAGCGGCAAGGTCCTTTGGGAACACCCTTGGGGTGTCGGACACCCTCACGTCTCGGTGCCGGTGTTGACCGGCTCGAACCGCGTGGTCTTCTCCAGTGGCTATGGGGTCGGAGCCGAACTCCTCGAACTCAGCCCCGGTTCGCCGGGTTGGACCGTGACGCGTGTCTGGAAATCGAGTCGCCTCAAGTCCAAGTTCGCGAACCTGATCGCCCACGGCGAGTATGTCTACGGATTGGACGATGGCGTGCTGGCGTGCGTGGCCCTGGCGGACGGGAGCCGGCGTTGGCGGGAGGGTCGGTACGGCCACGGCCAGATGATCTTCGTCGAACCGCTGTTGCTGCTCATGGCGGAGAACGGCGAACTCGTATTGCTCCAGCCCACGCCGGACGCTCCCAACGAACGGCAACGCTTCGAGGTGTTCAAGGACAAGACCTGGAACCCGCCGGCGCTTTCCGGGGATCGACTGCTGGTGCGCAACGATCGCGAAGCGGTGGCCTTGCGCCTGGCGTTGGCCCCCTGATCGGGAGGACTGTTGGACCGTCACCCGGGAGGCGGCGGGCTTTGCCCGATCCACAACCGGTTGCCGTCCGGATCCTCGATTCGGAATTCCGCCATGCCGTAGAAAGTGACTTCCACCTCCGGCACCTCAACACCGCTTTGCCGAAGCTGGCGGTGATACTCCAGCACGTTTTCCGGATACAGGTAGATCACGGATTGGCGGGGAGCGTTGGGGTGCAGGTTGATGGACTGGTCGATCATGAGGCGGCACTCGTCGAAGCGGAGCATGGCCCAACCCCACTCGGCGTGCTGCTTTTCGACGGTGAATCCCAGTTTCTGATAAAACCCGACGCTCGCGGACAGGCTTCGTACGGGGAGCATCGGAATGAGGCTGTTCATCTTCATGCGGTCCGATCCAGTTCCATGAGATGCCCGGCAGGCGGTGGAATCTGTTCGACGACGGCCCTCGCAGGCTGAACTCGAAAAGCCAGCAGTCAAATCGGACGATGATCTTCTCCCGATGCCTCGCCTCCTCACGTCGGCGCCTACAGAGTGAGTCTTTGCGGTCGAGGCTGTGCCGAGCCGGGCTCACCAGGCACCCCTTCATCCAACACCGAACGAGGCGCGGAGGAGTTGTGCGGCCAGGCTCCTTGCGACTACACTCGACCATGAACCGCCGCCATGCGCTGAGCTTGTTGGGGCTCTGGCCGGTCGGACTCGCGGCCCAGGGCCAGGTCATGACGCTCGACGAAGTCCTCGAGTCCGGCCGGGAGTGGCTCGAGGAGAACCTCGACGAAGGCGTGCTGCAGTCCTTGAGCGGCCAGATCGACGAGGCCCAGGCGCAGGCGCTCCTGACGACGATCCAGAAAAGCCTGCAGGGCGAATATGTGCTGGACCTGGCCCGCATGCGCCAGACGGTCGAGGGGATCGTCCCGGTTCTGCGACGGTTCCGGGGGACCTCCCCCTACGCGACATGGCTGGAGACGCGGTTGGATTACTTCCGCGCGGCCGAAGAACTCCGCATCCTCGTACCGCCGCCGGCAACGACGCCGGGCCAACCCGTGCCGCCGCCCCCCAAACCCACGGTCCCCCAGAAACGCAAGGTCTGGCGGGAGCAGGTGGCGAAGCGACCGGCCCCGAGCGGTGCGGATGCCTACGTGCGCCGGCTGAAACCCGTCTTTCAAGCCCGTAAGATCCCCGCTCAACTCGTCTGGCTGGCCGAGGTGGAATCGTCCTTCAACCCGCAGGCAAAGAGCCCGGCGGGGGCGGCAGGCCTCTATCAACTCATGCCCGCCACCGCGAAAAGCCAGGGGCTTTCGCTGAGTCCGACCGACGAGCGACTCGATCCCGAGAAAAGCGCCGGCGCGGCGGCGAAATACCTGCGCTACCTGCACGGCCGCTTCAAAGACTGGCCACTCGCGCTGGCAGCCTACAATTGCGGCGAAGGTCGACTCCAGTCCGCCCTGACCGCACGGCGGGCGCGGACCTTCGACCAGGTAGCTTCCTCTTTGCCCGCCGAGACCCAGATGTACGTGCCGAAGCTCGAGGCGGTGCTCGAACGACGGGAACGGGTGGTGCTCTCGAAGCTTCCAGCGCCGGCGTGACTCCCGGGGCCGCGCGTCATCGCCCCAGGAGGTGCTGGAGTTTCTCGCGGTGGCTGCGGCTGAGGCTGAGGCGGGTGCCATTCCGCAGAATGACGGCGTAGTCGCCGTGAAACATCGGCTGAAGCTCCTTGATCCGCTCGAGGTTCACGATGGTCGAGCGGCTGATCCGGATGAACTGCTTGGGGTTCAGCCTGGCTTCCAACGAATTCATCGTCTCGCGAAGCATGTGGGTGTCGCTGCCGACGTGAAGGCTGACGTAGTTATCCGCCGCCTCGATCCAGTCGATGTCGCCCACCTTGACGAGCAACACCTTCCCTGCCGCTTTGACCACCAGGCGGTCCGAGGCAACCGGTGGCGGCCGCATTTCGGCGAGAAGCGCCGCCAGTTTCTCGTTGAGGGCGCCGCTGCGGCTTTCGCGGAGCCGGTCCCGGGCGCGGTCGAGGGCGACCCGGAGCCGCTCCCGGTCGAAGGGTTTGAGCAGGTAATCCAAGGCGTGGACTTCGAAGGCCTTGATCGCGTGCTGGCTGAAGGCCGTGGTGAAGATCACGACCGGCACGCGGGCTGGGCGCAGGGCTTCGAGGACCCCAAACCCGTCCAGCTCCGGCATCTCCACATCCAGGAAGAGCAGGTCCGGTTGCTCGCGAACGATGGCCTCGACGGCGCTGGCGCCGTCCGCGGACTCGCCAATGATTTCGAGGTCGGTTTCTGCGCCGAGCAATGCGCGCAGCCGTTCCCGGGCAAGTTCCTCATCGTCCACGATGAGCGTACGGATTTTCACATCAGGGGGCCAGCTCGGTGCGAGGGACGGCGAGCGCCTGGCGAAGCTCCTGCTCGAGTTCCGCGCCACGGCGGCCCTGGGTCGAGGCGATCCACGCCGCCATGGCGGAAGCGCTCGCGGTGGCCGGGGACGTCCCCACGACCATGTAGGGCTGACCCCAGAACGACACGTAACTTGCCCCGGGCGCTCCCACATCCACAAACTCGCCGTAGTTCGCGTACGGCGCGACTTCCCCTCGCCGGTTCAAGGCGGTCACGGCCACCACTTCCGGGTACGCCGCCGGGAACGTGGGCGAGGTGACCGGTTCGTTTCCCGCCGCGGCCAGAAAGACAACCCCGCGGTCCCGACCCGCTCTGATCAGGTCACGGATCAGCCCGTTGGGCTCGGCGCCGCCCAGGCTGAGGTTCACGATCGAGGCCCCATTTTCAATGGCGGCATGAATGCCCAACGCAATGTCGAAACTGGTCGCTTCCGGATTGTTCCCGTACACGTCGACGGGCAGGACCCGGACGGTGGTGCCCGCCTCCGCCCCCGAAAGCTGGGCGAGACCGTGGAGAAACGTCGAGGCCATGCTGGTGCCGTGGGCCAATTCCTCGCCGGAGGGTGTCGCCTTCCCGGCAATCGAGATCGGAGACAACAGGAAGTCCTGGATGCCTGCCGCGTCGCCCTGGACGGCCGTGTCGACGACGGCCACCACGAGGCCGTCGCCGGCGGCCACGGGCTTGGCCTTGAGGCTGAGGCCCGCGAGCGCCGCGTTCAACTCGGCCGCTGCGGGGTCCGGACGCTCGATCACGTAGTTCGAGTCGATACCCCCGGTCAATTCGTCGCCTGCGAGGGTACGTCGGGCAGCCTCGGCGGCCTCGGCGTTGTCGAACTTCAGCCGGTATGCGCCGAGTGCGTCCGAGCTGGCCACGATCCGCCCGCCCAACCGGGCGGCAAGCTCCTCGACGCCGTTGGTACTGCCGGGCTTGACCCTGAGAATCAACTCGTCATCCAGTTGGCGCGCGCGACCGGGGTTCGCAGGTGCTTCGATACGGAGCGTGGCCGCGGATCGGGAGTTCTTGAACACGTAGAGCCGGGGTGCCGGGTTCGTCGAGGCGGGCGGCAGCAAAGCGTAATTGAGGGGACCCAGCAATCGCCGCAAGGCTTCGCCCGGTGGAAGGTCCCTGAACTTGGCGTTTACCTGGTGGCTGGCTTCCGGGTCCACAAAGACCTGCCAGCGACTCCGCGCGGCCACGGTTTCGAGCAACCGGTCGAGCGGCCAACCGCTGATACGGGCACTCACCTTGTTTTCCCCCGCGCGCCAGTCGAGTTCGCCTCCCGCACGGGGCGGGGTGGCGCCCAAGGTTGGACAGACCGTCACCAGGACGGACCAGGCGACAGCCAGAAGACAGGCCATCCTCGACCAGCGCAGCACGCGCACAGTGTAGGCAAACACCGGGGCATGGCAAAGGTCGCGAGGTGGGCTCATGAGAGCGGCAGAGCGGGGTGGGATCAGGCCGATTCGGAAAACCCCATCCGCTCCAAGAGGCGGCGGTCTCGCTTGGTTGGCCGACCGGTGCCCTTGGGTCGGTGAAACAAGGATTCCGGCAGGGATACCCGCGGGGCATTCAGCACCTCCGGTGGCGTGAGGTCCTCGGCGTATTCCGGCACGATCCTGGCCCCGACCCGGCGATCGAGGGGCACGAGCACCCGCACGGTGCGCCGGATCTCGCCCACCTGGGCTTCGATGACTTCCCCGGGCCTGACAGCGCGGCCGGGCTTGGCCCGCTGCCCGTTGACCTTGACGTGCCCGGCGGCACAGGCTTCCGTCGCCAGACCGCGCGTCTTGAAGAGCCGCACAGCCCAGAGCCACTTGTCGATCCGGACGTCGACAGGACCACCGGATTCGCGGGGGGCCGTCATCGTGGCGTGGAAAGTAGGCGGCGGGCGGGACCCGGTCAATCCTCGGAAGGAACCGAAGGAACAGGGGGGCAGACCGGACGGACGGCGGACGGGACGACGGCTCAAATCCGCATCGCACGGCATCGCCTCGCACCGCGCCAAACCGCCAATTCGCCCTTTCCATCCCCCCTTGGGGTGCGTAGTTTCGGCCTTCTTTGGGGTCATGCCCAGCGTGTTTATCAAGACGTACGGGTGCCAGATGAACGAGCGCGATTCGGAGACGGTCGCGGCCCAGTTCCTGGCCCGTGGGTATGCGCTGGCAGCTTCGGAGGCAACCGCCGACGTCGTGCTCCTGAACACGTGCAGCGTGAGGGATGCCGCCGAAGCCAAGGCGGCCGGGAAGATGGCCGCGCTCGGCGCCATGGTGCGGCGTCGGCGCCCGGGCGTCGTGCTCGGGTATCTGGGTTGCATGGCCCAAAGCCGTGGCGACGCCCTTCTCAAAGGAGTGCCGGGAGTCCGCCTGGTGCTGGGCACACAGAAGTTCCATCGCGCCGCCGAGTACGTGGATGAGATCCTGTCCGGGACCCGTCAGCAGATCTGCGACGTGGGCGAGGAACCGGGCAGCGAAGCCCACATCCGGGAGCACATCCTGGATTTCGCGGCGCCGGTACGACCGGTCAAGGCGTTCGTGAGCATTATGCAGGGCTGCAACCAGCACTGCACGTTCTGCATCGTCCCGCAGACCCGGGGCGAGGAACGGAGCCGCAGCATCCAGGATATCGTCAACGAGTGCCGCGGACTGGCAGCCCGAGGCGTGCGCGAGGTGACGTTGCTGGGGCAGATCGTGACGAGCTACGGCATGCGCTCGATCGCCCCGCGCGAGGGAGCATCGCCTTTCGTTCAGCTCCTTGATGCCGTCAGCACGATTGAGGGGATCGACCGGATCCGGTTCACCTCCCCGCATCCCAAGGGGTACGGAGATGACCTCGTGGCCGCCTATGCCCGGCTGCCAAAGGTCTGCTCGAGCGCCCACATTCCGGTGCAGAGCGGGAGCGATCGCGTGCTCAAGTTGATGCACCGGGGTTACACGCGGGAGCGTTACCTCGAGATCGTCCGCAAGTTGCGCGCGGTTCGGCCCGACATCGGGGTCTCCACGGATCTGATCGTGGGTTTCCCCGGCGAGACCGACGCGGACTTCGAGGCGACGCTCGACCTGGTGCGCGAAGCGGCCTTCGACAATGCTTTC
This sequence comes from uncultured Verrucomicrobiota bacterium, assembly GCA_964535555.1. Classification (GTDB taxonomy): domain Bacteria; phylum Verrucomicrobiota; class Verrucomicrobiia; order Limisphaerales; family J093; genus DSVZ01. The sequence goes on from CAZHUS010000009.1 coordinate 71,695, forward strand.
GTGTTCAAGTACTCGGCCCGCCAGAATACGCCGGCGGCAGCCATGCCCGGCGCGCTGCCCCAGGACGAGATCGAGGCCAGACATGCCCGTCTGCTGCACGAGGTGAACGATGGAATTGCCCGGCGCCTCCAAAGCCTGGTTGGCCAGCAACTCGAGGTTCTGGTCGAAGGCCCCAGCCGCAAGAACCCTTCGCGGCTTGAAGGGCGGACGAGTTGCCACCGGATTGTGGTCTTCGAAGGCGCGCCGCGACACGTCGGGCAGTTGATGAAGCTCCGTATCACGCGTGCCAGCGCCGTGACGCTTTACGGTGACCCAGCGGTTTTGAATCCCGAATGAAGCCCTCCCTGCTCGTGACGATGCTCGGCCTCGGTGTCGCGCTCCCCCAGATCTACGGCCTCCTCAAGCCAAAGCGCTTTGCCGAATGGCTGCAGGGTTTCCCCCGGTCGGAGTTCTGGGGATTCCTGCTGATGCCGTTGGGCACCGCGTGGTTCCTCTGGAACCTGCGCCAGGATCAGATTGCCGATTTCGCGGCCTTCAAGCCGGTGCTCTTCGTGGGCTTCGCGATCGTCGGGTTTGGAGCGTGCGTGTTCGTGCGGGACTTCCTGGCGGTCCGGGGCCTGGCGGTGGTGGTGTTGCTGGTCGCCCATCTGACTTTGAATACGATCCGGTGGGTCGACACCCAGTGGCGGCTGGTCGTGACGACCTGGGTGTATCTCTGGATCGTGGCTTCCATCTGGTTTACCATCTCGCCATGGCGGCTCCGGGATCTGATCGGTTGGCTCACCGCAAACGAACAGCGGGTGCGGCTCGGGTGTGTCGTCCGGTTTGTGTTCGGGATGGCCATGGCCGTGATCGGGTTGACGGCCATTCGCGCCGCCGAATCTGCCGGTCCGTGATCGCCGGGGGCTCCGCGACGCGGTGCCGCTGCCGGAATCTGGAGGAGAACACCGCTGCCGCCGGGTGAAGTTACCCGGACCACCCCATGGCTGAATCCCAGGGCAGAATCCTCGTGATCCGGGGAGGGGCGATAGGCGATTTCATCCTCACCCTGCCGGTGCTCTCGGCCCTGCGGATGCAGTTTCCGCAGGCGCGACTCGCGGTGCTGGGGTATCCGCACATCGCGGGCGTGGCACTGGCGGGCGGCCTGGCGGACGAGATCCACGCCATCGAGGCACGGGGCCTGGCCTCATTCTTCAATCCGCGTTCCGAGCCGGCGTCGGAGCTTGCGGCGTTCTTTGCGGGCTTCAGTGTCATTATCAGCTACATCTACGATCCCGACGGGGTTTTCCAGCAGAGCATCCGCCGTTGCTCATCGGCGGTCTTCATCCAGGGCCCCCACCGGCCTGACGAATCGAAGGGTACGCATGCCTCGGACGTGTTCCTGAAGCCGCTGGAGCAGTTGGCCATCTTCGACGCTGATCCCTCCCCCCGGCTCCTGCTTTCCTCCTCAGTTCCGTGGGGGCGAGACTGCGTCGAGCCGCCTCCGCCTCCTGGTGGGGCGAGGCCGCCGCCGCGCCGCGGTGAGGTCGGAGGAAGCACAGCTCCGCCGGAGCCTCGCCCTGGCGGGTGGCTGGACCGCGATCATGAGGCCCCGACGCTGGCCGTCCACCCCGGGAGCGGCAGCGAAAGAAAGAACTGGCCTGAACCCAAGTGGGCGGAGCTGCTGGAACGTCTTGCCGCGCGTGCTGACCTCGACCTTCTCCTGATCGGCGGCGAAGCCGAAGGCGACCGGTTGGAGCGGCTGGCACAGCTCTGGCCCGCGGACCGGCTTCAGGTCGCGCGCAGCCTGCCGCTCGTCCAACTCGCGGGACTTCTCGCCGCTTGCCGGCTTTTTGTTGGACACGACTCCGGCATCACCCACGTGGCTGCGGCGCTGGGCCTGCCTGGCCTGGTGTTGTGGGGTGAGACCAACGAAGCGATCTGGCGCCCGCGCACGGATCGGATGCAGCTCCTTCGCGGTGCCGCGGGTCTCGATTCACTTGAAGTCGCGGTCGTGGAAGCGGCGCTCGTGGCGTCTTTCGATCGGTGAGCCTGCTTGCGGCTTCACGACGACGGGCCCGGCGCGCGACCCATCCCTGGACCGCCGTCGCCAGGTAGGGCGGGCACTCCGTTGCCCGCCGAGGACCACGCCCCCTACCTTGGAGACGCAACTCCTTCGCCTCCCACGAACGTCCGTAGCTGCTCAACTCGATCGTCAGGGGAGGTCTTGACCTGGCAGTGGTCATCGGTCGGCCCGGGTAATTCCGGGACCGGCAATCCCAGCCATCGGGCGGGCGCGAGTGACATGCGTTCCCATGTTTCCTGCCAGGGTACTCCCAGCATCTCGGCCGCATTGAACACCGCCTCGATGGGCGTGGCGGACGAACCGGCGAAATTCGTCCGGCCCGGCTGTCGCACGACCCGGTCCTCACCCACCTCCAGTTCCAGCCGGCCCAGCGTGTAGCGGCCGGGCGCGGCACCCGCCGCGGCCATCGCATCGGTCGTGTAGATGATCCGTTCGGACGGCAGCGCGCGATGAATGAGCCGGAACAGGGCAGGGGAGACGTGGCGTTGGTCGGGGATCAGGCTGACGGTCAGCCCCGGCGTGTCGAGGACGCGCCAGAGGATGTTGTCGTGGCGGTCGAGTTGTTGCGGACAGGCGTTGCCGAGGTGCGTGAAGCCGGTCGCCCCGGCGCTCACCGCGTCGCGCAGGCAGGCGGCGGATGCGTCGGTGTGGCCGAGGCTCACCTTCATGCCGAGGGAGCCGGCCAGCTCAATGGCCTCGATCCCGCCGGCCCGCTCTGGAGCCAGCGTCAGCAATACGAGATCATCTCCCGTCGCCTCCCGCAGTTCCCGGATGCGCTCGGACGTTGGGTCGAGCATCAGGGCGGGGTCATGCGCGCCGTGGAAGCCGGGTTTCTCCGACAGGAACGGCCCCTCGAGATGCCAGCCGGCAATGGCGTGCTGGAGTTCGACCGACCCCGTGCGCAGGCTGCGAAGGTGGCGCAGCCTCGCCGGCAGCGACTCCCATCGGTCGGTGATCAGAGTGAGCAAGAAGCGCGTGCAACCGGCCGTCCTCAGCCCTCGCACCGACTGAACCAACTCGGCGGGTGTGACTCCGTCCCGCTGGAAATCGACGCCCGCGAAGCCATTGATCTGTGGGTCGAACAGGCCGGAAGGCGTTTCCGTAGCCGCTGCGCTCGCGCCAGTCGTCGCGGCCAGTTCCCGGGGTGGAACCACCTCGGGCGACCCGCTGCCATGGACTCCACGGGGGCGGTCGCCGACGCGACCCGCGGGACTTTCTGACGCGCCGGACATCAGGGCTTGCCTCGTAACGACGCACAGGCTAGTCACTTCGCAGTTCCATCGGCCAGCACAAAGTCCAGGCTCGGCCGGGTTCGGGGACCAGACTCAGATGAGAGCTGAACCGTCCTCGAAGGTCCGCGAGGCTGCCGCCTCACCTGACGTGCTGGTCGGGACGTGAGACGCATCCTGTGCATCCTGTCAGGACATGGAGCACCAACAAATCACCGAGACCATCATCGGCTGCGCGATGAAAGTCCATTCAACCCTCGGCCCTGGGTTTCTGGAGTCCGTCTATCAGAAGGCCCTGGCGCACGAACTGCGCAAGGCCGGTCTCCGGGTGGAGTGTGAGCAGCCCATTCAAGTCCGCTATGACGGCGTGGTGGTGGGCGATTTCTCGGCGGACATGCTGGTGGAAGGCCTGGTCATGGTGGAGAACAAGGCCGTGCAAGCCCTGGTCCCGGCCCACGAGGTCCAACTGGTGAACTACCTCACGGCCACCGGGATTGAGATCGGGCTGCTGTTGAACTTCGGCACCGAACAACTCCAGTTCAAGCGCAAGCACCGCACGTACCGGCCCAGACAGGAAAGGAAGGACTGACAGGATGAGCAGGATTGACAGGATTCTACCGGAGACCGCGACGCCAGAATCAATGGGCTTGTTGTCCTGTGAATCCTGTAGATCCTGTCCCCAAGACACGCCGTGAACGATCCTGACTTCCCCTACGACGTCTTCCTCAGCCACAGCGCGAAGGACAGGGCGGGGGTGCGGCCGCTGGCGGAGTGGTCGAGGGCGGACGGGCTGAAGATGTGGTTCGATGGCTGGGTGCTCAAGTCCGGCGACGGCGTCCTGACGAAGACCGCGACGAGGCCGTCCGACCTCGAACTTCGAACTTGCGACGCCCGGCTCGTTCTGGTTTCGCGCCCCGCTGCTCGACGACGCTGCGAACCCGTCTTGAAACTTGCGGTCAACTGCGAATCCAAGAACAATCCCCAGTATGAACATCGGCTGGATCTACAAAGACGGCGAAGTGATTGAACTTCCGTCACTTACGGCCGTCATCCAAAAGGATGAAGGCTGGTACGTCTCCACCTGTCCCGAACTGGGTGTTGCCAGCCAGGGCAAGACCCGCAAAGAAGCATATGCCATGCTGGCAGAGGCGGTGGAGCTTTGGCTGGAGGCCGCCAGTGCCAAAGAAATCATGCGTCGGATCAAACTGGGCGGCAGCGTCCAGCCCCTTCAACTGGCCCGTGCCTAAACTCCGGCCACTCTCCGCCACAGAAGTGGGCCGGCTCCTGCGCGATCACCGCTTCGTGTTCATGCACCAGAGAGGCAGCCATCTCATTTACCGGCGCCAGTTGCCCGGCGGTGACAGTGCAACGGTTCCGGTGCCGAATCGGAGGGAGATTCCCGTCGGCACGCTCAAGTCCATCATCAATCTGAGCGGGCTGAATGAAGCCCTGTTCCGCAAATGACCGCCGAGGCCTTCCCTACGACGTCTTCCTCAGCCACAGCGCGAAGGACAAGGCGGTGGTGCGCCCGTCGGCGGAGCGGTTGCGGGCGGACGGGCTGAAGGTGTGGTTCGATGGCTGGGTGCTCAAGTCCGGCGACAGCCTCCCGGCGAAGACCGAGACAGGGCCGTCCGATTTCGGACTTCGGGCTTCGGACTTCGAATGCGCAGCCCGGCATGTCGGCCCAGGCGTTCGGCTGATACTGGGCGCCGTTGCTGACCGGCCCTCCACCCTCAACCTTCAACCCTCAACCAAGCCGCGCCCCGCTGAACCAGGAGCGCCGCTTCCTTCCCGTGCGGGGCCGGGCGAGGTCTCTCCGGACCAAGGGAACGGTTCCTCGAACTCCCTGACCCGCAGGATGCGAAGGACGGGATTGTTGCCGCCTTCTTCGCAACCACCGCCTAGACTTCCCCGCACATGCTGACCCGATTACGCATCAAGAATTTCAAGCGGTTCGGCGATGCCGAACTTGAACTTGGCCAGTCGGTGGTGTTCATCGGTCCGAACAACTCCGGCAAGACCACTGCGCTCCAAGCCTTGGCGCTCTGGGATGTAGGTCTGCGGAAGTGGAACGAGCGCCGCGAAGGCAGGACTTCCCCGGAAAAGCGGCCCGGAGTGACCATCAGCCGCCGCGATCTCATCGCCATCCCGGTGCCCGACGCGAACCTGCTCTGGCGCAACTTGCACGTCCGCGACGTGCGTCGCACCAATGGCAGACAGGAAACCCAGAACATTCGCGTGGATGTCATTGTGGACGGCGTCAGCGCAGGACAGGCCTGGTCCTGTGGCTTCGAGTTCGACTACGCAAACGAGGAGTCCTTCTATTGCCGTCCCCTGCGGTTGAGTGAGGACAAGTCGCCGCAGCGAATGCCCGTTCCCCCCGAGGCAGCGGACGCCCGCTTTGCCTTCCTTCCCCCCATGTCTGGCTTGGCGGCAACGGAACCCAAATGGGAAACCGGGCGGGTCAACGTGCTCCTCGGCGAAGGCCAGACCGCTCAAGTCCTGCGCAACCTCTGCTACCAGATCTACGAGCAACCCGATCCGAAGCCGGCATGGAACGAGGTCTGCCGCCACATCGAGTCCCTTTTCGGCGCCCAGCTTCAGCCGCCGCAGTTCATCAAGGAGCGCGGCGAAATCACGATGACCTACCGTGACCAGAGCGGTTGTGTCCTCGACTTGTCCAGCGCCGGGCGCGGCTTGCAACAAACCCTCCTCCTCCTGGCCCATCTCTACGCTAATCTCAAGACAGTTCTGCTTCTGGACGAACCTGACGCCCACCTCGAAGTGCTGCGGCAGCGGCAGATTTACCAACTCCTGACAGACGTGGCCTCGCAGCAGGGATCCCAGGTCATCGCCGCCAGCCATTCCGAAGTCGTACTCAACGAAGCCGCCAACCGGGATGTCGTAATTGCCTTTGTCGGGAAGCCGCACCGCATAGACGACCGCGGCCAGCAGCTTGTCAAAGCGCTGACGGACATTGGCTTCGACCACTACTACCAGGCCGACCTGAAGGGCTGGGTGCTTTACTTGGAAGGTTCGACGGACCTGGCCATCCTGCGGGCTTTCGCCAGGACATTGGAACATCCGGTGGCGCAAGAGCTGGAACGGCCTTTCGTCCAATACCTGACGACAAACCTGCCCAGCCGCGCCCGTGACCATTTCTTCGCCTTGCAGGAAGCCCGCACCGATCTGGTCGGCGTCGCCCTGTTTGACCGCCTCGAAAAGCCGCTACATTCCGGCACGCCCCTGACCGAGATGATGTGGCAGAAGCGCGAGATCGAGAACTACCTCTGCCAGGAGGACGTCCTCGTCGCCTACGCGCGCCACGACCAGGCGGACGACCTCTTTGGACGAGCGGAGGCCGCGCGTCGGGAACAGGTCATGCGCGAGTGCATCGCGGAGGTGACCGCCGCGCTCGCCACCTTGAGCCGGCCTAGCCCATGGACGGACGATATCAAGGCCAGCGACGAGTTCCTGAACCCGGTCTTCGAGCGGTTCTTCAAGAAGCTGGGTCTCCCAAACCTGCTGCGAAAAACGGACTATCACGTCCTCGCCGGGTTGGTGCCCAAAGACAAGTTGGCCCCGGAGGTTAACGCCAAGCTGGACACAGTCCTGGCTGTTGCCAAGAAGGCCAGACCCAACGGGGAGTAGCCATGCCCGACGATTTCCGATACGACGTCTTCCTCAGCCACAGCGCGAAGGACAAGGCGATGGTGCGCCCGCTGGCGGAGCGGTTGCGGGCGGACGGGCTGAAGGTGTGGTTCGATGAATAGGTGCTCAAGCCCGGCGACAGCATCCCGGCGAAGATCGAAGAAGGGCCTTCCGATTTCGGACTTCGGACTTCGGACTTCGGACTTCGGACTTCGAACTTCGGACTTCGAACTTCGAACTTCGAACTTCCCCTTCCCCTGCGGCTCGACGTGAGCTCGCCGACACGACCCGACGCCCCCCCGATCGCCGCGCACGATCCCGCCGAAAACGCGCGTTGCAACCCCGCCAGACTTGAGCCATTAAACCTCCATGCAATATCGAATCCGACTGATTCAATCCGAAGAAGGATGGGCGGTCAGTTGCCCATCGCTGCCTGGCTGCCATTCTCAAGGGGACACGCGCGAAGAAGCGGTGGAGAACATCAAGATCGCCATCCAGGAGTTGCTGCAAGTTGAGGCGCAGGAATCCGGGGTGTCGAAGGTGGAAGAAGATCTGGTCGTCGTCTGAGCCATGCCCAAGCTGCCCGGCATCAGCCGTGCCACAGCCGTGCGGGTCCTCACGAAGATCGGCTTCCGTGTCGCCCACGAAGGCAAGCACACGGTCATGTCCAATGGCCGCGTGCGTCTGACCATCCCTCGCCACGACTCCATCAACCCCTTCACGATGGCCAGCATCGCCAAGGACGCCGGACTGACCCCGGAGCAATTCCGGGCATTGATGTGAGGCGCCCGTGAGCACCGAGACCTTCCCCTACGACGTCTTCCTCAGCCACAGCGCGAAGGACAAGGCGGTGGTGCGGCCGCTGGCGGGAAGGGTTGCGGCCGGACGGGGTGAAGGTGTGGTTCGATGAATGGGTGCTCAAGCCCGGCGACAGCATCCCGGCACAGATCGAGGAGAGGCTGGAGCACTCGCGCGTGCTGGTGCTCTGCGTCTCGGCGAATGCGTTCGGCTCGGACTGGGCGCAGTTGGAGGCGGGCACGTTCCGATTTCGCGATCTGCCCCACAACGACCACCGTTTCACCTTCCTTCGATGCCCATGAGAAACGCCATTACTCTCCTGCACATTTCCGATATGCAGTTCGGCAAGTTCCACCGCTTCACCGAAGGAAGAGACGGATTCCCCAATCCGCACGACACCCTCACAGCCCGGCTCATCGACGATCTCAAGCATCTTGCCGAGCACAACGACGTCCGCCCCGATCTCATCATCTGCACGGGCGACCTCGCCGAATGGGGTATGGCCAAAGAGTATAACGACGCCTTCGCCTTCCTCGCCAGACTATGTGACCACTACTCCCTGCCGCACAGTCGCTGCGTCGTCATTCCTGGCAATCACGACATCAATCGCAAGCTCTGCTCGGCTTACTTTGATGAGTGCGACGGCAACGGCGAAAAACCGGTCTTCCCTTGGTTTCCGAAGTGGAAGCCATTCAAGACCGCATTCGACAAGTTCTATGAAGGAATGTCCGGTATCGCCTTCTCAGAAAGTGAACCTTGGTCACTCTTCGTCAACGAAGACCTTCGCGTCGTCGTCGCCGGGCTGAATTCCACCATGGATGAAGGCCACGATGCTGCTGTGAATGGCGCCGATCGGCCGGACAAAGGACATCACGGTCTTTGCACAGAGCCGCAACTCCAGTGGTTCAAAGAGCGCCTTGCCGATGATCGTTTTGATGGCTGGTTGCGCATCGGGGCCGTTCATCACAATGCCATTCGCGGCTGCCGTCAGGATGACGAAAACCTCCGTGATGCCGATCTCCTCGGTGGTATCCTCGGCGAACATCTTCACGTCCTGTTGCACGGTCACACGCATGAGGCTAAGGCCGATATGCTTGCCGCCAAGGTCCGTGTTTACTCGACCGGCAGCGCTTCCCTCAAGACAAGCAGCGAGACTGCGCCGGTGCCAACTGACATCCCTAACCAATACCAAGCCCTCCGGTTCGAACGCGCCACCATCACCCGTTATTGCCGTCAATATGCGCCGCGAAACACGCCACCAGCTTTCATCGGAGATACGCGCCAATCGAAGACTCGTGGGGACTGGGTCATAACGGATGATGTCAACCTCAGCTCTGTAAGCGCCTTTGCCCTAAAGGCTGGCCCGGCCGGCACTGAGGAACGGACCAAAGAAAAGGACAACCCTTCGGCGCCTTCCGTTACCATCCCGCATCCGCCCGCCTTCTACGCCAAACCCGACTACATCAGCTCGCACAAATTCGTCGGACGCGCGCGGGAACTCGAAGAACTCACCGACTGGGCCAACCCCGCCGACCCCACCAATCTGCTTCTCTTCGAAGCCATCGGCGGCAACGGCAAAAGTATGCTCACCTGGGAGTGGACGACCAATCCCCGGCACGCCCTCGCCGCGCGCCCCGCGGACAAGCCCTGGGCCGGGCGGTTCTGGTATTCGTTCTATGAGCGCGGCGCCATCATGGCCGACTTCTGCCAGCGCGCCCTCGCCTACATGACGGAGCGCCCGCTGGAGGACTTCGCGAAAAAGAAGACCGCCGACCTGAAGGACGACCTCCTCGCCCAGCTCCACGCCCGGCCCTGGTTGCTCATTCTCGATGGACTCGAGCGCATCCTCGTCGCCTACCACCGCATTGATGCCGCCGAAGTCCCCGACGAGGAGGCGAACATCCCCACCGACAAGATCGTCAACCGCAACCCCTGCGACGCCATCCGCGACGAGGACAACGACCTGCTCCGCGCCCTCGCCGCCGCCGCCCCGTCGAAGCTCCTCGTCAGCTCCCGCCTCACCCCGCGCGTCCTCCTGAATCCCTCCGGCCAGCCCATCCCCGGCGCGAAGCGCATCACCCTCCCCGGCCTGCGCCCGCCGGATGCCGAGGCCCTCCTGCGCTCCTGCGGCATCGAGGGGAAAAGCGATGCCATCCAGAGCTACCTCACCGCCAACTGCGACAACCACCCGCTCGTCATCGGCATCCTCGGCGGCCTCATCGCGAACTACCTGCCCGCGCGCGGCGACTTCGACGCCTGGTCCGCCGCCCCCGACGGCGGAGCCGCTCTCGACCTCGCCCGCCTCGACCTCATCCAGCGCCGCAACCACATCCTTGAGGCTGCGATCAACAAACTGCCCGACGCCAGCCGGCAACTCCTTTCCACTCTCGCCCTGCTCACCGACTCCGTTGCCTACGAGACGCTCAAAGCCTTCAATCCCCACCTGCCACCGGAGCCGGAGGAGGTGGAGAAGCCTGAGCCGCCGGAGAAACAACGGTGGCATCGGGTGAAGGGAAACTTCATGGGCTGGGCGGAAATGTCCGACGAACAGAAAGCCGGGGCGCAGAAGCAATACGAAGCCGCCCTCGCGCGCTGGCAGGACTATGAAGAGGCAGTGCAAGCCCGGCTGGCCTCGCCGGAATTCCGCGCCGCGCCGAAGAAGCTGGAGGCTACCGTCAGGGACCTGGAGCAGCGCGGCCTGCTGCAATGGGATGGCCGCACGCGGAAGTATGACCTCCACCCCGTCGTCCGCGGCGTCGCCTCGGGCGCGATGGCGGCGGCGGACCGCGAACGACACGGCCAGCGCGTGGTGGACCACTTCACCGCCCAGCCCCACCGCCCCTACGAGGAAGCCGAGACGCTGGAGGACGTGCGCAGCGGCCTGCACGTCGTCCGCACCCTGCTCAAGCTCGGCCACTACCAGCAGGCGGCGGCTGCCTATAGGGGTGACTTGGCGAATGCGCTCTTTTTCAACCTCAATGCCTATGCCGAAGTCTTGTCCTTGCTGAAGCCCTTCTTCCCCCACGGCTGGGGCGAGCTGCCGAAGGAGGTGACAGCCAGCGACAGTTCGCATCTGGCGACTTACGCAGCGAACGCCTTGCTCAATTGCGGCCAAATGGCTGCCGCCCTCACCGCTTACGGTGCTGGCCTGCGAGCCTACTCGGAAGCCGAAGACTGGACGAACACGTCGCTGAGGCTCTGCAACATCTCGTTGAATCTGACCGCCCAGAATCGGCTCGCCCAAGTGCTCCGCACGGATTCCCTCGCATTGGAGGTCGCCACCTTGAGCGAATACGAGGAAGGCGTTTTCCTGTGCCGCCTCTTCCTGTTCGCCGACCAGTCGAGGCTGGGCCAGTGGGCGGAGGCCGCCACCACCTGGAGCCTGCTCAACCCCATGGGCCGCGCTTGGAACCGCGCCGTCTATCGGCCCGGACAGGCTGAAGCGCATTACGCCGAGTTTCACTTCTGGCAGGGCAGCTTGCAGGAGGCGCACTTGGCCGAGGCCGAGCGCTTGGCGGCCCAGGGCAAAGACCGCGGCATCATCCGCGAACTCCACCGCCTGCGCGGCGACTGGCGGCTCACGCAGGGTGAGTGGGCGCTGGCGGCGGCGAGCTACCAGGAAGCGGTGCGCCTGGCCCGCGATACCCGCTCCGTCATTGATGCCGCCTCCGAGACCGGCCTCGCCCTGGCCAAGCACCACCTCGGCCAGCTCCCCAATCCCCACGAAGAAGCCGGGCGCCTGGCCCAACTCCGCGACCCCGCGCATCGCCTCCTCGCCCAGCTCTGGCTCGCCCTCGGCGACCCCGCGCAGGCGAAGCACCACGCCCTCGCCGCCTACAAGGATGCCTGGGCCGACGGCGAGCCGTATGTGCATCGCTACGAACTCACCCAGACCACCGAACTGCTCCGGCAGATCAACGTCCCCATCCCCAACCTCCCGCCCTACGACCCCGCCAAGGACGATAAGCTGGCGTGGGAAGATGAGGTGCGCGCGGGAATCGAAAAGCTGCGCGCCGAGAAGGAAGCCAAGAAGGGCAAGGCAGATTGAATCTTGCCAGTTTTCCGAGAAGCAGAAGTTGACCCACGCTGGTCGTGCGCCTGCATTACAGCGACGCGTTCGCGCAGGACGAGCTGTGGCGCTACGCCGCCGATTTCAAGGCGAACGCCGGGAAGCAGCTCGGCGTGAAGCTCACCCGGCGAGCGCCGGGCGTGGGCGAACTGGAGGTGTATTTCGATCCGGCGGTGGCGATGGAGGAGAAGATCGGGGAAAGTCCGAAGTCCGAAATCCGAAGTCCGAGACAAATCCGAAACTCGAAACCCGGGAACAACGGCTGTGGTGCGACGGCTTCGGCATTCGGATGTCAGGCGTGGCGTTCCCGGTGCTGCTGGCGATCCGGAATGCCGGAGGCGAAATCCGCTGGATGGAAGTGCGCGACTGGCTGAAGCGCGCCAGCGACCACGGCAGAAAGCCGGTGAAGCAAATCGTCTTCGCGGGCGAGCGGTTCGATGTGATGAGCGTGCGGCGGTGGCGGGAGAAGGTGTTGGGCGGGAAGGCAGCCGGCACGTAGCCCGGAGGGCGAAAGACAATAGCCCAGCGATTTATCGCTGGGGTTCCGGACCGGGAGGGCAGGGAGTCCCGGCAGGGACGAAAGAAGGTCATGGCGATGCCGCACTGTTTCTATCGCCCCTCCGGGGCTTGGACGGATTTGTTGATCGTCGTCCCAGCGATGAATCGCTGGGCTATTGCCGGGCGTCCCTGACGGGACTTGGCAAGGTCCTGCAGCCGGAGTGCGCCAACGGCTGCGCGCAGGCCGTGATCCGCACGTTGCAGGCGGACGGGCGTCAGCCGCTGCCTGGTGGAGGAACAACGGGAAATTCGAAGTCCGAAGTCCGAAGTCCGATGTCGGAAGGGCCAACTCACCGACGACTAGGGACGGTTCCTCCTGCTCGCCATGCACCAGGCCCGGGTGGAGGGCAATTCCCAGCCCGGCAGGGCGGGAGAGAATAGCCCAGCGATTCATCGCTGGGTCCGCGAGGCGGTGGGGAGCAAGTCCCGGCAGGGACGAAAGAACGCGATCCCATGGCGCGCCGCCTCTTTCGCCCCTCCGGGGCTTGGACGGATTGGTTGATCGTCGTCCCAGCGATGAATCGCTGGGCTATTGTCGGTCGTCCCTGACGGGACTGGCCATCGTCGCGAACATGGCTTTCCACCTTTGAAACGGTGGGCTATTGTCGGACCGTCCCTGGCGGGATTCAAAATGGAGGAGGGCAGCGACCCATGCACGCGTTTGTCAGTTGCCTGATGCATTGCGTTTGGGCGACTAAAGAGCGGCGTCCGCTCATCAAGCCTGATCTGCAGCAACGCCTTTGGCCCTACCTCGGCGGCATCGCGCGCGAGAACAGGATGAAAGCACTGGTCGTAGGCGGCGTGGAAGATCACCTGCACGTCCTGCTCTCCGTGCCGTCCACCCTGCCCGTGGCCAAGGCGGTTCAGCTCCTCAAAGGGAACTCCTCGAAGTGGATTCACGACACGTTCAAGGAGCATTGGGATTTTGAATGGCAGGAAGGCTACGGCGCGTTCAGCATCGGGATCTCCGGCGTTGAGGACACCACACGGTACATTCAGGGCCAGGGGGAGCATCACCGGAGGATGAACTTCCAGCAGGAACTGGAGGTCTTCCTCAAGAAGCACGGGATGGAGTACGTGGAACGAGACTTGGAGTAAGTTCTTTCGCCCCGGCGGGGCTTGAGAAGACCGGCGCGGTTGACCCAGCGATGAATCGCTGGGCTATTATCGGGCGTCCCTGGCGGGACTTGGGGGCGGTTGCGCAACGGCCCAGTGCGGCGGGCGAGTCGCCTTCCGCTACTTGCCGCCGGCCAGCGCGGTCTGCACCAAGGCGCGGGCTTCGGTGATGAGCTGGTCGAGGTGCGCGGCGTCCCGGAAGCTCTCGGCGTAGAGTTTGTAGAGGGCTTCGGTGCCGCTGGGGCGCGCGGCGAACCACCCGCCCGCGGTCTCGACCTTGAGGCCGCCGATGGGTTCGTTGTTGCCGGGCGCGCGGACGAGCTTGCGCTGGATGGGTTCGCCGGCCAGCTCCGTCGCGGTCACGGCCTCGGCGGTGAGGTTCTTAAAGGCGGCTTTTTGCTCCAGGCTGCAAGGCGTGTCGCTGCGGGAGTATTCGGGTTTGCCCAGCTTGCTGAAGAGGTATTCGCGGTGCGCGCCGACTTCGATGCCGGTGCGGGCGAAGATCTCGGCGGCGAGCAGGCCCAGCAGGAGGCCGTCCTTCTCGGTGACCCAGGTGGAACCATCGCGGCGCAGGAAGCAGGCGCCGGCGCTCTCTTCGCCGCCGAAGCAGAGCGAGCCGTCGTGCAGGCCCGGGGTGAAGTACTTGAAGCCGACGGGCACCTCGTAAAGCTGGCGCCCCTGGGCCGCGACGACGCGGTCAATGAGCCGGCTGCTGACGAGAGTCTTGCCCACCACGGCCTTCGGGGACCACTGCGGGCGGTTGCGCAGGAGGTAGTTGATGGCGACGGCGAGGTAGTGGTTCGGGTTCAGCAGGCCGACGCTGGGGGAAACGATGCCGTGACGGTCGGCGTCCGGGTCGCAGCCGAAGGCGACGTCGAACTGGTCCTTGAGCCGTACGAGGCTGGCCATTGCATCCGGGCTGGAGCAGTCCATGCGGATCTTGCCGTCGTGATCCACCGTCATGAAGCCGAAGGTCGGGTCCACGCGCGGGTTCACGACGGTGAGGTTCAGGCCGTAGCGTTCCTTGATCGGCTGCCAGTAGTTCACGGACGCGCCGCCGAGCGGGTCCACGCCGATCTTCACGCCCGCGCTGCGGATGGCGTCGAGGTCGAGCACGGAGGCGAGCCCCTCCACGTAAGGTCGGACGAAGTCGTGATGATGGGTGGTCGCGGAGCGCAGGGCGGCCTCGTAGGGCATCCGGTGGAGGCCGTGGCTGTTGGGATGCAGGAGTTGATTCGCGCGATGCTGAATCCAGTTGGTGACATTCGTGTCGGCCGGGCCGCCGTTGGGCGGATTGTACTTCAGGCCGCCGTCGGACGGGGGGTTGTGGGAGGGCGTGATGCCGATGCCGTCCGCGAAGCCGTCTTTGCGGCCGCGGTTGTACTCCAGGATGGCAAAGGAGAGCGCGGGCGTTGGGGTGAATCCGTCCTGGGCCTGGATGTAGGTCTCGACCCCGTTGGCAGCGAGGACTTCCAGGGCCGTGCGCTGGGCGAATGCGGAGAGCGCGTGGGTGTCCATCGCCATGAACACCGGCCCGGTCGTGCCGTGCGTGCGGCGGTAATCGCAGACCGCCTGGGCGATGGCCAAGATGTGGGTCTCGGTGAAGGTGCCGTTGAAGGAGGTGCCGCGATGCCCGCTGGTGCCGAAGCTGACGAGTTGGTGCGGGTCGGCCAGGTCGGGTTTGCGCTCGTAGTAGTCGCGTTCGAGCTTCGCGAGGTCAATCAGGAGCTCCTTCGGGGCGGGTTTTCCTGCGAGTTCGTGGGGCATGCGGGTTTCCTCGGAGGCTGGGGTTCAGTCTGGTTTTCAGAACGAGATTGTGGCCGGGCACGGCACGACCATGAACCGGTGAGGAGCGCGGCTTTAGCCCGCAGGGACGTCCCCTGATCGGCGCAGGTTCCTGCGGACTGAAGTCCGCGCTCCTGGGGAGGTTCATGGGAAGCGGAGCAGAAGCGTCCACGGTTCGAACCCGTGGGCCTGTGGCGGTTCCGTCCGAAGCACACACGCGAGGATTCTGCGGCGGATGGCTGCCTCTCGCAAGCTCGGGCAGGGTGGATGGCCGCGGTTCTCGAGCTCCAGCGTGAGCTCGGTGAGGGCGGGGCGGTCGTCTCTTGGCACGGGGTCGTCTGGACGGTCGTGCTGCGGCGCCCTCGGAGAGGTCGCCCTACCCGGCGGTCAGGAGGCGGATCGGGGCGACACGGTCACTCGTGCCCCGGCTCGTGCTTGTGGTCGTGCTGGATGAGCATCTCGCGCGGAGAACGACGCGGCGAAGCGGGTACCTTGGGTCCGAATCCAAGTCGCAGGAGTACCTGTGGAAAGACCTCGCCTTCGAACATGCCCGCCAATTGCTGGCGCAGTTCCGGCACTTCGATCGGCTGGCACAGGAACGACGCCCAGACATCCTCCATCCGCGCCTTGAGCAGCACGTGCTGGAGCGCCTGACCGGCGGCCAACCAGGACGCGCGATCTTCCTTGTGAGTTCCCAGGATGGCCAAAACCGGCGAATGCTCCGCGATTTCCCGATCCCGCGCCGCCACGCCGCCGCCGCGGTCAAATGAACGAACCAGCAACGGTCCGGCAAAGCTCAGCCAGTCGTGCACGCCCGCCTCGTGAGCCGGAATGCCGTCACGCGTCGTATCGCCCTTGGGCCGGATCCACTTCGCCAGTTCCTGCCGGAAATGACGGTCTGCCCACTGGAGGCGATCCGCCTGAGCGACCAGGTCGGCGATCACGCCCCGCTCCTCCGCACCTTCGATGAACTGGATCCAGGCTTCTTCGGCCATCGCGGCTTCCTGGAGGCTTT
Source organism: uncultured Verrucomicrobiota bacterium (assembly GCA_964535555.1). Lineage (GTDB taxonomy): Bacteria > Verrucomicrobiota > Verrucomicrobiia > Limisphaerales > J093 > DSVZ01. Next base: position 87,981 of record CAZHUS010000009.1, read on the forward strand.
CCAGCAGTTCCCGCGGCACGGGGTCCGGTTGGAAGGCGCTGCGGTTCGTGTGGCGCTGCGTGATGGCGTGGAAGAGCAGAACGTCCTCGGCCCCGGTGTCGGCCCTCAGCCCGAGATGGAAGCGCGCCAGGAGCGTCTTGTCGTCCGGCGCGGGCAGGAGGTCCACCGTGTACTGATGTCCAAAGTACTCGGCGGCGACACGGAGATTGAAGAGCGCGGCGCCGCAACTGATGGTCAGTTCGCGGTCGTGGGGGTCGATGACGCGGATGGCGCGGTGACGATCGGCGTGGATTTCGACGTCGGTGCTGTTGATCCGGAACAGCCAGGGCTGGCTGTTGTGGTTGGAGGGCGCGAGGACCGCGTAAGCGAGCAGGAACTCGAGCTGATCGCTGGCGTAGCTGTCGGCAGGGAAGTCATCCGATGAAACCTGCCATGGGTTCAGTGGGGGCTTCATGCCATGAAACTTGGCACGAATGCCGCCAGCCGACCAGCCTGCTGTTGCGCCGCGCCTTCTCTTCCCATGAACCTGCCCCGAAAAGCGGGGATGAATCCCCGCACTCCAGGCGCTTCGCGACCCCGGACGTGCCTTGGAGCGGCGCGAAGCGTTTGGAGTGCGTCCGCTTTAGCGGCGCTTTTTGGTTCATGGTCACGGAGCAGGTCGGCAAGGAACAGGTGGCTCTCCATGAACTTGCCCCGGAGCGCGGACTTTAGTCCGCAGGAAGCCAGCTGTGCGGTTCATGGCGACGGGGGATCACCGATCACCTGCCGCCAGTCGTGTCGCTCCCGTTCCGTGCGGAGATCCGGAGTGAACCCAAATTCAAGGTACAGCGCGATCGCCCGGCGTCGCACGGTCTCGGTAATGAGGTAGATGCGGGAGTGGCCGAGTTCCTGTAGGCGGCGGAGCGTCGCGGCCAACAAGGCCTTGCCGAGCCCGCGTCCCTGCCATTCGGGCAGAACGGCCAGCCAATGGACGCGGCCCCACGTCGCATCGAGAGGGTTGCTCCCGAACCAGGCAGTCGAGGTGCCGATGGGGGTGCCGTCAGGAGCGAGGAGGAAGAGCTGACGCCGGCTCAATTCCGGTTCACTTCCGCCGAAGGATCGGCCGTGTTGCTCGATCGTAACGGGAAGGTACCGATCCGCCCTTGAGAGGATGCGAAACCAAACCTCGACGTCGCCCGGACGGTAACCGCGCAACTGGAATCCAGCCGGAACTTCGAGCCTCGGCAATGCTTTGTCCCTGCTGAGGATCATCCGGACCTGCGACCCCGGTCCGAAGGAAGTTTGATCCGCTCCGCTGCGCACGGAGGGAGTTAGGCCGGGATCGTGAGCGGGGGCAATCTTCGAGTAAACGCACGGCTCGCGCCGGTGAATCGCGCAGGACGGATTCGCACGGCTGGAACGCCATCGGCCCGAGGGGCCCCACAGCACCCTCAGGCCAGCCAGCTTGCAGAGAAGCTGACGAGATCAACGGCTTCGGCTCGTCGCGAACCTCACGTCCGGGCCGTCTGCGTTTCCGTTCTGCTGACATTGGATTCGCCGGCCGCGGAGATGTTCTCGGCTCCCGCCTGCTCGAACACGGTTTTCGCGACCTTAAGTTCGTCCGCGTCGTCGGTGTGGACGGAAACCAGAATGCCTCCCGCCCGGACCTTCCCTTCGTATCGCTTGGCTTCGTACTCGGGGATTCCGAGGCCGATCAAGGAACCGGTGATCCCGCCAACAGTGCCCCCTACCGCGGCTCCACTGAGTGCCGCCGCAATGGGACCGGCGGCTACAAAGGGCCCTATGCCCGGTATTGCCAGAGCCCCAATGCCGACCAGCCAACCCAGCGCGCCTCCGAGGACGACGCCGGTTCCCGCGCCGGCGACGGCTCCCTCGGGTGCTTTGGTGCCCTTCTCGTGCGCAAAGTCACGGGTGCCGGACTTGTCGGGAAAAAGCGCGGAGATGTCGTTGGCGGAGAACCCGGCGGTGCGCAAGCGATCGACGATGGCGGCGGCTTGTTCCTCCGAGCGGGCGATACAGAATACTGATTTCTTGGCCATAGATGTGTCCTTTCCCTGAGTTGGTTTCTTGATCTCGACCGCCCTTACCGGGAATCCGATTGGACCTCGAGTTCACTGCTGACATTTTCCTTGCCGGCAATCTGGATGGCGAACGCCTCCACCGCCTGCTTCTCCGCCGGACTGTTGACCGGTCCGCGCAAGGTGACGTGACCGTTCACACTGATGATTTTGACGTTCTGCGCGTTCACCGAAAGCGTGTCGTCATCCACGATGGCGCGCCGCACATTCCGGGTCAGCTCCAGGTCGCCTTTCGAGCCGCCCTGGTCAAAGGGGGTGAGCCGGGCGCCATCGCGGTCGCGGACATTTCGTCCGGTATTGTCGGCGTCGACCGACTTTGCTTTCCCCTCGTACGCGCCCTTCAACTCGTCACCGTAGTCGCGGTTCCCCAGATCGGGCCAACGATCGGCCTCGAAATTGGGCGCTCGAGTGAAAGCGTCCGTGCCCAGAGCCAAGACCAGGCTCTCCCCGTCGGCGTCGTAGCGGAGCGAACCTGGGGGTACGGCGCGAAGGGTATCGCCAACGCCGAGGATTCCGCCTGAAGAGACGATCACGTGCGTGAGACGGCCGTCGCTCAAGGAAACCCCGAGATCGGACACTTTGCCCACCTTCTGGTTATCGCTGCCGGTTACCTTGGCCCCGATGATGTCGGTCGCCTTCCTGACAATGCCGCTGCCGGGCCGCGGCGATGCATCCGTGGAGTTCGCGGGCGGACTGGCGATGAGGCGTTCCTGCCCGTAGTAGCCGTAGATCTGGTTGAGCCGTGCGGCCGTCAAGTCCTGCCGCCATTGAGATCTCATGGCGGTCGGTGCGCCGGCGATCTTGTCGGAAGGCAAGGTCAAGCTCACCGCCTGACGCCCGGCGGGTTTGAGGGCTACGGGGGGAATGACGTACCACTTGGCGTCGTCCACACCGGGGGTATCGTCTCGTGACACCAACGCGTAGAGGACCCTGCCCGCGGCGAGGTCCACAACCAGGTCCTCGACCTCTCCCCATTCACGGCCGTCGGCATTGTTGACGTCCCAGTCCATCAGATCCGAAGCCTTGACGACCCCGCCGATCGTGGTGTCGGTGTTCCGCGGCACCGAAGGTGGCGCGGCCGAGGCGGGTGCAGGTTGCTGGGCGTTCACCGCGGCGGCCATCAGGACGACGGCGGCTGCGGCAGACTTCATGGTGTCGAAATTCGTTTGCATAATCATCGATGCGTTGTTCCTCGCGATCCTGTGACAGAGCGTTCCCTTGCGTTGCCATGGTTCAAAGCGCGAGTCGTGCCGCCGGGGCCGAACAGTTCGCCCGGCGAACAAGTCACAGCAAGGGAGAGGCTTGGGAGGCAACGAAACCGGGAGAGAGAGTCACCCGGAGTGGCATCCTGCAAACGACCGTGCGTCCTGCAGTCGCCCGGGCGGGCGTCTGCCAGGACACGAAACCGCTGAACCGAAGTCAGAAGTGCCGTCGGTGGCTTAGGGTGGGATCGGACGCTGGTACTTGGCTCGCAGCGCGTCGTGGACCTCTCTGGGAACAAAGGCCCCCACATCTCCCCCCAGGCGGCAGATCTCCTTCACGATGCGCGAACTCAGGAACGTGTAGGTGTCCTTGGGCATCATAAAGATGGTCTCGATACGGTCGTCCATCCGGCGGTTGAGCAGCGCCAGTTGAAACTCGAACTCGAAATCGGAGACCGCGCGAAGTCCACGAATGACGACATTGGCGCCACGCTCGCGCGCATAGTCGATCAGGAGGCCGTTGAAGCTGTCGGTCTCGACGTTGGCCCAGCGCTTGACCGCTGCGGAGACGAGATCGCGTCGCTCCGCGAGCGAGAAGAGCGGTTGCTTGGCGTCGTTCTGGGCCACGGCCACGATGACCCGATCGAACAGGCGGGCGGCTCGTTCAACGACATCGAGGTGACCATGAGTGATGGGGTCGAAGCTGCCCGGATAGATGACCGTGCGCATGGGGGTGTCGGGACGGTGTGGACTTGAGGAAATGTCTCGGAAGGGCGTGGAGATGCCGGGAGCGGGCTCGCGAAATGACAAACCCGGAGCAAAAGCTCCGGGTTTGTCGAAGTGGTCCTGCTTGGGCGTCAGTGCTGCAGTTCCGAAGGACCGCCGAATCACTACTCACCGCCGCCGGTCGGGGTGCCACTGACGTTAAAGGGCGTCGTGGGGTTCGCCACAGGCGGCATCACGAACGGCGGAGCAAACGGGTCGCCTTCGCCGGGCTTGGCGAAAGGCTGGGGCAGGGCGGCCCAGGACGGGACGGGGGCATAGCCGGTCTCCGTCACAACCACGGTGCCTCCGGGGGCCGCGCCGCCGAACTCGCGGGTCGCGACCGTGATTTCCTCGGTGACGCTCGGGAGGGTCTCGATGAGACCGCCACGGTTGCCGTTGAGCGTCGGTTCAAAGGTATAGCCGCTGCGCACGACGAACTCGGTCGGAGCCGTGCTGCCGGGAGCGTTGTAACGGACGACGCCGTCGCCGTCCTCGAAGGAAGCTTCGCCGCGGGCGGACACCTGGTACTTGGTGCCGCGGACGCTGACGGTGCCGACGGGCGTGATCACCTCGTACTTCGAGGCGGCGCTCATCTTGCGGACAACGCCCTGGACCTTGCCCCGGTTCAGGCCGAGTTGCGTGGTCGCCACGGTCTCACCGGCGCCGCTCTCGAGATTCAGGGTTTTGAGGCTCAGTTCGGAATCGGGGGTGACCCGAACGAAGGGGCCGTTCTTGCCGAGGTCCAGATCGGCCACGCCCAGCGTGTCGGTCCGGATGGTGGCTCCGGGGCTGAGCACGGCACCCGAGTTCAGGTCCATCCAGCTCGCCCCGTCTGTCGTATACTTAACGCTCCCTGCGCGGACTGCGTCGACACGGGCCGAGCCCGTCGCCCCCAAGACCGAGGCCGTCAACGCCATGGCTCCACCAACAAGCAGGCCGGGAAGAAATCGCACGTATTGCTTCATAGATGACTCCGAAACTGTTGAGTGCCAATTAACCGTACTGACGTGAGCGCACTCTATTTGTCTTGAACAGGTTGTCAATCGGATATTCGAGGAATTTCAGGACCGCAAAGCGCCGGTTCATCCTCCATCGACCCGCCTCCATGCGGGGCGTCGGGGATGTCCTGTTCCCCCCGGAGCCGCTCCGTGGCCTTGAACCGGTGAGGAGCGTGGGCTTGAGCCCGCAGGGACGTCCCTGCGCTGCCGGCGCGGCCTCCTGCGGACGCAAGTCGGCGCCCCCGGGGAGGCCTACGGGAAGCGCCTCTAACCCCCGGTGCTGTTCACGCTTCGTTGGACACCAAACCATTGGCAAGCCCAAGTTTAGCTTCCTTCTTTCTGGCTTCGGCCACCGGGCTGGAGCCTCGAAAGCAGCGAACGAATGCGCCGTCCCACCTCCGCATCCTGGCCTTCATGGGGCAGGGCTTCGAGAAGCTTCGCCAAATCCTGCACACCACCGTCAGTGGCCAGGCCCGCCCCGATCCCACGGTCGAGCAGGGCCCAGGCGTAGTCCCTCACCAACTCGTCCTCGTCCGACAAGAGGCGGGCACAGTGGTTAAGCTGCACCTCCACGGACTCGCGGCCTCGAAGGAGCGCTGTCACCCTCTCAGCCGGCGCCTGGACGTGGACGAGTGCCATGAACGCGTAGGCCCGCACCTCGTGTTCGCGGTCGCAGAAGGCCTCCACGAGGAGCGGGAGGGCTGGACTCGCCGCCTTTCCCATCGCTGCCAACGCATGGCAGGCTTCCAGTCGCCGGAGCGAAGCGCTGGGGAAAACGCCGAGCAGCCGCGGAAACCGACCGGCCAGCCCGGGAGCCCACTTGGAAGCGGCCCGCCCGACGGAGCGGGCATAAAGCGACTCGCGAACGCGGAGTTCCCGGGCCGTTCGGGCCAGGTCCGACGGGATCGTCGCTGCCAGATCCGGTTCCTGGATGCCTCCAAACCACAACGCGAGGCCCAAGCCGCCCAGTCCGGTGACGGTCAGCAGCAGCGTCCGGTGCGGTGGGGCAATCGGAGTGGGTTCGGATGGGGCCGGGTTCATCGGGTCCGGACGGGTTCCGGTACCGCCGCGCCGTCCTTGCGCGGATCGCTGGCACCGAAATTCACGCCCCGGGCGAAGTCACGCATCACGGCCTGCCCACCCCCAACGGCGTCTCCGAAAGCCTCGATGACGCGCAGTTGGTGGCCCCGGCCGGTCAGTTCCTCCCGAACCTGGGCAGGCACGCGAGACTCGATCTGAACGTCGGCACCGTTGAAGGTCATTTTCGTGAAGCGAGGCGCCTCCAAGGCGGCCTGGAGGTTCAGGTGGTGATCGACCACGTTGGCGACGAACTGGGCATGAGCCTGGGCCTGGTTCCAGCCTCCCATGATGCCAAACGCGATGCGCGTAACCCCCTTCGACATGAAGCCGGGAATGATGGTGTGCAGCGGCCGTTTTCGGGGTTGAAGCGCGTTGGGATGGGAGGAATCCAGCGTGAAGAGCCCGCCCCGGTTTTGCAGCCCGAACCCGGTGCCTTCCGCGACAAGCCCGGAGCCAAATCCGCCATAATTGCTCTGAATCAGCGAGACCATGTTGCCCTCCCGATCCACGGCGCAGATGTAGGTGGTATCGCCTCCGTGGACCGGAGGATTGCCGGGTGCCACGGCCGTTCCCGCCACCGCCATGTCAATCCGGCCCGCCCGTTCGCGGGCGTAGTCTTTGTCGAGCATCCCGTTCACGGGCACTTTGCTGAAGCGCCGGTCCGCAACGAACCGAAGCATGTCGGCGTAGGCGAGTTTCTTGGCCTCGATCATGACATGCCACGTGCGGACATGCTCGCGTCCCCATTCACCCAGGGGAAAGGTCTCCATGAGGTTGAGCATCTGCAGGGCGGCAATGCCCTGTCCCTGCGGCGGTATCTCGTAGACGGTCCAGCCGCGATAGGAGGTCGAAATCGGGGTGACCCATTCCGGCCTGAAGCCGCGCAGGTCTGCCGGGGCGAGGGTGCCGCCGTGCGCCTCGGACGCGGCCAGCAACCGACGGGCGATCGCCCCTTCATAGTAGGCCCGCCGGCCTCCCCGGGCGACCTGACGGAGCGACCACGCGAGGTCCGGATTTCGAAAGAGCTCGCCCGTTTGCGGCGGACGCCCGCCGGGCAGAAAGGTCCGCCTCGCGACCGGATCGCCGCTCAGGAGTTTTACGCTGCCGGCCCAATACCCCGCCACAATCTCGGTGACCGGGAAACCGTACGATGCGAGGTGGATTGCCGGTGCCAAGACCCGTTCCAGGCGGGTGCGTCCGAGCTTGCGGGCAAGCTCATCCCAGCCGGCGACAGCTCCCGGAACGGTGACCGCGTGGATGCCGAGCTGCGGCATGTTGGTATGGCCCAGCGACTGCAGGCGCTCGATGGTCAGTCCCGCAGGCGCCCAACCGCTGGCATTCAGGCCGTGCAACCGATCGGCCTTGGCCTCGTAAACGATGGCGAAGAGATCGCCGCCCATGCCGCACGTCATCGGTGCCACGACGCCCATGACCGCGTTGGCGGCGATGGCGGCGTCCACGGCGTTGCCGCCTTCGGCCAGGATCTGCGCCCCCGCTTGGGAGGCCAGGGGATGTTCACTCGCCACAACGCCGTACGTCGACAGAACCATGGAGCGGCCTTGGACGCGTTCGGCGGCCATCGTGGCTGCCGGAGACAAGGCAAGGGAGAGAAGGGCCGTGGCGGCACACTTGCGGCTGGGGCGTGGCGCTTTCATAGGGGGAGAGTACCAGTCCGGTCAGGGATTGCAGCCGCGAAGCAACCGGTGAGGAGCGCGGGCTCCAGCCCGCAGGGACGTCCCTGCGCCGGCGCGGCTTCCTGCGGACTGAAGTCCGCGCTCCTGGGGTGTTTCATGGCAAGCGAGGATTTCCGTGGCTTCTGGCGGTGAATCTGATCTTGAAACGCATGGGGAATATGAACCCAAAGCGCCGCTAAAGCGGACGCACTCCAAACGCTTCGCGCCACTCCAAGGCATGTCCGAAGTCGCGAAGCGCCTGGAGTGCGGGGATTCATCCCCGCTTTTCAGAGCCGGTTCATGGGAGAGAGGTCACAAGCCGCCGGATCAAGGGCCGGTCAGACAACCGCGCAAATCGGCGTCCCCCTCGATCAAGGCGCGGTAGAGGCACTCGTACCGTTGCACCATCCGGTCCATGCGGAACTGGGCCGCCTGCTCCCGACAAGCCACGCCCATGCTCTCGCGTTGAGTGGACGGCATGCTCAAGGCGTGTCCGAGGGCTCGAGCAAGCTCCTCGGTGTTGCCCGTGGGCACCACCCAGCCGGTCACCCCGTGACGCACCAAGCCGCACGCATTGGCGGCCGCGCTCACAATCGCCGGGCGACCGGCAGCGAAAGACTCCAGCACCGCGTTGGGCACGCCTTCCCACAAAGACGCGAGCACGGTGAAATCGGCCGCATGATAGAAAGCCTCCGGTTGTGCCGTCGCCTGGAACTGCCGGAACCGGGCGTCGAGGCGGTGACGCCGGATGCTCTCGTTCAGGCGACCCAGCTGGTCCGATCCGTCCGGCTCGCCGACGAGCCAGAACTGGGCGTCCGCCGGAAGCCGGTTTTGCGCCTGGAGCAGGCCGACTGCCTCGGCCAAAAGGTAGGGCGACTTTTGCAGTGTGATCCGCGCCATCATGACTCCCAGGTGACGGACGTCGGGTGCCAGCCGGGCGCGCAACTGCGGGTCGGAGTTCGCGGCGAAACGTTCGAGGTTCAGCCCGTTGGGAATGTGAACCAGCTTGCGTTCCGGAATACGCGCCTGGTCGCGGAGCTTGACCAGCATTTGGGGGTTGTTGGTCACCACGCAATCGCTGAAGCGATGCTCGATCCGCTCATAGAACAATTGCCGCGGGCCATAGTCCGTTCGGATGGCCGTGATGACCCGCAACCGGCGTGGCATCAGCCAGCGGCCGAGCCGAACCAGGTGGTTGCAGTGATGACTGATGGCGTGGACGACGGCGGGCCGGTGGCTTCGCACCATGCCGAGGACGCGAAGCAGGCAACGCGGGATGGTGGCCGCCCGCCACGGAAGCCGCCCCAACCCGACGGGAACAGCGGCCCGGCGCAACGCCTCGACAAAGTGCGGTTCGCCGCCGCGTTCCCCGCCGTGGAGACAGAAGACGTGCGGCGAAAACCGTCGTCGGTCGAGCCGGGTGATCAGCTCCACGGTCTGACGTTCGGCACCCCCCGCCGCCAGGCTGTCGGTGCAGTAGAGGATGCCGACCGGCTCACCCATGGGCAGCGGTCGGAGCGTGGGCGCGCGCCCAAAGCTCCAGGCACAAGAGCGCCCACAACCGGCCCTTGTGGTCCGCCTGGGCGCTGGCGTGCGTCGCTACCAGCCGTTCGACTTCACGGCGGTTCAGCAACCGGCTCGTCCAGGCGTTGGCGCCGAGCAGCGCATCCTGAAGCAGCGCCAGCAGCGGTCCGCGGAGCCACGCGCCCGTGGGGAGGTCAAAACCGCGCTTGCGTCGATTCAGAATGACCGGCGGCAACAGGTCCGCCACGGCCCGCTTGAGCAGGACCTTGCTTTCGTGACCGTTCACCTTCAGCTCGGGCGGTACGCGGGCCATGAACTCGAACACGACGTGATCCAACAAGGGACTCCGCACCTCGAGTGAAGGGAACATACTGGCCCGATCGACTTTCGCCAGGACCCCCGCCGGCAGGAAGCCGTGGAGATCGAGGTGCTGCAACTGCGAGAGCCAGGGGCGGTCGGCGACCGATTCGAGTTCGCGGCGACGACGGGACTCAGCCTGGTCGGTCAGGGAGGCGAGGTTTCCCTGAACCAGTCGACGCAGATCCTCGGTCAGGAACAGGCTCTCTCCCGCACGCCAGCAGGTCAAAGGCTGATCGGCGCGTGCCAGATACTCCCGCGCTGCTCCCAAGCCGGGGAGGCTCCCGGCCAGACGGGCGATGGCGGGTCGAAAAGTTACCGGCAGCCAGGATTGAAGTCGCGCCAGGCGGGCGGCCCGGCGGTACCACTGGTAGCCGCCGAAGACCTCATCCCCGCCATCGCCGCTCAAGGCGACCGTGACGTGCTGCCGGGCCAGGCGGGAAACCTGGTACGTCGGAATCATCGAATTATCCGCGAACGGCTCGTCAAAATGGTTCACCAGCTTCGGCAACAACTCGGCTACCTCCGGGCGGACGACTTCGTGGGTGTGATCCGTTCGCCAGCGCCGCGCGACGGTGTCCGCGAACTCGCGCTCGTCGTAGCCCGCCTCGTCGAAGCCCATGGAAAAGGTCCGCACGGGCCGGTTGCTGACCTGGCTCATCAAGGCCACGACCGCACTGCTGTCCAGTCCCCCGCTGAGAAATGCTCCGAGCGGTACGTCGCTGATCATGCGGAGCCGGACGGCTTCGGTGAGCAGTTCGCGCAGTTCGGCCGCAAGCTCCGCCTCGGGGCGACGGTCATAGTCCTCCGGCGCCGACAAGGCCGGTTCCCAGTAGGCCCGCAGGTCCATCCTGCCGTCGGCGTGGACGGTCAAGGTGTGCCCCGGCGGCAGCTTGCGTACGCCTCGATAAATCGTGCGGGGTGCTGCGATGTACCCGTTGGCCAGGTAATCCATCAGCGCCTCTTCGTCGAGGGTCCGGTCCATGCCCGGCACCGGTAGCAGCGCCTTCAGTTCGGATCCGAACACGAGCGACCGGCCGTCGCGCGCATAGTACAGCGGCTTCTTCCCGAACCGGTCGACGGCGAGCGTCAGCTGTTGGCGCGGTCGATCCCAGATGGCGAAGGCGAACATGCCGCGGAGGTCGAGAACGCAGTTCGCGCCGCGCTCCTCGTACCGGTGCAAAATCGTCTCGGTGTCACCGGAGGTGCGAAACGTGTGACGAGACGCGAGCTCGGTTCGCAGGACCTGGAAATTGTAGATCTCGCCGTTGAAGACGATCCAGCAGGTGTCGTCCTCATTGGCCATGGGCTGGTGGCTTCCCGCCAGGTCGATGATGCTCAACCGGCGGAAGCCCAAGCCCACGTCGCCCTCGAGGTGAAACCCCTCGTCGTCAGGCCCGCGATGCGCGATGGCCCCGGTCATCCGCCGCAACAACTCGGGGTCCACCTGCCGGGCGGAATCGGCGTACCAGATGCCACAAAACCCACACATCAGGAGTGCGATGAAGACGGAAGCGACCGGGTTGCGCCAGTCTGAAATACAGACGTCCTCCAACGCGGGCGGCGAACGGCTCAACGGGACGCCGAGAGCGCCGCAATCTCCGCGTCGCTCAACGCGCGGGACCAGACTCCGGCCTCCTGGAGTTCGCCGCGAAAGTGACGGACCATCTTGCCTTCACGGAGTTCGGCTGCGATCCGCAAAGGTGCCGAACTCGGGGCCATCAAGCCCTCTCCCGGGCACACCGTCGACGCCTTCAACACCCCGTCGCAAAACAGGGCCACACTCCGGCCATCGTAACGTCCGACCAGGTCATGCCAGGCCAGCGGTTCGAAATCTGACACCGGGAAACTCGCGCGCCCCGAGCCCTTTTCGGTTTGAACCTCGAAGGCGAGGTCCGGACCGGGCGTGGCTGGCAGATCGACGGCCATCAGGCGGAACGCGGCTGGCTCCGTGCCTGAACCACGATTCATCAACGCCGCGTCCCACGTTCCCCGCGGATCCCGCGCTCTCAGGAAAACCGTCATGGGTCCACGCGTTCCGTGGAAATCGGGGCCGGTCTCGAAGTAGGCGCCGTCGAGAACGACCACCTTGCTCTGCGGCCGGGCCTGAGGACCGGCGGCGAGGACATTCAACTCGAACTGCTCCCAGCCTGGAATGTGCTGCAGCCCGGGACGGGCGCCGTGCCCGCCGCTGTCGAGCGCCCACCAGCCGGCGGCCTCCTGGATCAAGCCAGGACGCGCCGCCCCCAAGGGAACGACCGTTGCGTCTCGCGGCGGTTCGGCCGGCTTGAGGATTCTCAGGCGGATGTCCTTGAATTGAACGACCGTCGGCGGTCCGCTGTGCAACTGGAGCGCCAGGATGCCCTGGGGCTCGTGGCGCCGGACATCACCATCCTCCACCTCGGCGGCGAGGCGGCCATCCACGTGAAGCGTGAGCCGGGTACCCCGGCAAACCAGGTGATACTCGTGCCAGTCCTCGAGGCGGAACCAGGCGTTGCCCTGTGCCTCCGGGATGGGACGGGTCGTTCGTCCGCCGTCCGCGTCGAACGTGGTGTGCTCGCCGCGCATCGCCAGCGTGTGGCGTCCGTACTCATCGTACAACCGGACCAGCCACGGCGTCTGGAGATTGTTGTCCATCTGGAAACCGCAGACGTCGTGATCGGGCAACAGCCGGCTGCGGAACTGGAAGCCGTTGTTGATGCCGCCTTCCCCACGCAGCCGCGATTTGAGGCGCAGCTCGAAGTCCGCAAGTTCGCCTCCGGTCCAGACAAGGTACTGGTTCGTCGAGCAGGGCTGTTCGCGGGTGATCCGGCCGGTGATGGCGCCGTCCTCGATACTCCAGTAAGCGGGGTTCGGTGTCTCCCAACCCGCGAGGGTTGCGCCGTCGAACAACGAGAGGAAGCCGTCGGTGGTCTCACCGGCGACCGCCGGGCCGCAGACTTGAACGGTGATCAGCGCGAGGAGGCAGCCGCTCAAGGGCCGGGAGCTTCGGGAAAGGAGGGCGGAAAGCAAGGGCATGGGCGTTCGTGGGATGCAGGGGCTCTGGGCTCAACTGGGTGAACGGGAGCCTTCCCGAAGCCCGTCAGGTTGGCAACAGCGGCGTACGCCCGGGTCGCGTACGCCCGGCGTCGGAGTCGCCCCGTCTGCCAGGCCCGGCAGGTGAAGGACTGCCGCCGGGACGGTTGCCCCGCGGGCGTGCCTCAGGGTTTGGTCCAGACCTGGACCCGTGTCGGCTCGCCGACCGGAAGGCTGACGGCCACGGAAACCTCCGGCGGGTTCGCACTCCCGTTGAGCGTTGCGTCAAAGACGCTGGACGCCGAGTGCTCCGGAAGGACCACGACTTGAAGCGGGACCTCCCCCGCGAAACCCTCTCCGCGGACCACGACCGTCTGGCTGGCCGGGGAGCCCGCCGGCAACTCGATCGAAACACCGGTCGCGGCATTTACGGGAACCGCCTGGCCCGCCACGGAGACGATGTGGAGCTTCGGAGACGTCTGCGGCAGGGCGAACATGCGCGTGCCGCGCGTCGGCACCCCGGTAACGGTCAGGTTGCGGAAGGCATTCGGATCGGTGCAGTCGATGCGCACGCGGCCGTTCCCACCACCCCCACCTCCGTCCGCCCGCAAGTTCCCACCGCCGCCACCCGTGGGAGCGACCAGGCGGATGGCGCCTCCGCTGCCCCCGCCGTAGGCCGAGTAGCCACCCTGGGCATTGATCGCGCCGTTCACGATGATCCGGGTGTTCGAGGCGACGAGAATCGCCCCGCCACCCCCACCGCCCGCGATTCCTGGATTGCCATTGAGGGCGGCGCCTCCCGAACCGCCAATCAGCGGCAGGACCAGGACGTTGCCGTAGACACGGTTGTTGGATCCCACCGGGTTCGCATAGACGGCGAGGCGCTGGCCATCGGCGTTCAAGCCCCGGCCGGGACCCTGGCCGTCGCCACCCCGATTGGCCGCGCCTGACGGACCGAAGCCGCCGAAACCGCCGTCGAACCCGCCCGGCCCGCCCGCCCCGGCGATCGCTCCCGAAGCATCGGTGCCGCTTACGGTGACGGAGCCCGCGATCGTGACGTCCCCTTGAGCGAGGATCATGACGGGTGTGTTCAGCGGGTTGCGGTTGAAGCGCAGCGTGGCATTCGCGGCGACGTTCACCGTGGTGCAGTGGAGGACGCCGTCCGCAGGCAGGTCAAGCGTGGTGTTGGCCGTCACGTTCAAGGGACCGTAGCTGCCGTCGCTGCCGGAGTTGAAATCCGCAGCCGCCGCCGCGGCAGCCATGCCCAGGGCCAGAAGCGACGCGCAGACACGCCGCGAGCCGTGTTGAGTCAGCAGGTTTCTCATAATGATGATGGGATGCGGAACGGGTGAGGAAAAGAGCTTCATGGACGTTCCAAAGTCACGGGCGGTTGCGCGAGGTAAGGTCCGGGCGGGGCCTCCTCGTCCGTTGACTGGACGCGCAACTGGACTGGCGGGCGGGCGACGTGGGGTCCCCCCGGGGCCGCCTCCGAAGGGGAGCCGATCTGCAGCCCGACGCCCGGCCGGGCGAAGAACGGGCCCGCGGGAGCGTCCTCGTCCGCGGACACGATCCAAACGTCGACCCGCGGATTTGCCACGACCGGCCCGGGCGTGGCCGACAACATCTCGCCGGGGTGCTCGAGCCCGAGCGCCACGGGTGGCATGGCCCGGATGAGCATGGCCGGCCGTGAGGCGGCATCGCGGGGATTGGTGCCCTGATGCACCTCAACCTCGTCCGCCCAGCCGTCGCCATCGGTATCCTCGTTGAACGGGTTGGTCAGGGCCTGGCTCTCGCGGGTGTTCGTGAGACCGTCCCCATCGGGATCGCCGTCGGGGCCACCGGGCGCGATCCAGAAGTCACTTGAGACCGGGTCGGACTGGATGTTGCCCACCAGGTCGCGAAGGTCGCTGACTTGATAGCGATAGCGACCGTTCGGCAGCGGCGCCGGCAGCTCGATCTGCGCGCCGAACGCGGTTCCCGAGTAGCCCACGGAGCCCGGGACCACCGTGTCGTCGGGCGTGCCAAACACAGAGTCCGACCCCGCCGAAAGCAGGCGGACTCGAAGGCCCGTCACCGACGCCGGGTCCAGGGGCTCATTGAACCGCGCCATCACCATCGTGACGTTGTCAGCCACCGACCCATGCGGCGGTCCCACCCACAGCACGCGGGGTGCGGTCTGGTCCGGGAGCAAGGCCACGGTCAGGTCGGCCGAAGTGGTGTTCCCGGCCGTGTCGATCGCGCGCACGCTGAAAGCCACCGAGGTGACCGTCTCCGTCAGCGGCGGAGCTGTGAACTCGAATTCAAAGGGCCAGGTCGCGTCCGAAAACGCCAGGACGCCCCCGCGGTAGAACTCCACCTTGCGGATCATCACGTCGTCACGGGCGAGCGCCGTGAGCCGTCCGGGTTGACCGGACTCGATGCGGGGTGGGTCGAGTGAAAAGTCCGCGGTGAGTTGAAGCGTTGGCGGCACGCCCGCCGTATCCGGCGCGAGGAAGTTGACGACATGAAGCCCGGCGGCTCCATCGGCAACGAAGGCGAAGCCTTTGCCCAAGGCCAGCGCGTGGCTGAGCCCGGGCGTCGGAAACGACGTGATGAACTCAAGCCCGGTTCCGTCGTCCCCGAGGCTGTAAACGGACACGTCGTGGGGTTCCGCCGCAATGAAGTTCACGCCGTCCGCCGCGAGCGCGAAGTTCGCCAGGGCAGGAACGATCTGTTTCCAGGCGGTTTGAGCCGTGTCGTGACGTTGACGCAGCACCGGCAGGCCGGGCTCGGGCAGATCGAACACGACCACTCCCTGGAGGTGGGTGGTGTAAAGGCGTCCCGGGCCCGCGTGGAGACGGCGGCGCACCGGTTCGATGTTCGCGAATTGTGCCTGGGCATCGATCGACGCTTTCCACACAAGCCCGGCCTCGCTCACCTCCACCGTATGGAGTTTCCCTGCCGCCCACACGTACAAGTAGCCGTCCTGGAATGCCAGGTCGCTGATGCTGGGATTCACCGGGAGCGTCAACTGGCGCAAGACCGCGCCGGTGAACAGGTCTACTTGCGAGATCAGGCCATGCGCCGAACCCACGTAGGCCAGTCCGGCCGAGATTCCCACGGCACGACTCGTCCCTGGCAGGGCCACCGTCGTGAGCACCTGGGCATCCGCCGGGTCGGCGACGTCCAGGATCAACAGCCCGCCGTCCCCATCGGCTACTGCCGCCCGAACGTTGCCGATCGCCACTGCGGTTGCCGATCCCGACGTGTCGATCTGCCGGATCAACGATGGACTCGCTGGATCGGTCACATCCACGAGGGCGATTCCGGCGGGACCGTCGGCCACCAAGGCCAGGTTTTCTGCCACCGCAACATCCACGGCCGTCCCCGGCGTGTTGAGACTCGCGATGATTCCGGTGGCGCTGGGTTGTCCGTCCAGCGGGTTGGTCCGGTTCCGGAGTTCCTCGATGTCCTTCACCCCGTCGTCATCCGAGTCGGGCTTGAGATCATTCGTGCCGAGCACGAACTCAGCGTCCGCGGGCACGCCGTCGTTGTCGGCATCGGTGGGGCTGAAGGCGAGCGGGGCACCGTACGGGATGCGGGTGACCTGTCCGGCCGCGGCGCTCGTGAATTCCGCCTGGTGGTAAATGAGCGTCGGGCCGAGGAGCAGGCTGATGCGGTAAGCACTTTCCGGCCGGAAGATCACGCCCGTGAGATAGCCTCGCGGGTCGGTGCGGCCCCGGCGCTGCAACCCGCTGCTCAGATCCTCGAGCGCATAGAAGCCGCTTTCTGCCGGGTAGATCTCCTCCGCGTACGGAGACTGCAGCACCAACTGCACGAGGCGCGCCAGGCGCTCCGCGACCCACTGGTCCACGGGCCTGCCTTGAAACAGGCTGTCGAGCTGGGCGATCACGGCATCGAACTCGGCCTGGTCCTGGGCGGACAGCTCCTCGAACGTGGCCGCCTGGCCCATCAAAGCGTCCAACTCGTTCCAGAGCGGATCCAAGGCGTCGAGGTCTTCGGCGATGCGTTGCGCTTCAAGCACCGCGGGATCCGACTCGGGTTCAGGACCGGCGAGGCTCGCCTGGCGGAAGAAACCTCCGCCACCGAGAAAGCACTTCTGCCAGTGGTCCTTGCACTTCTCCCCGTCCTGCTTGCACTTGACCGAGCAATCGGCGGCCTTCTTGCATTCGCGGCCCAGTTTGAACGCCTTCTTGAAGTTGTTGACCGGCCCGCCGCTGCCGCACTTCTCGTAGCACTTCATCGCGCACTCCGCCGCACGGGCGAAGCACTCCTGCTCCTTCTTCTTGTTCTCGGACGGTTCCTCCTTGCAGTCGCAGTTGCCGCCGCCGCCGCCCGAAGTCCCTTCCGCGAGCAGGCCGCCGCCGCCCCCGCCGCCATCCGGGCAACCGCCGCCGCCGCCGCCAGGGCCGCCCCCACCACCGGAGCCCGGCGAGGCCCCATGCCAGCCAGGCTGCCGGATACCGACGTCAGGATCGGTGACGGCGAAATTGCCGTCGGGCGTGATGGTCATCGAGCCCTGCATTTCCCAGCGCCCGGTGTCGTGGTTGAAGCTCCAAAGGGCGGTCTTCGCACCGGGCGGCAGCTTCACGCCCGTGACCGGGTCGGGCAGATTCGGAAACTTCGCCGGGACGGGTCGATCGAAGTTCTGGGGACCGCTGGTCTGGATCGAGATGTCGATCGCGTGCACCAGCCCGGCTGGGAGCGGCTCCGGGAGGCGATCGGAGGCGACTGGTGCGAGACCGATCAGGCCGCCGCGAGCGCCGTTGTCATCGAACAGGTTGTTCGGGGGCACCATGATCTCGACGCCGGCGAGGGCGGGATTCGCTTCGATGACCGACGCGGGGAAGGTCACCACGGTCTCGACGGTGGGGCTCACCGGTTGGAGCGTCCCGGCCGCAATCTTGGGGAGATAAATGATGCCGGTTCCTCCGGCGAGGTTGTTGGTCTTGCCGGGCACTGCCTCCCAGCCCTTCCCCAAGGCGGGATAATAGGCTCCGGAAGGCCATTGCCCCGCGGGAGAGGTCCGGCCGTCGACCAGCACGAAGAACCTCCCGGCCGGACACGGCTGGAGCCGAAAAGACCCGGTGGCGTCGGTCACCGCCCGGAGCGTCTCCTCCAGGCCATCGACCGTGATCGTCACCCCCGGCAGGGGCACATCCACGCCGTTCGCGCCCGGTTCCGATGCCAGGACGCGTCCGGTGATGGCCGTGCCGGGCAGCGGGGCAGTGCGCGCGGTATCGAAGATGAGCACCGAGGCACCGCCGGGATTTCCGTCACCATCCAGATCCAAGGCTCCCCCGGCGGCACCCGCCAACCCCGTCCCGTCGAAGGTGACCTCGACCCGGGAGCCTGCCGGCAGCGGCTCCTGGTAGAAGAGGGAGACCAACCGGCGGTCAGCCGAGATTTCCGGGCGGGCCAGGAGCCGCCGGCCGGCAGCGTCCGCGAACAACCGGTCGCCGGTGATCACCGCCTCCGCGGCAAGGGGCGCCGTGAGCTGGAACACCGTCTCCCGTGTAACCGAAACGCCGGCTTCACCCGCGGCCGGTGAAGTCCATGCCACGGTCACGGGACTGGTCACCACCTGGCGTAGGCGTACGAACCGCGCGAGGGCGCCGGCGGGCAGCACGAGAACCTGGCGATCGCCAACCACCGACACCGCCTCCTGAACGGCGTTCCACGGCTGGCCTGAACCCAGCGCGTTGGCACTCTCGGGCAGATATCCCGTGGCGGTCGCAGGCCAGCTCACTTCGACGCCCGCTGGCACCGAACGGACCTCCAAGGTTGGCTGTGCGAGACCCACGCTGACGGCGGCGGTCATGGCTCCGAGACAAACCATCCAGGTGCCAGCTCGGCCGACGCCGGGCATGCCACTCCGGCGATCCGTGGGGCCGGGCAACGACGCCGCCGTTTTGGCGGGACACGTGAACCTGGCGGCGCGCCCCAGAGGAACCGAAGCGCTTACCGAGGACCGGTTGCGGGCTGAAGCTAGCAGGGTCACAAATCGGCGTAATTGGAGCACCTAACGCCCCGTTGTCAAAAGTGACCTCGGCCGGCCGAAGTGGCGCCGGGACCCAGCGGCCGCCTGACGCTACCACGGAGCTGATCGGAAACCTCCCAACCACGGCGGGGCTCCGCCTCGCCTCAGCGACATGCCCGGTCAGCCTGGTGGCGCGAAGCGGTGCGGACCGGCGGGGGCGGCCCGTGGATCACGTCATCATTGCCGCAACTGGCTCGAATGCTGTCTCACCCACTCGAAGTCCGTCGGTGGCGTGGTGCTCGAGTCCGCGGAGCCTCCCTGGACGGGAGGTCGGACAGTTCCCGGGACGACCCAGCGGTGGTTCTCCACGTGGCCATCGGTGAAGGCGAGAATTGCGGCGCCGTTGTGATACGAACCGGGCAGGTTGCCCCATTTGACTTCGTGGAAACGGTTCATGAAGAAGCCGTCGTTCAAGGTGTCCGGATGCTCATCCATGAACACGTAGATCTGCGAGGGATTGATCAGGTCTCCCGAACGAAAGAACTGGATGTAGTCCGGGTTGAAGCTGTTCGTCAGCACGCCGGGATCCCCAACCAGCGAGTTCATCGAGTAGCTGCGGATGCGCGGGCCGCACTCCGCCCGTGACTTGTCGCTCGGGCAACGGAAGACCGCGGCAGACTCGCCCACGTGCGAACCGAGCAGGCCGCGCGTGACATAGAGGATGTTCGTGTTCTCCTCGCTGGCGGTCCAGTCCAGGACGTTGTTGACCCAATTGTTCCGCCTCTGCCGCGTCTCATCGATCCCGTGATTGTTCACGTACCGGTCCTGGGAATCGTCGGCATAGGACATCCAGGCCATCGAGAGTTGCCGGATGTTCCCCGTGCAGGCGGCGCCTTGAGCCCGCGCCTTCGCCCGGCTGAGAGCTGGCAACAGCATCCCCGCCAGGATGGCGATGATGGCGATCACCACCAGCAGTTCGATCAGCGTGAATCCCAGGTTCCGCCGGGCGGGACGGCTGGCTCGGTGAGGTCCGGCTGCGAGTGCGTTCTTCATCAGGTGCGACGGGAAGCGTGGCCCAGGTCCTCCGGGCTCGCAAGCAGGGGTTGTGGGGCGCGGGAGTTGTGGGGGAGGGCACGCGCGAAGCCACCCGTCATTTGACGACGCGCGCGATCTCACGGAACGCCGGGGCTTCCGCGGTGCGCAACAGTTCGAACAGCGCCATCTCGACGCTCGTGAGCTGAGCCCCCGCGTCGCGCATCCGTTGACGCCCCAGGTCGGCGTTCGCCGCGGTTCGCGAGGAGACGGCGTCACTCACGACCTGGACTTCGTAACCGGCCTCCAACAGATCGAGCGCAGTCTGGTAGACGCAGACATGTGCCTCGATGCCGGCCAGCAGCACTTGCTTGCGTCCGGTGGCGGCGAGTTGCGAGCGGAAGGCCTCGCTGCCGTAAGCGCTGAAGCACGTTTTCGCGATGGGCTGGAGCTCGGTCAGGTGCTGGGCGAGTTCGGGGAGGGTTGGACCCAGCCCTTGGGGATACTGCTCGAGCCACAGGATGGGGAGGGGCAGGGCCTTGGCGCCTTTGACCAGGCGCTGGAGTTGATCAAAGAGCGCCTCGCGGCCGTGCATCAGTTGGGCCAGTTTGCCTTGGACATCGATGAGAACGAGAACGGACCGGTCGATCGTCAGCATGGCGCAGGGTGGCGAGGATCGCGGATTTTGGGAAGTCCCCTTGGCCTGTCGACCATGCCCAGTTGCCACGAGCCAAAAAGCGCCGGTAAACCGGACGCACTCCAAACGCTTCGCGCCGCTCCAAGGCACTTCCGAAGTCGCGAAGCGCCTGGAGTGCGGGGATTCATCCCCGCTTTTCAGTGCAGGTTCGTGGGAAGTCCCCTTGGCGCCACGGCCATGCGCGGTGGCCATGAACCCGGTAGGGCAGGCTTTCGAGCCTGCCGGTGGGCCGGACTTTCCAGTCCGGCGGGGCGGCGGGCGACGGGAACGTCGCCCCGACCGGCAGACAGGAATGTCTGCCCTACCTGGCTGCGGTTCATGGAGAGTCCAATGGCCCGTTGGCCATGCGCGTTGACCGTGAACCGTTGAGGAGCGCGGGCTTTAGCCCGCAGGGACGTCCCGGCGCCGGCGTGGCTTCCTACGGACTGAAGTCCGCGCTCCGGGGCCGGCCTTGGGTAGGTAGGGCGTACCAAAAAAGCGCCGGTAAACCGGACGCACTCCAAACGCTTCGCGCCGCTCCCAGGCACGTCCGAAGTCGCGAAGCGCCTGGAGTGCGGGGATTCATCCCCGCTTTCCGGTTCGAAGTCATTCAAGGGCGGGTGTCTTCCTCCGGGAGCCATCTTGGCCTTGCGGGTTGCTGATCGCGTCAATAAGGTTCGGGCCGTTCGAACCCATGAGGTTGCTCTGGCGGCATCCCGGTGCGTGGGCGCTCCTCTCCGGAAGCGCCGCGATCACGATCGTGCTCCTCAGTTCATGCAGTTCCCTGGACGGCACCGTCGCCGCGCCGCCCCACGTCGAAGGCGCGACGTTCGTCGGGAACCAGGCTTGTGCGGAGTGCCATGCCGATCTCACCCGCCCCTTCCCCGCCAGCGCCCACGGACGCTATCACCGCGACGATCTGCGCATGGCGGGGTCCACCGGCTGCGAGTCCTGCCACGGCCCGGGCAGCAAACACATTGCCGCGGCCGGCGCCCGCGAGTTCATCGTGAATCCGGGCCGGGATCCCCAAGCCTGCTTCTCGTGCCACCTGGAAGTGCACGCCGAGTTCAACCTGCCCCAGCGGCATCCCGTGATCGAGGGGAAGCTGAACTGCGTGCAGTGCCACGATCCGCATGGACCGGACATTGCCAAACCGGCCGGCGGCCTGGCCATGGCGAGATTGAACGAGAGCTGTGGCGAGTGTCATCGCGACCAGGCGCGGCCGTTTGTCTTCGAGCACGAGGCGTTGCGCGAAGGCTGCACCACGTGTCATCAGCCGCACGGGTCCATCAACAGCATGCTGCTCGTGCAGCGCGACGCGAACCTCTGCCTCAAGTGTCATGCGCAAATGCCGCAGGGTGGCGGTGTCATAATCGGGAAGGTGGACCATTCCCAGTTGCTGCGCCTGGGCTCGTGCTGGAGCGCGGGTTGTCATACCGCGGTGCACGGTTCCAACATCAATCCCAAGATGTTGTACTGAGATGAACCGCAGCGACATCCTGCGTCCGCGGGTAGGGCAGGCTTTCGAGCCTGCCGGCGCGCCGGACTGTCGAGTCCGGCAACGCGGTGGGCGACGGGGACGTCGCCCCAACCGGCAGACAGGAATGTCTGCCCCACGTGCGGGCGGTTCCTGGTTCCCGGTGGGGCGCGTCGTCCCGGGCGTGCGGCTTTCGGCGGCCAACGGAGTGCCCGCCCTGCCTCGACGGGGCCCTGTGGCGCTTCTCGTGGGGGCCTTACTCCTGGTTCTCGCCCGGTTTGACACTTTGCTGGCGGCGACGCCTGACGTCTCAAGCCTTCCCGCTCCGGCGGCGATCACCGTCGATTACGTCAGGGACATCCGCCCCATCCTGGAAGCGAGCTGTCTGTCGTGTCATGCCGGGGAACGCCCCAAGAGCCGTTACCGGCTGACGGACCGCGACTCCGCCATCCGGGGCGGGGCCGTGGGCAAGGCCATCGAGCCGGGGAACAGCGCGACCAGCCCGCTGATCTGGTACGTCGCGGGGTTGGACGAGGAGATGCTCATGCCGCCTTCGGGGAAGGGGGAGCGGCTTACGCCGGAGGAGATCGCGCTCTTGCGTGCGTGGATCGATCAAGGAGTCAGTTACGCCGGGGCAGGGGCGGGGACGCCGGTGGAACCGCTGCTGACGATCACGCCCGGGCTCCAGTGGATCGGGGTGGATGGCAACACGCGGAAGTTCCGCGAACACACCTGGATGTCCGACGGAGCGTCGGGCGGCATGGACCATTTCGAGTGGCAGGAGCCGGTGGGCAAGGACGGCCGGCTCAAGGCGGAAGGAAGGGCCTGGGTCGGCTCCGAAGACTACGACCTCAAGCTCAGCTATGATCGACGCGACGTTGGCTTCATCCGCGGCGGCTACGGGCAGTTCCGCCGTTGGTACGACGACACCGGGGGCTACTACGAGCCTTTCGGCATCGCCCCCTACCAGGTGGGGCGCGACCTTTACATCGACAACGGCAGGGCCTGGTTCGAGATCGGTCTGGCGCGTCCGGATGTTCCGCGCATGACCCTGGGATACGACTACATCTTCCGCGAGGGCGAGCGCTCGACCTTGCAGTGGGGGCCGGTTTTCGATCCCACCTCCGGTGAGATGCGCGCCATCTACCCCGCCACGAAGCAGGTGGACGAGACGATTCACCGGATCCGCTTTGACTTCGACCACACCGTGGCCGGGTTGCGGATCGAGGATAACTTCCGCGGTGAGTTCGCCGACCTGCAATCGGATCGCACGAACGTTGACAGCTACACCCTGGGCAGCGTCCTGCCCGACGTGAGCACGCGGTATCGCGACGGCTTCCAGTATTTCCAGGGCGCCAACACGCTGCGTCTCGAGAAACCGGTGACCGACTGGCTCCTGGTGAACGGTGGGTTCCTGTACTCGAATCTCGAGGGGGACGGGAGCTTCAGCAGCGAGACGTTCATCCCGAGCGATCCTTCGATGGGGCCGTTTGCCGGGCCGGCCGCCACCGACCTGGTGCTCCGCCGCGAAGCCTACGTGTTCAACGCCAATTCCCAGGCGGGGCCGTGGGAGGATTTCACGCTGGCGGCCGGGGTCCAGGCCGACTGGAGCCGCCAGGAGGGGTTCGGCACCGCGACCATCAGCGATCTGCCGTCCCCGCTCGACACGAACCTGGACCGTTTCGCCGTGGGCGAGCACGTCACCCTGAAGTACACGGGAATCCCCTGGACGGTGCTCCACGCCAACGCCCAGTTGCAGCAGGAGAGCCTCGGGCAATACGAGCAGCAGTCGCTCGAGAGCGGGTTTCCGGACGCCCGGGAGTTCCTCCGGGATACCGATGCCTCGAACGACCTGTGGGATTTGCGGGCCGGATTCACCGTCTCGCCATGGACGCGGGTGTCGTTCGACGGCGGTTACCGCCACCGGCAGAACGATACCAGCTACGATCATCTTCAGGACGTCGATGCCTCCGACACCCCCGGGAATGGCTACCCTGCCTTCATTCGAGGCCGCGACGTCGCAGCGGACGAGGTGAGCGCCCGCGTCGTTTGGCAGGCGGCGCGCTGGCTGAAGACCAGTCTGAAATATCAACTGGTCTCCTCCACGATCGACACCGAGACGGACGACGTCCTTGACCCTGCCAGCGGCGCGCTCCTGGGCGGAGGCTGGCTGAAGTCCGGGCAGCACGATGCCCACGTGTACAGCCTGAACGCCACGTTCGCGCCGTGGCGTCGGCTGTTCCTGAACACGACCTTCTCGTTCAGCGACGCACGGACCAGCACCGGAGTGGACTCGCCGTCCGTGGTGCCGTATGCGGGGCAGATTTACACGGTGCTGACGACCGCCACTTACGCCTTGGACACGCGCACCACGGCCATCGCGAGCTACGCCTTCTCCAAAGCCGACTACGGCCAGGACAACTTCGCCGACGGTCTCCCCCTGGGCATCATTTATGACCGGCACGCGCTCCTGGCCGGCCTGAGGCGGGAGTTC
This sequence comes from uncultured Verrucomicrobiota bacterium, assembly GCA_964535555.1. Taxonomy (GTDB): domain Bacteria; phylum Verrucomicrobiota; class Verrucomicrobiia; order Limisphaerales; family J093; genus DSVZ01. The sequence goes on from CAZHUS010000009.1 coordinate 112,332, forward strand.
AAGAAGGGACTCACCGCTCACCTGAACTACGGTTTCTTCCTGTATGAAGAACCCACGTCGGCCGGGGCGGCCGACTATACGGCTCACGGTGTGTTCCTGTCGCTGTCGAAGCGTTTTCGGTAGGACCGCGACCGCTCCGAGGTCGCAGGGCCGCGAACTCCATGGCGCGTTGCAGATCTGAAGAAGGACCCTGGCCGCTCGCCGTGGCTGCAACCCGGGACCGGGAGCGGTCCCAGCAGCTCGGGGGATGCACGGGCGATGGCTCCCCGCCAGTTCAGCGTTGCGCCGGGGCCGTTCGTGTGGTCATTTCCGTTCAAATCGTCGGCGCGAAACGTCGAACAAAACCTGCTCAGCATTGGCGTCATGAACATCACCAGGCAATCTCCGGAGAACCTCTCCCGTCGTGAATTCCTCGGCCGCTCGGCGGCGCTCGCCGGTTCGGCCTTGCTCGTCCCGTCCGCCTGGGCGGCGGCTGCCACCAAGCGGACGCATGCCGACCAGGTCGCGCTGGGCAAGACGGGCATCAAGTGCAGCCGGTTGGGAATCGGCACCGGCAGCCACAGCGGCAACGTCCAGAAGGCGCTGGGCAAGGAGGCGTTCGTCGATCTCATCCACTACGCCTACGACCAGGGCATCACGTACCTCGATTGCGCCCAAAGCTACGCCACCTTCGAGTGGATTGGCGACGCGATCAAGGGGCTGCCGCGCGAGAAGCTCTTCGTCCAGTCGAAGATTGGCGGCCAGCCGGAGCAGATCCTCGAGACCATCGACCGGCACCGCAAGGTGTTCGCCACCGACTACGTCGACAGCTTGTTGGTCCATTGCATGATCAAGGACGGCTGGACCAGCCCGTGGAAGCGCATCATGGACGCCTTCGACGAAGCGCAACAGAAGCAGTGGATCCGCGTCAAAGGCGTCTCCTGCCACAGCCTCCCCGCGCTCAGGAGTTCCGTGGCTTCCGATTGGACCCAGATCCACCTGGTCCGCATCAACCCGCAGGGCGCTCACATGGATACTCCCGCCGAGACCTGGAACGCGAAGAGCGACTCCAGCCACGTGGGTCCGGTCGCTGCGGAGGTGAAGGCCGCCCGCGCCAAGGGCCGGGGTATTCTCGGCATGAAACTGGTCGGTGACGGCGACTTCACCAAGGCCGAGGATCGGGAACGCGCCATGCAGTTCGCGATGAAATCCGGCCTTCCGGATGCCGTGGTGATCGGTTTCAAGAGCCGCGCCGAGATCGACGAGTCGATCGAGCGCATGGACCGGGCGCTCGCCGAGGCCTGACCGCTTCAGGCCGCGTGGCGTTACGGGATTCGAGGGGCTGAACCGCAGGTCCGATCGTGGTGCGGAGTCCCGACCTCGTGGAGGGGGTCGGGCCTACGCTCGGACACGTGGCGCGGGGTTGGCGACCGACGCCGCCTGCTCCATGCTGACCTGCGAGCAGGCGAACGTCGGCCGCACAAGCTGCCGCTATCGCTTGATCAGTCGATAGAACCGGACGGCCCCGGCCAGCGGCACGCGAACGTTGCTCCGGGTGCCGTTGACCGTCGGTGCCGTTGGCTCGTTGGTCCAGGCACCCTGCCCGACGTCCGGGCGATACTGAAGCTGGAAGGCCGCCGTGGAATCCCAGGAAACCACGAGCTCGTTGCCCTCCCGTCTCGCGCTGAGGGTGACTTCCTGGACGGGAACGCCGGCCGGCGCCTTCTGGACCGCCTGGATTTCGGTCAGCGAAAGGACCCGGCTGAAGACGTTGAGTTCGTCCATGAGACCGCGGAAGACGCGGCTGCCACCCCCGTTCCCGGTTCCGTTGCGAGCGCCGGCGTCCACCGTGCTGAAGTTGCCCACGCTCAACTTGCCGAGGGTGGTGATGGGACCCTGGTCATAGTCGAAGGTGCTGTCGAGCACCGCGGCGGCGGTTGGCGAACCGAAGTAGAAGTTCGCGTTGCCGGTGGCGCTGGTGCCGTCGTAACTGAAGGCGAAGAAGACCCAGTTGGCTTCGCCGGCCTCCGAGTCCTCGGTCAAGGCGGCAAAACTCCGGGCCGGGCTGTTCGGCTGGGCATCCGGCCACTGATTGACGCCAACCCAGAGAATGCCCCCCGCTTCCTGCACGACATCGAACCCGCCGACGCCCGGCGAAGCCTGGCAGTACAGGATGCGGTTCCCGCCCCAGCCGTGGCGCAGGTCGCGGCAATTCAGCCAGCCCGTGACGGTGAATCCGGTCATGCTCCCCAGCGTGGGCGTGACGGCCCCCGTGAGATCCAAAGCGCGGCCGCCCTGGCCATCCGCGATCACGCCGAAGTCCAGGGACGAAGTATTGCCGCTCGGTGCAAAGGGACCCGCGGGCACCCGCGTGGAGAAGACCGGCAGTTCGTTGGCGACCGCGAACGCCGCCTCGCCGCCGATGTTGCCGAGATTCGCCGAAGCGGTCCCGCTGCCTTCGGAGAAGGAGAGGAAGACCTTGTGGTAGTCCTCCGCGTGGACGGTGAGGACCGCCCTGCGACTGGTGGCCGTGCTTGCCGGGTTGGTCACCACGACCCAGTACTCGGTGCCGCTGTCGGTGGTGGTCGGAGCCGCGACCGTGTAACTCGAGCCGTTCGCGCCGGGAATTGCAGAATCCGCGCCGGCCTGGCGCTTCCACCACTGGTAGCTGAGCGGGGGCGAACCCGACGCGCTGACGCGGAACGTCGCCGGATTGCCGGTGAACACGGTCTGATTGGCCGGTTCGTCAGGCAGGATGGCAACCGGCTCGATCACGGACGGCAGGTAAGCCGGAGCCTTCTGGACGGCCTGGATTTCAACCGGGGTGAGCAGCCGGTTGAACACATTGATTTCGTCCATCAACCCGCGAAAGACCCGGCTCCCACCGGCTGGACCGGTCTCATTCCGGGCAGCCGCCACCGCGCTGAAGTTGCCGAGGGTTACGGGTCCGGATTGGAGGATCTCCCCCTGGGGATAGTCCAGGGTCAGGTCGGCTTCGGCGGCTTGATTGGCGCTGCCGAAGTAGTAGGTGACGTTTCCGGCTGTCTGCGTGCCGTCATAGGTCACCGCGAAAAAGACCCAGTTGGCCGCGCTCGTTTGCGCATCAGCCGTGATCCGGCCTTCCGAACTCGAGGGGCCGCCGGCGCCGGCATCGGGCCATTGATTGACACCCAGGCGCAGCGCTCCGTTGGCCGTCTGCACGAGGTCGAAGCCCGGGCCGCCGGGCGAAGCGAGCGCGAAGACGATTCGATTGCCTCCCCAGCCCTCGGTGAGATCGCGGCAATTCAGCCAGCCGGTGACGGTGAACGCCTGCAACGGCCCCACCGTGTTGTCGGTGCGGTTGGTCAGGTCCACGGCCCGACCTCCCTGCCCCGCGGCAATGGCGCCGAAATCCACGCAACTCAGGTTGCTCGTGGGCGCGAAGGGGCCGGCCGGAACTGCGGCTGCGACCACCGGGTAACCGTCCTTAACGGCGAACGTGCCGTTGCCGGCGAGGTTGCCGGTGTTGGTGACGGTCGTGCCACCCTGGGAGAAGGACAGAAACACCTTGTGGCCGTTCTCGGCGAGCACGGTGAGCGGCGCGGCGTCGCTCCAGACACCGGCGGGGGTTGCGGTGTTGCTGATTCTCACCCGAAAGGCCGCCCCGTTGTCGGCGGCGTTGGCCGGGTCGAGGATGTAGGAGGCCGCGTTGGCGCCGGGAATGTCCGCCAAGTTCCGCTGCCACTGGTAGGTGAACGGGGCAGAGCCGCCGGCCTGAACACTGAACGTGGCCGGTTGACCGGCGAACACCGTCTGGGGAGCGGGCTGTTTGACGATGGTGACCGGGACAGGGGGCAGGGCGCCGTTGAGCTGGGCCTGTTGCACACCGGTGAGGTCGAGGGCCTGGTCGTAGACCCGCACTTCGTCGAGGATCCCGCGGAAAACGCGGCTGCCGCCCGCGGGACCGGTTTCGTTCCGGGCACCCACCGTGTCGTTGAAGTTGCCCAGGGTAAGGAAGCCGGTGGACTCGATCAGGCCGCCGTTGTCGAGTCCGCCCCGGTAGTTGTGGGCGGTGTCCGGAGCCGCGAGCGCCGAAGGGCTGCCGAAGTAGTACTTGAGCTGGCCGGCTTCCAGGGCGGGATCGTACGTCACCGCGAAGAAGACCCAGTTCGCGGGTGCCGTCTGGGGATCGGCCTTGAGAACGCCGGCTGAACTCTGAGGCCCGCCGCCGTTGGCGCCGTCGGGCCATTGGTTGATCCCGATGCGCAGCGCGCCGTTGGCGAGCTGGACGAGGTCGAACCCGGGGCCGTTCGGGGCGGCGAGGGCGAAGGCGATGCGGTTGCCGCCCCAACCGACGGTGAGGTCACGGGCGTTCGCCCAGCCGCACACGGTAAAGGCGTTCAGCGGGCCCAGCGTGCCGTCGCCGCTGCCGGCCGTCAGATCGACGGAGCGACCGCCTTGTCCGGCGATGATGCCGCCAAAGTCGAGGGCGGCCGCGTTGTTGCCGGGCGCGAAGGTGCCGGAGGGGACGTTGTTGGTGAACGCCGGATAATCGTCCGGCTGCAGGATCCCGGCCGAGCCTCCGAGGGAGCCGCTGTTCCCGGCGAGACCGCCGCTGCCCTCGGAGAAGCGGAACTCGACCAGCGGCGTGGGCAAGGCCGCGTGCAAAGTTCCGCAAAGGCCCAGCAGGGCCAACGCGGTCTGGGGGGTGAAATGCCAGCCGCCCCGCACTCCAGGCGTGGCCGCCGCTCTGGTGGCTGTGTGTCTCATGATACGAACGGTCTTTCTGGGTTCTTGGTTTTTCGTTACGCGCGCGGAATCGGGTTCAACTCAGCGGCCGGCTTTGGTTCCCGGGGCCGGGTACCCTTTGGCCGCATCGTCGAGCACGAGCACCCAGTCGAGTTGCTCACCGAGATCCGGCGGGGTGAACTCACGCTCTCCCGTGTTCGGGAATTCGCCGATCCTGGTCGCCGCGCCCGTGCGCGGGTTGAACCACCAGGCCGTCACGCTCGGCCCGGTCAGCTTGTTCATCTGGACCTGGAATTTGCGGCCGACGGGGACGTACACCATGGCGAAACTGCCCCCGGCGTCGCGCGTCGCGGCGTAGTGGTAGCGACCTGCGCCCGGCACGCTGGTGGGGACCCGGTCGGTGACGATGACCGCCTGATCGGGGATCCGCGTGAGGAAGGGACGGGAGAGCAGGAGGTGTTTGGCGTGCTGCATCTGGGCCGCGCCCGGCTGTTGGATGGCCTGGTCCCAGGGCATCAGCGGATTGTTGATCGGGCCTTTGCCCGGCGACCACATCTGCCAGACCGAGTGGTGGCCGTAGGTGTGGCCGAACGCGCCTTGGAACAAGTCCCAGTAGAGCGGACGCCGCACGTCCGTGGCCGTGGAATGGCCGAGCTTCTTCGCGTCAAACGAGACCGGGTGATCCTCGTAGATCGGCTCGCCATCGAGTACGGGTTTCACCGGGTTGCGGTCGTAATCTACGCGGGTCTGGTCATAGCGGCCCGTGAACTCGGTGACATGGCCGTTCTGGCGCATGTTGAAGTCGAGCCAGTCGGCGTCGTGGAACCACTGAGACGAACTTTGGCCGCCGGTGGGATGGAAGGTGTGCAGATGCCCGCCCCCGTCGCCCTGGTGGAGGCCCAGGGCCATGCGGCGGATAATTTCTTTGTGGTTGTCGTTCTCCACCGGACGGTCGCCGCCGAGAATCCAGATCACGCCGGCATGCTGGTAGCGTCGGCCCAGCCACGCACCGTAAGCCTCCGCGTTCTCAGGCGTGAAGATCTCCGGGCCGGCGCCCCATTTCTTGTTCCATTTGTCGCCCCAGGTTGGGAGGAAGCCGATATAGATGCCGCGGCGGTTGGCGGCCTCGACGATGAAATCCACGTGATCCCAGTAGTCGTTCTGGGGACCGTCCCTCACGTCGGGCCGGGCGGGATCATTCTCGAGGAGCGGCTTGTGGCCGTAAGGATTGGGATCGTTCAGGCCGTCGAGTTCGGCCAGCGCGACCGCCTGGATGACGTTGAACCCGAGCCGGGCGCGGTTGTCGAGGTACTGCTCGGCCTGTTCACGGTTCAGGCGGTGGAACAGTTCCCAGGCGGTGTCGCCGAGCCAGAGGAAAGGCTGGCCCTCGGCGGTGACGAGGAACCGCTGATTGTCACTGAGCTTCAGTTGCGGCAAAGGGGCCGCGAGCGCGGCCAGACCGAATGCGAGGGGAACGCTGAGGGCGAGGACGGTGTTGAGTTTCATAGATCGAAGGAACAAGGGGCTTTGGACTCAGGCGGAGTTTCAGGCGACGGATCGCACGCGGGCGGGGCGTCAACGCAGGGGGGCGATGTGTTCGGTGACCCAGGTGAAGTCCACGCGGGACGCCGGGCCAAGGAACGGGAGATCCGGGTAAGGCCGGTCGGTCGAGCCGTCGGCACGTTTGGTGGTTTGCTCCAGGTTGCTGCCTTTCCATTTGCGGATCTCGGAATGCCCGTCGGCGAAGCTGAAGCCGCAGGCGTTCCCGTGGCGGCCGCTGGGGGCATCGAGCCAGCGGTTGTTGTTGTAGGCGGTGAGATTGTCGAACGGGAAGAAGTGGGCGTCGTTGATGCTGTTCTCATGCTCGTCGAGCAGGACGTACACCTCGGTCGGACCCGGACCGGTGAGGTCGGACAGCTTCAGGGCGTTCTTGAATTTCGAGAACCGCGAGGAATAACCGCTGGGCGGACCCAGATAGGCATTGGCGGCGAAGCTGATGACCCGGGGAAACAGCCGGTTGTTGTAGCGGAGCGCGCTCCGGTCGGCGGAACAGTGAAACGACTCGGTGCTGTTGACGTAGGGGAATGTGGGCGAGTTGGTGAGGATGCGGTTGGTGATGCCATCAGGTGCGGTGTCGAAGGTGCCGGCGACCCAGACCGGCGGGTCGCTCGCCGCGAGGCGAGTGGGGCCCAGCGCGACGTCGTTGTAGTCTTGCGCGTACATGAGCCAGCCGAGGGTGCACTGTTTGGTGTTGTTCATGCAGTGGATGCCCGTGGCCTTGGCCTTGGCCCGGCTCAACGCGGGCAGGAGCATCCCGGCCAGGATCGCAATAATGGCGATGACCACCAGGAGTTCGATGAGGGTGAAGGCGGCGCGCGAACGAGCCCGCGGGAGGGGGGTTGCATTCATGTCAGGGGGAGGGTCGAGGTTCAGTCATTTCGGATGCGACGCCGCGAAAGCCGGGTGAGCACCTGGCTTCGCAGGCTGTCGATGAGCACGGCGAGGAAGATGATGGCGCTGGTGATCAGTGGATACAGGTAAGGATCGGCGTTGAGGCTGACGAGTCCGTTTTCCACGCCCTGGATGAGCAGGGCGCCGAGCACGGTGCCGGGGAAGACCTGGCCGCGTCCCCCGAAGAGGCTGGTGCCTCCCAGGACCGCGGCGGAAATCGCCTGGAATTCCTTGTTGAGGCCGAACGTCGGTGCGACGGCGCCGAGTTGGGCCAACGACACGATCGCCCCCAGGCCGGCACAGCCCCCCGCGATCAAGTACGTGGCGACGAGGACGCGGCGGGTGTTCACGCCAGCCCGCCGGGCGGCCTTTGGGTCCTGTCCCACGGCGTATACTTGTCGTCCGAAAGGCGTGTGCGTCAGGGTGAGTTGAGCGAGCACGACGACGGTGGCAAGGACGATGACCGGGAACGGCAGGCCGGCGAGTCGCGCCGAGCCCAGCCACGTGTAGGTGTCCGGCAGGTTCATCGCGCGCGTCTCGGTAAGCCAGAGGCCAAAGCCGCGTTCGAGGTACTGGGTGCCCAGCGTGGCAATAAACGCCAGGATTCCGAGGCGGGTGATCACGAACGCATTGGCCGCGCCGCAAAGCAACCCCGCCACCAGCATCGCGGCCAGCGTCCAGGGTAGCATGAACCCGCCGAAGAGCAGCTTCGCTCCGACTGCAGCCACGAGGTACATGGTCGCGCCGACCGAGAGATCGACGCCCGCCGTCAGGAGCACGAACGTCATGCCGGTGGCCACAATGGCGGTGGCCGAGGATTGGATGAGCACGTTCAAGAGGCTGCGCGGCGCGAGAAAGGCCGGGGAGAGCAAGCCGAAGCTCAGCAGGACGCCGACGAACAGCACCAGCGGCGCGCTATTCAGCGCCAGCAGAAACGGTCTGGTTCGGGGCAAGGTCATGCGCCCAAGGCCACCTTCAGGAGACGCTCCCGGTCAAACTCGGGCCGGCGGACTTCGTCGACGATCTCCCCGCGCCGCATCACCAGGATCCGGTCGCAGAGCCCGAGCAACTCTTCGAGCTCGGAGGAGATCCAGAGGACGCCGGTTCCCTGGTCGGCGAGTTCGAGGATGAGCTGGTAGATGTCGTAACGGGCGCCGACGTCGATGCCGCGCGTCGGTTCGTCGAGGATCAGCACCGGCGGTCGGGCCAGGAGCCACTTGGCGAGTACGACCTTCTGTTGGTTGCCGCCGCTGAGCGTGCTCACGGGATCGTCGTTGCGCGCGGTCGGCGTCAGCCGCACGGCCTGACGGATCGAATTTACGGCAAGCGCCAGGCGGCCGGACTGCAGCAGCCCGACCGGCCGGGTCGCATACGTTGGCGAGGACACGAGGGCGATGTTCTCGGCAATCGAGGCCTCCAAACACAGGCCTTCCTCCCGGCGGTCCTCGGTGAGAAAAGCGAGTCCGCGACGGACGCGGTCGCTGACTCGCGTCCCCGCCAATCGCTGGCCCTGGAGCCGGATGTTCCCTTGGGCGCCGGCTTCAAGCCCAAACAGGAGGCGGGCCAGTTCGCTCCGGCCCGCCCCCATCAAGCCGGCGAGGCCAAGCACCTCGCCGGCGTGCAGCGTGAAAGTCACGTCCTTCACCAGGCCGGGCTGGGTAAGGTTGCAGACCTCAAGGACCGGCACGGGATCGGCGCTGAGCAGTCCCTTCCCGGGGGGGCGGGGTTGCGCCGAACTGGTCGGCCCGGACGTGCGAACGGTCGCCCTGGAGTCTGCTCCTGCCAGCGGCACCGGTGCCTTCGCTCGTCGGGTTGGGAAGAGCTGGCTCAGGCTGCGCCCCACCATCAACGCAATCAGGCGGTCCGGTTCAAAATCCGCGCAGGGTCCGGTCGCCACCACTTCCCCGTCGCGCAGCACCACGAGGTCGTCGCACAACCGCCGGACATGCTCCAGTTGGTGGGAGATGTAGATCATGGTGAGGCCACGCGCCCGGAGCGATTGCAGCAGGGCGAACAGCTTTTCGGTCTCGCGGGTGCTGAGCGAGGTGGTGGGTTCGTCCAGGATCAGCAGGCGCGTTTCCTGACCCAGCGCCCGCGCGATCTCCACCAACTGACGCTCGCCGGCGGCCAGGCGTTCGACGGGTGTGTCGGGATCGAGGTTCAAGCCCACCCGGTCGAGGAGGCTTCGTGTGCGTTCTCGAAGCGAGTTTCGGTCGACCAAGGGCCAGGGGCCCACGCGCGGCAGAGCCGTCAGGTGAAGGTTCTCGGCAATCGTCAGGTTCGTGAACAGGTTCAACTCCTGATGGACAAACCCGATCCCGAGGCGGGTGGCTTCCGCAGGACTGCCGGGGTGGTACGCACACCCGTTCAGCAGCATTCCCCCGGTGTCGGGCTGGAGGTTGCCGCCGACCAGGTTCATGAGCGTCGACTTGCCCGCGCCATTCTCGCCGACCAGGCCGACGGTCCGGCCCGCGCCGACCCCAAAGCTGACTTCGTTTAGCACGCGGACGCCGCCGAAACTCCGGGAAACCTGCCGGAACTCGAAGCGGGCGCCGCCCCCCCCGGCCCGCGGGCGAACCTCCGGCGTCTGGCGATCGTGGCGCTTCGTGGGCGCCATGGCCGTTCCGCCGCGGGCTTCCCGGGAGGGAAGCTTCAAACGGAGGGAGTCGAGCAGGGCGGCGAGGAGGATCACACCACCTTTGACCATGGTAATCGCGAAGAGCGAGAGGTTCAGGAGGTTCAGGCTGTTGTCGAGCAGCTTGATAAACAGGACGCCGCAAGCAGTGCCCAGGACCGTGCCGCGTCCGCCGAAGAGACTGGCGCCGCCGATGACGGTCCCGGCGATGATGTCCAACAGCAGTCGCTGGCCCAGCACCGGGGAGCCGGTCTCGGCCTGACCCGTGTAGAGGACCGCCGCCAACCCGGCACAGAGCCCGCTCGCCACGTAAGCCCCGGTGGTGACTGTCCCCACGCGCACGCCTGAGACCAGGGCGGCACGCGCGTTATGCCCAACGGCGTAAAGCCAGCGCCCCCCCAGCGAGCGGGTCAGCAGCACGTGGAGGATCAGCCCGAGTGCGACCGCAATGCCCATCGACGGGCCCACCCGGCCGCCGAGGGCGTTGAACGCCGGGGGCAGGTTGTAGATGGTTGCCGAGTGGGTGATCCAGACCGCCAGGCCGCTGACGAACATCATGGTCGCCAGGGTCACCATGAAGGGCGGCATACGGCACCACGCCACCGCCAGCCCGTTCAGCAGACCCACGCCGGCCCCGCTGAGGAGCATGACGGCGACGCCGACCGGCACCGCCACCGGGCTGCCCGCGAGCCAACCCGAGTCGCTGTTCATCGTCAGGGCGCCAAGCACGCTCGAAAGCGCCATGATCGAGCAGACCGACAAATCGATGCCTCCGGTGATCAGCACCACCATCTGCCCGGCGGCCACGATAAACAGCGGCAGCAGCGTTCGCAGGATCTCCACCAGGTTCCCCTGGCTGGCAAGGCCGGGCGTGAACGGGGCCAGCGCCGCGAAGTAGACCACCGCCAGCCAGAGCACCAGGTGCCGCGCTCGGAGCGAACGGACCACCGCGGCGGACCAGGCGAACCTGGTCGACCGGACCCCAGTCGCCGGCGCGGTTGTCAGTTCGTGCGCCATCCGTTTGGTGCGTGTTCAGAACCTCGCCGCCGCGGCCTGGGACGGCGGCGAGACGTCCTCGACCGTTACTTCTTTCCTTGCGCTCCCCACATGCGCGGGGCCATTTCCTGCAGATTGGCCGCGTGAATGACGAACCCGGGATCTTGGATCGTAGCCGGTCCCGGCCGGCCTTCGCGCGCTTCGAGCACGGCTTTCACACAGGCCTCGACCTCGAAATAGACGTCCTGGACACCGTCCGCATCCAGGAACCCATCGACGAGCATCTGGTACGCCGTGGCGTCGCCGTCGAACCCGCCAAGGATGACGTGGCCGGGTTCGCCGCGCCGGGCGAATTTCCCGGCGTTCTTCAGTGCCGAGGCCACGGCGGGCAGGTGCACGTCGGAAGGGGAGAAGATGAAGCTGATATCCGGGTTGGCCTGGAGCGCGTTGACGGTGCCGGCGTAGGCCTTCTCGTTGTTCCATTCGGTGGGCACCCGCGCCACGACCTCGATCACGTCGGTCGCGTTCGACACCGCCGCGTCGAAACCGTCGCGGCGGCCGATGGCGTTGATGTCCCCCAGGTCGCCGATCAGGTGGAGGGCCTTGTGTTTCTTCCCCGTCTTGCGCGCCTCGCCGATCATGAACGCGACGGTTTCTCGAGCGAGGGTGAGATTGTCGGCCACGACCGCGATGGAACGGGCGTCACTCTCAGCGGGAGGCCGGTTGAACAGGACGATGGGAATTCCAGCGGCGTTCGCGGCCTTGATGACGGGGATGCACGCCTTGGCGTCCTTGGGAACCATGATGATGCCGTCCACCTTGCGGGTGATGAAGTTCCGCACCTGCTCGATCTGGCGATTCGCATCGCCGTCCGCAATGGCCTGGACCATCTGGAGGTTGCGTTTGCCGAGTTCAGTCTCGAAGGCCTTGAGGGCGGCGACCCAGAATTCGGTCTGCAACGTCTCGAACGAAATGCCGAGGGTCAGCGGCCGCGCCGAGGTTTCCCCCGCGCCTTCGGCTGTGGAACGGGATGCGTTGTCGGGCCCGCAGCCCACCGCGAGGCCAAGGGTCAGCAGGGCACCGAGCAGAAACGGGCGGCGCGCGTATGAGCCTCCAGGTCGAAGGCCCGCCCGCAGCGAGCGGTTCAGGGAAAGCCCCCTGTTCCTTGCGGACCTGCTCCGTGACCATGTACCAAAGAGCGCCGCTAAAGCGGACGCACTCCAGACGCTTCGCGCCGCTCCAAGGCACGTCCGGGGCCGCGAAGCGCCTGGAGTGCGGGGATTCATCCCCGCTTTTCGGGGCAGGTTCATGGAAAGGTTCATGGGGATGGAGGTTCGTGGGATCTTCATGCAGGCAACGTGGTGGCTGGAAGTCAGCAGACGTTCATAGGGCCAGCGGGTTGTGGGACTTGTTCGAGCCCAGCGCCTGGTTGACCAGGGCCAGGCCTTGACGCATGGCGGCACCCTTATGGACGAGGTAGTTCACATACAGGCTCTCCAGGACAGCCAGTTGGGCCAGACGCTTCGAGCCGATCTCGCCATTGACGTGCTCCTGGAAAACCGCCGTGAGCAGCACCTGGTCGCTCAGGCGCGCCAGCGTCGAGCGCGGGAAGTTCGTGAGGCCGAGCACCACGATGCCCCGGGCCCGGGCCTGGCGAACGGCCGCGAGCACCGGCTTGCTTTCGCCGGTGTACGAAATCGCCGTGAGCACATCGCCTCGCGTCAGTTGGGAATTCACAATGATTACCTGCAGGTCGGGATCCTCGGCGGTAAAGCTCGGGACGCCGATGCGCAGGAACTTGTGGTAGACCTCGCGGGCCACGACGGCCGCGTTGCCCAGGCCGAAGAAGGCCAGACGCTCCGCTCGGAGCAAGGCCTCCACCGCCCGCCCGTACTGGCCCCAGTCCAGCGTGTCGAGCGTGTCGGTGAGCGCTTGAACGGAGTTCGCGAAGACTTTGCGCGCCACGGCTTCCGGCGCTTCGTCGGCTTGCACGTCGCGGTACGGGAGCGTGGGTTCGACCCCGGCAAAATCCCGTTTCAGCTCGGGGAATCCCTCGTATCCGAGCTTGCGCGCGAGTCGGACCACGGTGGCTTCACTGCAGCCCGCCAGATCGGCGAATTCCACCACGCCCAGGTCCGACACGTCGTCAGGACGCGTGAGCAGGAAGTCCGCACCGCGGCGCTCCGCCCGCTTGAGCGACGAATAGATGCCCTTGAGTTTGAGCAGGCACCGGTGCGGCAGTCGCTCAGGATGCGATCGGGCCGCAATCCCGGCCGCCGGCTTGCGCTCACGGCGCCGGACTGGCGCGCCGGGTGCAAGACCGGTCGATTCGGGGAGCGTGTTCATCGGTGGCTTCTGAACTCGAGCTGTCGTTTGGACGTTCGCACCTCAAGCCCTCGCAAGGGCGGCATTCACTTCGCGGAGGGCCGGGTACAACCTCCGGTAGATGTCGAAGCGCTCACGGTACCGCGGCGTAAGCACGGGGTCGGGGACGAACTCGCGATCGGGCCGCACGGCCGCTTTCACGCCCTCGTCCAGCGAGGCGTAATCGCCGGTCGCAACCCCGGCGAGCAAGGCCGCCCCGAGACACGCGGCCTCGCGACAGGCGAGGGTGCGGATGGGGCGCCCCAGGATATCGGCCTTGAGCTGCAGCCACGCCGCGGATCGTGCGCCGCCCCCGACGGCCGTCAGTTCACCAACCTCGATTCCGCACGCACGCATGGCATCCAGGTTCACCCGCATTTCAAACGTGAGACCTTCGAGGAGCGCTTTGGCGATGTCGTGGCGGGTGGTGCCAAGGGTGAGCCCGAGGATGGCGCCGCGGGCCTGGAGGTCGCAGTGCGGGGTTCCACTGCCGTTAAAATGCGGCACGACCATCACGGGGGAAGGCCCCGGCGCGAACTGTTGGATGATGGCTTCGTAGGCGTCCTGCGAACGCGAGCGGGCGGCCGCCACCTCGGACGCGCCGAGTTGGTCCCGCCACCAGCGCAGGAGGATGCCGCCGACGTGGTTCAGGGCGAACGTGAAGTACATCCCCGGTTTGGCGTGCAGGTAACACGGGTAGAAGCCGTCGAACATGCCGCGGTCGAGCACCGGGTGGTCGAACGCCGTCGAGAGCACCTCCGCTGTTCCAGTCGAGACGACGCCCCGCCCGGCCTCAATCAGCCCGGCACCCAGGGCCGCACAGGCCTGGTCGTGACCACCGGTCACCAGGGTGACGCGGCCGTGCGCCAGCCCGAGTTCCTGCGCCAGGGCAGAACGGATCTCGCCCACCGCGGTCCCGGAGGGAACAGGGCGGGACCATAGCGCAACCTCCAGGCCGAGCCGCCGATGCAACTCCGCGTCCCAGCGACGGGAGTGAAGATCGAAGGCCATCGTCCGCGAAGCCATCGTCTCGTCGATCACCGCCTCCGCGCCGAGCCGCCCCAAAATGAAATCCGCATAGGTCACGATCTTCCAGGCGCGGTCGCAGACTTCCGGAGCGTGTTCGCGAAGCCACAGGACCTTCGCGAGCGAATTCATCGGGTGCGGCCGCATGCCGGTCCGCTCAAACAGTTCAAAGCCCCCGAACAGTTCCTCGCAGCGCCGGGTCTGAGGTGCCGGGCGGTAGTCCATCCCCAGGATGGCGGGATGCAGTGGATTGAAGTCGGCGTCGACCGGGATGACGGCGTCCCCTTGAACGGAGACGCTCAAGGCTTGAATGCGATCGGTGTGCGCCTCGACCACAGCCTCGCGAAGCGCCGCTTTCGCCAGCGACCACACCCGACCGGCATCCTGTTCCGCCTTGGCCGGTGCGTCGCAGATCACGTCGTATTCCCGAAAGGCCTGGCCGAGCACCTGGCCTCCGGCGTCGAAGACGATCGCCTTGCAGCCGGTGGTTCCAATGTCGAGGCCGATCAGAGGCATGAGAGATAGCCGTCAGGTTTCATGGACCCCAGTAGGCGCCGACGTGAGGAGGCGAAACAACCAGTTCCACCCTGCCGGATCGGCGCAGCCTCGCCCCACCTCGGTCGTTCGTTCCCTTGTCGTTCGTGCTCATTGGCAGGTGCGATCCTGCTCCCGGCGCACTTGGACCAGGCGGGTGTCGGGCAACTCCGCCATGTCCTCGTAACGCAAAGGGGCGCCCAAGGCCACGTCCCGCTTCAGCACGCACCCTCCGGCCAGCCCGAGGGGGATCAGACCCTCGGCACGCGCGGCGGCTGCGCTGTCGATCGACCCGCGGTAGCAGTACTCGCCGATGGCGTCGAGCCGCTCACCCGCTTTCAGATCACGCTTGGCGATGGCAATGCACTCGGCGACGGGGACCGGGAGCGGGTGTCCCGACGACTCCCCATAGATGATCGCCTGAGCGCAGGTGAGGGGCACTTCAATGCTGCAAAGGTGGTACGGCCGGAACAGCAGGTAGTTCGGGCCGTGCCCCATGTCGCGCTGGATGAGGCCGTGTTTGAGACGCGGTTGGTCCGTGGTGACCACCACAAACACCCCCGGGTGAACCCCAATCGCGAAGTCCACCACGCCGCTCCGGTTGAGCACGCCCCCCTGCGATTTGGGGCAGAACACTTGGTGCAGCGTGTCGCGCGTCGCCTTCGCACCGTGCATGCCCCGGACGTCAGGCACCAGGCCGGTGGCGTTGGCGACGCTGCACATCTCCACGGCCGTCTTGGAACCATCGACAAACTCGCAGAGCATGCGGGCGCTCATGTCCCGGGCGCGGGCCTTCGCGGCGAGGGCTTCGGGCGTCGCGGTGATGTCCAACGGGTTGTTCTTCCCCTTGCCGGCCGCCACCACTTCGAAGCCGAGAGCGGTGGCGAACCGGTACAGTTCGAGAATCGCGGCCGGTTCGTCGCCCGCCGCGAGGGTGTAAATGACGCCCGCCTCCTCAGCTTTCCGGCGCAGGATCGCCCCCACGGTGACGTCGCACTCGACGTTCATCATCACGATGTGCTTTCGCGCCCGGATCGACTCGATCGCGATGGCGACGCCGAGTTCGGGCGAGCCCGTGGCATCCACGATCGCCTGCACGGCCTCAAGCGTTGGAACCAGCTTCCAGTCGGTCGCGGCCACAACACGTCCCGCCTCGATCGCACGCCGCGCTTCCTCCGGGTCGTTGCTGCAAATCACGCGGTCCGGCGGCACCTGCGCCAGCTCGAACGCGAGTTGAGCCCGTTCAAAGGTCACGTCCACCACGACCGGAATGCAAAAGCCTCGCATCCTTCCGGCCGTACAGAGGATTTCCTGACCCATCTGGCCGGCACCGATCAAGCCGACGGTGACCGGGATGCCGCGTGCGTGGAGTTCGAGCAGGCGTTCGTTGATCGCGTTCATGTCAATCGGGCTCGATCATCACCTTCAGCGCCTCCCCGGCCGCGGCGATCTCAAAGGCCTCCGCCACGCGTGACAAAGGCCGCACGTGGGTGACGAACTGGGCGGCGTTCACCACTTTCCGCGCCAGCGTCCGCAGCGCCTCTTCGTGGAAGCTGGGATGATAGGAAAACGCGCCCACCACCATCTGCTCGCCGTAATGGATCAGATTGGCGTTCAGGCTGGCCATCGGGTTGGCCTTGGGCAGGCCGCCGAACAGGACGATCCTTCCCCCCCGACGGGCCATCTCCACGGCCTGCGTCTGGGTGGATGCGACCGGGTTGGCGCAGATCACCACGTCGGCACCCAGACCTTCGGTCAACCGCTTCACCTCCTCGACCACGTTCGTCTGCGTCACGTCGATGACGGCATCCGGGCCGAACCGTTCGGCGCCGCGACGGCGTCCGGGGTTGGGCTCCGCGATGAGGACGCGGGCTCCGCGGGCCCGGGCGATGACAAGATGCAGACAGCCAATCGGCCCCGCGCCGAGAATGACGACGGTCTCGCCGAGTGCCGTCTGGACCTTGTGATGGCTCGAGAGCACCGACGAGAGCGTTTCCGCGAGACCGCCTTCGTGCCAGCCAAGTCCGTCCGGCATCGGGTGCACAATGCCGTGCTGGAGCACGTCACCATCCAGGGCCACAAAGCCGGCGAATCCTCCGGGCAAGCCCGGGGTGATCCCGAGCAGCTTCAAGCCGGTGCACAGATTGAAAAGGCCGCGACGACAATACCAGCAGCGCCCACAATGGACGTCCGGAGCGATTGCCAGCCGGTCTCCCACCCGGAAACGCGCCGCTTGCGAGCCCGTTTCCACCACCGTTCCGGCGAGTTCGTGGCCCTGCACCAGGTGTGTGACTCCGGCGGGCGGCCCTTCGGACCAACGACGAAGATCGGAGCCGCAGATGCCGCAAGCTCCCACCTGGAGGAGCAGACCGTCCCGCGGCGTGTCGGGGGGCGGCACCTCTCTCAACTCGATCGTCCTGGGCCCGATGAGAAATGCGGCCTTCATGGGTGGTTGTAGGCGCGGTCCTTGGCCGGGTCGAGCAAACGGTCGCCGACGGCGCCGCCGGGGTGGATCACGGCGAACTGTGCGCGCGTGTATCCGGTCCTCTCCATCAGGACGATGCACACGGCATCAAAGAGCGCGATGACGGCCAGGGTGCTCGCCGTGGCCAGCATGTTGAATGGGTCTGGCTCGCGTTGCACCTTGACCGGCAGCAGCAGATCGCTCGCCCGGGCCAGGGTGGACGCGGGGTTCTCCGTCACGCCGATCAGGAACGCCTGCTTGGTCTTGATGGCCGCGATGAGGTTCACGATCTCGCGCGTTTCGCCCCCTTTGGAGATGCCGATGACCACGTCTCCCGCCTGAACCATCCCCAACCCGCCGTGCACCGCATCACCGGGAGCGAGAAAGGCCGCGGGGCGCTCAATGCAGCAGAGCGAGTGGGCAATCTTGCGCGCGGCGGCCATCGACGTGCCGACGCCTGCGGTAAGCACCCGTCCACGACAGGCGGCGAGAACCTCGACGCAGCGTGCCAGCGCGGATTCGGTCACGACCGAGCTCAACCCGGCAATGCTCGATGCTTCGGCGGTCCAGACCGCGCAGGCCGTTTTCCACGCGTTGACGACCGGGAGCGCCGGTTTCAAATCGGAGTTGGGTGTCACGGAATTGTGGAGGTCTGTATCCGCAGATCCGGGGTCTTTCGCAAGACATTTTTCATTCTGCAGAACGAAAAATGAAAATCCCGGAACTGTCGAGGGCCGAGCGGAGCCCGGAGCCCGGATCCGGCGGGTGAATTCGGAGGACCGCGCGGCGAGAGGTTGAGGGATCTCACCCGAACACGTCTACCCGCAGGTCCCGCATCGTGGCCAGATTCCCCAGCGCCTCCGGCCCGCGCATCG
>CAZHUS010000010.1:0-126923 GCA_964535555.1 uncultured Verrucomicrobiota bacterium
TCCAGACGACCCGGGCCGTCTCGGGACCAAGCCGACTTTGTCGACGGCCATGCGGCAGGCAATGCTGGTTGTCCTGCGAGCTTGTCCCCTTCCCGTACGAGGGGCATTTTCACCTGCTGCTTGTGGTGCTGGACATCACGGAACGGCGGCAGTCGGAGCAGGCGCTCGCGGAGAGCCTGGTGCGGTACCAGTCCCTTTTTAACAACATGTTCGAAGGATACGTCCACTGCCGGTTGATCACCGACCAGGGACGGCCGGTGGACTTCATCGATCTCGCCGTCAACCCCGCCTTCGAACAACTCACCGGACTCAAGGACGTGGTGGGAAAGCGCATCAGCGAATTGCTGCCCGGCATTCGCGAGAGCAATCCCGAGATGTTCGAGGTTTACCACCGTGTGGCTACCACCGGGGAGCCGGCGCGATTCCAGACCTACGTCCGGGAACTGAGCCGGTGGTTCTCCGTGGCGGTCCACCGTCCGGCTCCCGGCGAGTTCGTGGCCGTGTTCGACAACATCACGGAACAGAAACAGGCGGAAATGACGCTCCGCCGGAGCGAAGCCCTGCTGTCCCATGCGGGGCGCATGGCGCACCTGGGTACCTGGGAGATCGAGATCGTGGACCCCGAGGATCCGGCATCCAATCGCCTGCACTGGTCGGACGAGGTCTTCCGCATCTTCGGATTGACACCGGGAGAAGTGACGCTCACTTCGGCGGTTTTCTATGCCGCCCTGCCCCCCGAAGACCGGGAACGGGTGGCCAGCACCATGCGCAATGCTCTGGCGACCGGGGCGCCTTACGAGGTCGAGCATCGGATCTGGCGCCGCGACGGCACCGAATGCGTGGTGCTCGAGAATGCGGAGATCCGGTGCGACGCGGCAGGCAAGCCGTGCCAGATCATCGGGGCCGTCCAGGACATCACGGATCACAAGCGGGCCGAAGCCGAGATCCGCACGCTCAATCAGGACCTGGAACGTCGGGTCCGGGAGCGGACGGCAGAGCTCGAGGCGTCCAACCGGGAGCTGGAGGCGTTCTCCTACTCGGTTTCGCACGACCTGCGGGCCCCGCTGCGAACGATGGACGGCTTTGCGCTGGCCCTGCTCGAGGACTACGCGCCGCTGCTGCCTGAGGCGGGCCGTCGGTTTGCGGAGAAGATCCGCCAGGGAGCCCAGCGCATGGGGTGCCTCATCAACGACCTGCTGGCGTTCTCCCGGATCGTGAACATCCCCTTGAACCGCGAAACCGTTTTGACGGAGCGCCTGGTGCACGAAGCTCTCGACGAGCTGTATCTGCAGGATCGCGCCCGCCAGACCGAGCTGGATGTCCGGGAACTGCCCGACTGTTCGGGCGATTCCAAGCTATTGAAGCAGGTCTGGCTGAATCTGCTGTCCAACGCCTTCAAGTACACGCGACCGCGGGAGCAAGCGCGGATCGAGGTGGGATCGAGGCAGGAACCCGACGGCCCAGTGTACTACGTCCGGGACAACGGGGTGGGATTCGACATGCGGCACGCCCACCACTTGTTCGGAGTCTTCCAACGCCTTCATCGCGCCGACCAGTTCGAAGGCACGGGCGTGGGCCTTGCGATCGTCCATCGCATTCTCGAACGGCACGGCGGCCGGATCTGGGTGGAGGCCGCGGTGGACCAGGGAGCCACGTTCTACTTCCAATTGCCCGAGCCGGCTCCGGCCGCATGAACCGAGAACGCCATCATCCTCCCCGGTCGACCGGAACGAAACCCTCCGCTGGCTGAGCGCACCATGCAGGAACCCATCACAGTCCTCCTCGCCGAGGACGATCCCCACGACGGCGAACTGCTCGTGCGCGCCCTGCAACGCGCCGGATTCGCACCCGTTTGGACCCGGGTTTGCACCGAGGACCACTTTGCCGAGGCCTTGCGCCAGCATCCCGAACTGGTGCTCTGCGATTACCGGATGCCGGAGTTCGACGCGCTCCGCGCCCTGCAACTGCTCGCCGAATACGACAGCGAGATCCCGCTCATCATCGTCTCGGGCACGATCGGGGAGGACCTGGCGGTGGAGGCGATGAAGTACGGGGCTGCCGACTATCTCCTCAAGGACCGACTCGGGCGGCTCGGCCCCGCCATCCGGCAGGCGCTGGCCCGCTCCCGTGAGCGCCGGCATCGCCGCCTGGCCGAGGCCGCGATGCGACAACGCGCCGAGCTCCAGGACCAGCTGGCTCGCATCGCGGCCGCGGTGCCGGGCATGATCTACGCCTTTCGGAGGCGGGCCGACGGCACCATGTCGCTCCCCTATACCAATGCCGCGCTCGAGCAGGTTTATGGGCTTTCGCTCGAAGCCGTCCGACGCGACGCCCAGCCCCTGTTCGATGCGATCGACCCCGGCGATCGGACTCGCGTCGCCCAGTCGATTGCCAGGTCGGCCCGCACCTTGACGCCCTGGCGGGAAGAGTTCCGCATCTGTAACCCCCGGATCGGGACCCGCTGGCTGGCGGCGCATGCGTTGCCGAGCCGCGAGCAAGATGGCGGGACCCTCTGGCACGGCTTTGCCGCGGATATCACTCCCGAGAAGGAGGCCCAACAGGCGCTCGTGGAAAGCGAGGAACGGTACCGAACCCTGGTTCAGACTGCTTTTGACTGGATCTGGGAAGTGGACCTCGAGGGCTGTTTCACGTTCACCAGCCCGCAATTGCAGGAGGTGCTCGGCTATCGCCCCGAGGAGGTCCATGGGCGCTCCGCCTTCGACCTGATGTCCCCGACCGAAGCGGCCCGGCTCCGGGACGTCTTTCAGCACGCCGCCACGTCGCACGCCCCGGTCCGGGAGTTCCGCACCTCGCGACGCCATCGGGACGGACGCGAAGTGATCACCGACACCAGTGCGGTACCCTTGGTCGGCCCCGACGGCGTCTGTCGGGGGTTTCGGGGCGTGGACCGGGATGTGACGGCACGCGTCCAGACCGAAACCGCGATCCGCATCAGCGAAGAGCAGTTCCGCGCCGTCTTCGAACTGGCCGCCATCGCCATGGCCCAGACGAATCCCGCCACGGGACGGTTCGTGAATGTGAACCGCCGGATGTGCGATCTGACCGGGTACACCGCGGCGGAGCTCCTCGAGCGGTCGATTGCGGATCTGACCCACCCCGACGACCGCGAGGCCGACTGGCAGGACTATACGCGCCTGGTGCAGGGTCAAACCCCGGACTATCAGCGGGAGAAGCGCTATGTGCGCAAGGACGGTTCGATCGCGTGGGTCCTCGTCAACGTGACCCTGCTCCGGGATGCTGCGGGCCATCCTTACCGGACCCTGGCAGCCATCCAGGACATGACCGAGCGCCGGCAGCTGGATCTGCAACTGCGACTGCTCCACCAGGCCGTGGAACAGAGTCCCGCGTGCATCGTCATCACCGACGCCGAGGGACGAATCGAGTACGTGAACCCGCGCTTTACCGAGCTGACCGGCTACACGCGCGAGGAGGCTCAGGGGGTGAATCCGCGGATCCTGCAGTCAGGGGTGACGCCCCGATCCGTGTTTCAAACCCTGTGGCGGGAGATTACCTCCGGGCGGCAGTGGCGAGGCGAGTTCTGCAACCGCAAGAAGAGCGGAGAGCTTTACTGGGAACAGGCCTGCATTTCCCCCGTCGTCGACCGGTCGGGGCGTATCACCCGCTACCTGGCGGTGAAGGAGGACATCACGGCCCAGAAGCAGGCCGCCGTCGAACGGGAGAGGCTCGAAGCCCAGCTCCGACAGGGCCAAAAAATGGAGGCGATCGGTACCCTGGCTGGAGGCATTGCCCACGATTTCAACAACATCCTGGCCTCGATCCTGGGCAACGCCGAACTCGCATGCAGTCAGGCGGACGACAATCCCGAGCTGCGTGAGTGTCTGGACGAGGTGATCAAGGCGGGACGACGGGCGAAAGACCTCGTCCACCAGATTCTCGCCTTCAGCCGGCAGCAGCCGCTTCGAAGGCAGCCCGTCTCGCTCACACCCGTCATTCTCGAGAGCCTGCGGCTCCTGCGTGCCGCCTTCCCCGCGTCGGCGGATGTGGCCTGCACGTTGCAGGACGAAGTGCCGGAGGTCTTCGGAGATCCGACTCACCTTCAGCAAGTCGTGATCAACCTGTGCACCAATTCCCTGCACGCCCTCGAGGGACGTCCGGGCCGGATCGAGCTCAGCCTCGAGAAGTTCCAGGCTGGCTCTGGCAGCGCTGAACCTGTTCCGGGGCTCGCCCCCGGACCGTACGCGTGCCTCAGGGTCACGGACACCGGTCACGGGATCGATCCCTCGGTGCTCGACCGCATTTTTGATCCGTTCTTCACCACCAAGCCGCCCGGCCAGGGCTCCGGACTCGGGCTGGCCGTGGTCGATGGCATCCTGCGCGCCCACGAGGCCAAGGTGAGCGTGGAGAGCACGGTAGGGGTCGGAACCACATTCCGGTTGTACTTTCCCGCCGCTCAATCGCCGACACCAACCCAACCGGCTCGAAGCGAGCCGCCTCTGCACGGGGCGGGCCAGCGCATTCTTTACCTGGACGACGAGGAAGCGCTCGTGGAGCTGGCCCAACGACTCCTGAGGCGCCTGGGATACGAGGTTCGCGGGTTTACGTGCCCCCGGGCGGCCCTGGACGCGTACTACGCCGGGCCCGAGCTTTTCGACGCGGTGGTCACCGATTTCAACATGCCCGGTCAGAACGGGCTCGAGGTGGCCAGCGCCATTCTCGCCCGGCGACCCGGGATTCCTGTCGTGTTAAGCTCGGGATACCTCACCCAGGACATCGAGGCCCAGGCGCGGCGGATTGGCATCCGCCATCTCCTCCATAAACCCAACAGCGTCGAGGTCCTCGGCGAGGCCTTGCACCGCATTCTCAGCTCGTCCGGCGACCCATGAGCCAAGCCTCTGTCCGGTCAACAACCGCATCCAACGACCCCCTTCCGATCCCACCAACCGTCGGACTCGCCTCGGGCGCGCCTTTGACGGTTTCCCGAGGCGGGCCGGAGGCGAGCGACGAAACGGGGCGGACGCCCGACAGCCCCCCACCCGCCTGCGTGCTGGTCGTCGATGATGATCAGGCCTTCCGCTCCGTGCTCCGACGCGCTCTCGAACGAACGGGATACCGGACCCTCCTGGCCGGGGACGGGCGGGCGGCGTGGGGACAGTTGCAGACCCACCAAGTCGACCTCGTGCTGACCGACCTCATCATGCCGGACGTCGAGGGGGTGGAACTCATCCTGCGAATTCGCCGTGAATACCCGCACCTCCCGGTCATCGCCATGTCCGGCGGGGGCCGGGTGGAGCCGGCATGTTATCTGACGGGAGCACGCTATTGCGGCGCCCACGCCACCTTTGCGAAGCCGTTCTCGATCGCCGAACTGCTTGAGACCGTGCGCGCGCTCCTGCAAAGGAAGCCGTAGTTGGCGGCTCCACCGCTCGGGTTTCGAAAGCGGGACGCGTCTCCGTGGATCCCGCGCCGTGAGCTGTGTACCGATTTTTGAAATAGCTGTTTCAAAACTTGGGACGATCGCCAAAGCCTCCCGACCGCTGCCCCCAAGCCGACCGGCCCAAGGTCGCGTCCATTCCCGGTTCTCTCCCGAACCCTCGATCCGGCGTCACGCGGGGCTTGTCCGGATCTCCCGGATGGGAATCGCGCCGGCCTTGACCTCGAGGAACGGCTTTCCCCGGCGGATGCCCACCGTGCCGTAACCCGTGGCTGTGGCCAGGAAGCAGCGGAAATCCCCCTGGAGACTCGGCGTCAGGTGGAGCACTTGATCCACGGCGTCGTAGCGCGCCCCGCTGAGCGCCTGGAGAAGCCCGTAGGACGACATCGCCCGCGCGTACCAGTGGCCGCACTCGTACTCGTTGAAGGGATTGCGGATGCGCCCGTCGTAACGCGCGCGACAAACGCGCACGATCTCGAGTCCCTCTTCGACCCGCCCCATGAACATCAGGTGGGAGGCCACCTGGTACTCGATGCCAGTCCAGACCTCGTCCGAGTAGACGAACGGCAGGGAGAGTTGCCCGCCTTTCGGCCAGGAACAGAGCAGCAGCCCGCCTTCCGCCCCGCAGGCATAGCTCGGGCGTTGGGGATTGGCATGCGTGGTGAGATCGAGCTTGAGGTTGTGCTCGTGCACCGCCAGGAGGTGACTGGCGACTTTCCCACCGTCGAGGAACTCGCCCACGCCGCAGACCAGGGCGAGCCAGCAGCCCAGAACGCCATCGGACAAGCAGCCGGTGCCGTACTGGTATTTGGGGCCCTCCTGCTCGAGCAGGGCGCGAGCCTCCGGGGAGTAGTTGCCCACCATGCTCTTCATCTCGGCGGGATTCGCCGCCTTGAGGTTCTTCCACTCGATCTTCTGAATGAAATAGTCGCCGTCGAACAACTCCTTCTCCATCCGCTCGACGCCCAGGGCGAGGATCTCGGCATACCCGGAGACGTCGTCCTCCAGGGCCTGCCCCATGTTCACCGCCGCTTTCAGCGCACCAAGGTAGAAGCTGGTGCACATGCCGTCCGGGCCCCAGAACTCGATGTCGTACGTGTTGTGATGCGGCTCCTCGAGCCAGCCCTTGCGCTCTGGATCCCACGTCTTGACGCAGTAATCCAGGCTCTGGCGCACCTTGGGCCAGAGGCCGCGGAGCCACGGCGTGTCCCCGCTGACACGCCATTCGCGGTGGATCTTCATGATCCCACCGAGCTGACCGTCGGCGGCAGCGTGGAAGTCAGGCTCGAGCGGACGGATCGGCAAGGCCGCACGGAACGTTTGATGGCCGCGCGCGTCCTGGGAGGGCCCGAACTCCGTCTCGCGCAGACTGCGTTCGAGAGACGGAAAGAGATGGGGCAGCGCCTGGGCGTAGTTCCAGACGTGGGTGCAGGAACCGTGGCAGCACCCGCTGTTGTCACTGCAGCCTTCCCAGGCCCAAAGCCGGCCGTCCGCCTGCCGCAGCACGGTGGGAGACTTCAGGATCGTGAGGTTCGCAGCCACGGCATCGATCACTTCCGCGGGAAGCGTGGAGTCGTGGAAGCAGTCGCTGAAGCGCTGTGAGTTTGCCCGCAGCCGCGGGTAGTTCTCGGCCCAGTACGCCGTGACGGCTTCCGCGTTCGGAAAATGCCCGGAGTACCAGGGCTTGTACTCCCCCGCCGCAGGTGCCGCATCCTTGGGGTCTTTGCCGAACCGGATGTTGGTGATTGCAGCAAACCAGGAGAGTCTCAGGACGATTGTTTTGGACGCGCCGGGTGCCAGCGTGAACGGCACAAACAGCGTCGCTCCGGGCGCGGGTCCGCCCTCGGTCACCGGAGGCCGGTCGAAGCAAGCGCCTTTGGCGACGTCCTGCCACGCCAGCGTCAGGCCGTCCCACCACCCGCCGCGGAACCAGGCATGGTTGACCTTCACGGCCGGGTCGTCGACCACCGCGGTGAAGGAACCTTCTTCCCAGGCCTTGTCCTTGGCCGCGGCCCCCCAGAGCGTGAAGCCCCCCGGTGCCGGTTTGATGCCCTGGGTGTTGCCGCCGATCACCATGAAATTGCGGACGTTCCAGGAAAAAACGGCCTCAATGGGGTCGCGGCTTCGGTTCGTGAAGCGGTACTCAAGCCCACAGACAGGCAGGCTGGCGTTGTCGGCGTCACCGGGTTCGAACGGGCTCCAACCGGTGATCTCGACCTCCACCGGCAGGTCCTTCTCCTCCAACGCCACGGTGGCGAACGGAAACCGCGGCCGGAAGGTCGCGGACCGGAATCGCGGCAGTCCGAACGACGTTCCGGCGGCCCCGTTGCCGGTCCCCGGCTGGCCGAAGAGT
Source organism: uncultured Verrucomicrobiota bacterium (assembly GCA_964535555.1). Taxonomy (GTDB): domain Bacteria; phylum Verrucomicrobiota; class Verrucomicrobiia; order Limisphaerales; family J093; genus DSVZ01. Next base: position 7,767 of record CAZHUS010000010.1, read on the forward strand.
TTCCAGGCAGGAACGGGTCCTTCCAACACCCGCGCCAGGTTTGGCTTGCCGGCGCGGCCCTTCACGCACAGCGCGGCGAATGTGACGGGCTCGTTGAAGACCTGGGGCTGGTTGCGCAAGGAGACGTGGGAAAGTGCGCCCGTGCCTTCGAGGCAGATCATGCCGGCGCCCATCCCACCCATGGGGAACGCGACGCGGTTCAGCCGTTCGTCGCGGTACTCCGGCTGGAACTTCCCGCGCGCTCGTGAACCCCGGCGCCGCGAACCACGACCGGGCGCGGCATCGGCGGCCTGAACACCCGCGCTTCCGAGCGCCGCGGCACCCGTGGCGGAGAGCTTGATGAAATCGCGGCGCGGGATCGAATCGGAGGGAGTCATAACTTGCTTGAGTTTCAGTGCGGAAGGGTCTCGAGACTGATTTCAACCAGCAGATCGGCGGCGATGCGTTCGAGGTCGCGCTGGAGCGCGGCGAGATCGCAAGGGCTGGGCAGCCGCAGGTGCGCCCGGGCCTTGAAGAGCAGCTCGCCGGACATCGGTGCACTGGAGCATTCGGTCGCGAGCTCCTCGACGTTGACGCCGTGGGCGGCGAGGGTCGCGGAGACCTGACGGATGATACCCGGTCGATCCTGCCCCACCAGTTCGAGGGTGGCCTGGCCCGGACCGACGAGGCTCGCCACGCGATCATCGGGATAGACGGACACTTGCAGCCCGTGACCTGAGAGCGCATCGAACTCGCGCCCCAGATCGTCCCGCTGGCCGCTGTCCGCATGGATCCGAACGATGCCAGCGAACTGGCCGCCCAGCCGGCACATGCGGGACTCGAGCCAGTTCCCACCGTGCGCGGCGACGACGCGGGCGACCTTCTCGACGAGGCCGGGGCGGTCGTTGCCGATGACGGTGAGGACGAGCGGGATTTGCATCGGTCTCTGGTAAGCTGCCGCCGCCTCCGTTGGCAAGCCAAAGCAATCGGCACATTCGTTGCTTGAACGTGGGCCGGCACCGCATACCGTCAGCCTGTCCGTCCCGATGAAACACCGCACCCTCGGTTGGCTCTGCACTCTCGCCTGCGCCCTGCCCGCGCTGAGCGGGACCATGGAACTGGTTTCCACCAACGCCTCCTGGCGCTATTTCAAAGGCTCGCGTGAGCCGTCCACACCGGATCCGGCCACCTGGCGCCTCGCCAGCTTCCCGGAAACGGCCTGGTCAACCGGGAATGCCCCTTTTTCCTACGGCGAGGCGGCGATCACGACAGGCACCAAGCTGACAGACATGCCCAATGCGTACTCCAGCCTGTTCCTGCGCCGGAGCTTCACGCTGGCCAGCCCGGGTCAGGTCGCCACCCTGGACTTGGATGCGGTGTGCGACGACGGGTTCATCGCCTGGCTCAACGGCCGGGAAGTGGCCCGCCACAGCGCCCCGGCCGGAGACCCGCGGTTCGACTCCCTGGCCAGCGCCAACGCCACGGAACCGGTGGCGTTCCTGCCTTTCGCGATCGCCGTTCCGGAGCAGGTCCTGGTGGCGGGGACCAACGTGCTCGCCGTCCAGGTCTTCAATGTGAGTCTGGGAAGCAGCGATCTGGTGTTCGATGCGGCATTGACGGCCACGATGCGGGACGACGGGCCTCCCTCCATCACCGCAGTCGTTCCCCCTCCCGGGCTGGCTACAACGCTCGACCAGATCAGCGTCACCTTCAGCGAACCGGTCCGTGGCGTAACCGCCGAGCACTTTCTGATCAACGATCTCCCGGCTTCGGGCGTGAGCGGAACGGGGAACCAGTACACCTTCACCTTTCCTTCCCCGGTCTATGGGACCGTCCAAATTCGCTGGAGCACCTTCCATACGATCGAGGACTTTGAAAGCCCGGCCCGCCGGTTTGACCTGGCCGCCGCCGGTTCGACATGGACCTACGAGTTGCTCGACCCGAAGGGTCCGGCGGTGACGGTGCGACAACCTCCCCCGGGGCTGATGGTTCCCGCGCTTTCTCGGGTGGAGCTCAGCTTTGACAAGGCCGTCGACGGGGTGGACGCCGCCGATCTCCTCGTGAATGGGGTCCAGGCGACGAACGTCACCGGCGTCGGCGCCGGCCCGTACCGGTTCGAATTCGCGGCGGCGCCTGTCGGTCTGGCCACCATCTCCTGGGCGGCCGGCCACGGGATCGCAAGTTCGGCCGCGGAACCCCACCTGTTCAACGGGGGCACCTGGACCTATACCGTCGACCCACAAACGCCGATCCCCGCCCTCGAGATCACCGAGTTCATGGCGGAGAACTACACCGCCTACCGGGATGAGGACAAAGACCCGGAGGATTGGATCGAGATCTACAACGAAGGCTCCACCGCCGCGAACCTCGAGGGATGGTCATTATCCAACGACCCGGAGGATCCCGGACGCTGGGTGTTCCCCGCCGTCTCGCTCCCGCCCGGTTCTTACCTGGTGGTGTTTGCCTCGGGTAAAGACCGCGCCGCGACCACCGCCGGGGCCCGGCTCCACACCAACTTCAAACTGAACCCCACGGGCGGTTATCTCGGGCTCTTCCCGCCTTTTCTCCCCCGAACTCCCGTGAGTGAGGTGAGCTACGCGGAACAGGGACCCGACTACGCCTATGGCCGCGAGAACGGCTTCGGGGCGTGGAAGTACTTCGCCGGGGGCACACCGGGATCGCGGAATCCTCTCAGCCGGATCACGTCTGCCGTGGACCAAGTGCACTTCAGCGTCCCGCGCGGGTTCTTCACGCGGCCCTTCAATCTCACCCTGCACTGTCCCACGCCCGGGGCCACGATCATCTACACCACCAACAGCAGTGTGCCGATGCTCACCAACGGCTTCGTGTACTCGGGGCCGATCACGATCAGTGGAACCCGGATCGTCCGCGCGGCGGCCTACAGGACGAACGCCCTCCCGTCGGCGGTGCAAACGCACAGCTACCTGGTGAACGTCGCCGCCACGCGTCTGCGCCTGCCGTCGCTTTCGCTGGTGACCTCGTCGAACAATCTCTACGGCCGCACCGGGATCATGGAGCCCCCCAATCCGCGCAACCGCGGCGCGGCCTGGGAACGACCGGTCTCCATCGAGTGGATCCGGTCCGAAGACAACGGCGGATTCCAGGCCGACGGCGGCATCCGGGTCCAGGGCGGCGACTATGTGCGCGGCCAGTACAACTACCGGAGCGGGAGCCTTCCGTTCAACAAGTACTCGTTCCGCCTCTACTTCCGTGGCGAGTATGGCCGGGGCCGGCTGAACGAAGCGCTGTTTCCCGACACCACGCAGACATCGTTCGACACCATCTCGCTGCGGGCCGGGATGAATGACCACACCAATCCCTACCTCACGGATGAAATGGTGCGCGGCCTGGCCCGTGACGTGGGACAACCGTCCCCGGTGGGCACCTTCGTGAACGTCTACCTCAACGGCGTGTTCAAGGGGTACTACAACCCCTGCGAACGCATCGACGAGGATTTCCTCCGCATGTATCACGGCGGGGGAGACGACTGGGACATCATCGCGCAGATGGGCGAGGTGCAGGAAGGCAACACCGCGGCATGGACGGCCCTCAAGAACTTTGCCAACACGCGCAATCTCACCAACCAGACCGAATACCTCGCGCTCGCCCGGCAACTGGACCTCACGAACTTCGTGGATTACCTCTGCCCGCTCATCTACGTCGACAACGACGACTGGCCGCATAACAACTGGCGCGTGGCGCGCGAGCGGGCTCCGGGAGGCCTGTTCCGGTTCTACGTCTGGGATGCGGAATGGGCATTTGGGGTCGTCAACGGCCATGCCCCGAGTTTCAACACGATCGCCAATCAACTCTCGAGCACCTCGCCGCCGTGGGGCAGCTCCGAGATCCAGCAACTGTTCAACAAGCTCAAGCGGATCCCCGAGTTCAAGCTCCTGTTCGCGGACCGCGTCCACCAGCATTTCTTCAATGATGGAGCCCTCACCGACGAACGGATCAAGCTTCGCTACCAGATCATCAAGAACCGCCTGAACGGCTCGGTCAGCGGCTTCAACGATCGCATCGGAACCACTTGGATTCCCCAGCGCCGACGCTACGTGCTCGATCACTTCCGGGCCGCCGGATTCCTCGCCTCGTCCAACGCGCCTGGCTTCAACATTCCCGGCGGTCACGTTCCCACGGGGTTCGCCTTGCAGCTGACGAACCTCACTGGGGCCATCTACTACACCACCACGGGAACGGACCCGCGCGTGATGTTCAGCGGCGCCGTGGCGCCCGAAGCCCTCGCCTATGACCCCGCGCGGCCGGTTCGCCTCGATCGTGACCTCGAGGTATGCGCCCGCTCGCTGGCCGGTACCAACTGGAGCGCCCTCACCCGCGCGCGGTTCCAGGTGGAACGGCTCGGCTGGCCCGTCCGGATCACCGAGATCATGTACAACCCGCCCGGGGGCGAGGCCTTCGAGTTCCTCGAACTCAGCCATGTCGGCGGTGTCACCGTCGATCTCAGCGGCTGGAGTTTCGAAGGCATCGAGTTCCGGTTCCCCGAACCTTCGGCCCTCCTTGAACCCGGCCAACGCCTCGTGCTCGCGAGCGACGAAGAGCCTGCCGCCTTTGCCGCCCGCTATCCGACCGTCGCGGTCGCAGGCTGGTTCGCGGGCGCGCTGGCCAATGGCGGCGAGCGAATCGCGCTCCTGGACCGCAGCGGCAGACTGGTGACCGCGGTTACTTACGGGGACGGCGGCGCGTGGCCTCACGAAGCCGATGGCGACGGGTACTCGTTGGAACTGGTCAACAGCTCCGGCAGCCCGGACGCCCCGGCGAACTGGCGTCGCAGCGGCAGTCTCACCGGAAGCCCGGGCCGGCAGAACGCGGCGCTGCTGCTTCCGCAGGTCCGGATCAACGAGGTCTACGCGGCCGGCGCGAGCGGCGCCGAGCCGGTTGGGGGGGACGATTTCGACTGGGTCGAGCTGTTCAACCCGGGCGAAGCGTCGGTGAGCCTGTCCGGGTGGGGACTTCAAGGAGACGGCTCGGCTCGTTTCCTTTTTCCTTCAGGCACCATTCTGGCGCCGCAGGCCTACGTTCGGGTCTGGTGCGACCAGCGCACGAATGCGGTCGGCTACCATGCCGGTTTTGGCCTGAAGCAGTCCGGCGAGACGCTGCTCCTCACCGACGCCAGTTCGCATCGTGTCGATGCTATCACCTTCGGCCTGCAGGCCGCGGGTTACACCATCGCGCGCGTCGGAGCCTCGGGCGCATGGGCGCTGGCGGATCCAACTCCTGGCGCTCCCAACGAACCGGCCGCGCTCGCACCGTCGAACCGCGCCGTGATCAATGAGTTCCTGGCGAACGCTCCGGCCGGGGCGGACGACTGGATCGAGTTGTACAACACGGACGCGAACCGGCCATTGGCGTTGCAGGGGCTCTGGCTCGCAACGAGCAACGCCCTCGAGCAGATCACGTCGCTCTCGTTCCTGGCCCCCTCCGGCTTTGGCGTGTTCAAAGCCGACGGCCAGGCAGGACCCGATCACCTCGCGTTCAAGCTGCCGGCCGCCGGCGACACGCTCATTCTCCACGACATCACCACCGCCGAGCTTCAGCGGCTCAACTATCGCAACGCCGCCGAAGGCGTCGCCTCCGGCTTGCTCCCTGACGGGACCGGGTCGTTGACCGGCTTTCCGAACTCGGCCAGCCCGGGAGCTTCGAACTACATCGCAAACAACACCACGCTCCGCCTGAACGAACTCATGGCGGCCAGCCGAAGCTACCGTCTGCCAGGCCAGACCCAGGCCTGCGACTGGATCGAACTGGTCAACCTCGGCACCACCGCCGCACCCCTCGCGGGACACAGCCTCTCCCGCGGCCGCGCCGAGGCTGGCGAATGGGTCTTCCCGCCTGGAACCGTCCTGCCGGCGGGAGGATTTCTCGTGGTGACGTTCGACAGTTCGCGCCCCGCCTCGACGGTTGCAGGCCCCTCGTTGAACGTCGGCGACGACCTTGAAGACCGAGGCGACCGCGTTCACTGGTTCGACGCGAAGGGCCAGTTGCTCGATGCCATCGAATTCGGGTTCGCCCTGCCGGATCAGACCTCCGGACGCACCAGCGGCGAGACGCTGAAGCTCCTTTCCGCGCCCACCCCCGGCCAGGCGAATTCACTGCCTCTGTTGACCGGCGATCCCGGACTCGTGCGCCTCAACGAATGGATGCCCGGCGGCGAAGGAGACGACTGGGTGGAGGCCTTCAACCCGCAGCAGCTTCCGGTGGACCTGGCCGGCTTCCGCCTCAGCGACGATCCATCGCTCGCCGGGCAGACCAATCATATCCTCCCCGCGCTCACCCTCGTGGCCCCGGGCGGTTGGGCATGTTGGAAGGCGGACGGCGAGACTTCGAAAGGCCCGGAACACCTGCGGTTCAGCCTGGACGCCCTCGGCGAGACGCTGCGGCTCTACAGCCCCGCCGGCACGCTCGTGGACTCGGTCGACATCCTCCCCACCGCCCCCAACACGAGCACCGGCCGCTACCCCGACGGACAGGCTGCCTTGTTCGTGTTCGCGGGCACGGTCTCACCGGGAACTGCCAACTTCAGGCTGCTGCCCGGCGTCGTCATCAACGAGATCCTCAGCCACACCGACCCGCCCCTCGAGGATGCGATCGAGCTGCATAACCTCGGCACCTCCGCGGAGGATCTGTCCGGATGGTACTTGAGCGACAGCATCGAGAACTGGCGGAAATACCGCATCGCGGACGGAACCGTCCTGCCCGCGGGAGGCTACCTGGTCTTCTATGAGAACCAGTTCAACGCGTCGGCGCTCGGCGCATCCGCGTTCAACTTGAACTCCGCCCATGGAGGCGAGGTCTGGCTCTCGAAGGCGTATCCGACCGGTGAGTTCCTCGGCCAGCGGGTCGGCCTGTCCTATGGAGCGACCCGAAACGGGGTATCGCTCGGCCGCTTCATGACCAGCCGGGGACCGGATTTCGTCCCAACGAGGGAGCGTTCGTTCGGGGCCGATGCCGCCAGCTCCATCGCGGAGTTCCGGACCGGCACCGGGCTGCCCAATGCCTACCCGCGAGTCGGGCCGGTCGTGATCACCGAAATCCACTATCACCCGCTCTCCGGGGCGGGATCGGGCGCCATCGAGGCCCCGGGGGAGGAGTACCTCGAACTGGAGAATCTCAGCACCCAGGCCGTGCCGCTTTACGATCCCGTCCATCCCACCAACACCTGGCGCCTCCGCGGCGGTGTGGAGTTTGATTTCCCGGACGGCGCCACTCTCCCCCCCGGCGCCTTCGCCCTGATCGTGGCCTTTGACCCCGTCAAGGATGCCGCCAGCCGTGGTGCTTTCGTGGCAAAATATGGCGTCCCCGCGGCAACCCTGCTCTTCGGCCCCCTGGCGGGCCGCCTGGCCAACGAGGGGGAGGCTGTCGACCTGCTGCAACCGGATAACCCGCAGTCGCAATCTCACCCGGACGCCGGCTTCGTCCCCTACACGCTCGCGGAGCGCATCCAATACGGAACGGTTCCCCCCTGGCCCCTGGCCATGGCGAGCACCGGCCTTTCGCTTCAACGCGAGGAACCGGCGGCCTACGGAAACGAACCGCTGAATTGGCGGGCGGCCCGTCCATCGGCAGGGCGCTCGACACCGGCGCGAGGTGATGATGGCGATGGAGACGGCCTCCCCGACGACTGGGAGATCGTCCAGGGGCTGGATCCCGCGAGTGCAAGGGGCGACGACGGCGCGAGCGGCGATCCGGATCAGGACGGACTCTCCAACCTCCGCGAGTTCCAAACCGGGAATTCACCCCAGGACTTCTCCCTCGTGATCCTCGGGGCGCATTTCCAAGGGGGCCAACTGCGGCTCACGTTCAACGCCGCCGCGAGCCGGTCCTACCGTCTCGAGTTGCGGCGCGACACGGTCGACGGGGTTTGGGAGACACTGACCAACGTGCTCCCCTCGACCACAGGAGAACTCGAGTTCTCCATCGGCTTGCCCCCGGGCCTCAATGCCGGGTTCCTGCGCCTGGTGCTGCCATGATCATGTTCACCGGAGGCGCCGCGAGACGCCCGCCGCCGTGATCCGCTCCGCACGCCGCTCAGGGATTGCGTTCTACCCGATAGAACCGGATGGGAACCGCCGGATCGTAAGGAATGGCGGCGGTCGCCGTGGATTGCCCGGCGGCAATCGTCGCCGTCGCCACGACGCTCCAGACTTCCGAGCCGAGTTCCTCCGTCTGGAACACGCTGTAGCTGCCGGCCGTTCCGGAGAACGTCAGTCGCCATGTCACGGCCGGATCGGTGCCAAAATGGAATGCCTGGACCACCGGCGGAACCGTTCCTCCGTCAATGGCGACCGTGACCTCGTCGGAGACGCTGGTGGCAGAGTCGGTCGCCGTGAGGCGGAGCACGTAGGTGCCCGGGGCTTCAAACGTGGCCGTGGTGACCCACCGGGAAGCATCCTCGAAAACGACATCGCCCGAACCACTGACCTTGCTCCAAGCCACGGTCACAACCCCCGGCGGGTTGGGCAACGCATCGTCCCCGAAGCTGCCGTTGAGCAGCAAGGGCGTGTTGACTTCGCCCGAGAAGTCACTGCCGGCGGCGACGGTGGGCGGTCGGTCCGAGGGAAGCACGGTGGCCTCGAGTTGAAGCTCGAAGCCCAGGTCCGAACTGGTGGCGTTCACCTGGTGAACCTCGGCCGCAATCACGTTTTCACCGGCGCGCAGGAGGGATGGGTCCACGAGGCCCTCGATGAAAGTGGTCTCGTCGGTTCCCCCGACGGTGGCGCTGGCCCGAGTGCTCGAGGTGATGGTGTTTTCGGGCATGTTGTTCCGCAAAACTTCCTCGCCGTTCAGGTAGACGACGACCCCGTCGTCCCGGATGACCTTCAGGAGCAACCCGGTCACCGCCCCCGGCGAGGTTACGTTGAAGCGACGGCGGAAGTAGCTGGTGATGTACCTCCCGCCGGCGGGGCCGGACCGGATCGTCGTGACTTCGCCGTCTCCGCCATACCCGAGCCGGGCCCGCCCCGTGCGCCAAGCGGTGTCGCTGAAAGCCGGAGCGCGCCAGGCGGTCCCCTGGTCGGAGCCATCGTCCAGGTAACGCCACTCCGCGCCAGCCGATACCAGCGTCTGCTGGGTTCCAGGCCGGGTGATCCGAGCGCTCAGTTCATCGGTACGTTCCAGATCCCCATCGCTGACTCGCAGCCGGAGAATGTAGTCGCCAGTGCCCGAGAACAGCGCCTGCGTGGTCAAGGCGTGCGGCGAGGTAAATACGACCTTCCCGGGCCCGCTGAGCTGCTCCCAAGTCACCCGCAGACCGGCCCCCGCCGGCAACCCGTCATCCCCGGCGGTTCCGGCCAACGATGCCGAGGCCGGGAAGCTCTCCGCCACGAAGTCGAGGTCGCTCCCGGCGTCCGCCGTGGGGGGTCGGTTGCCGTCATTCTCCAGCCCGGGTGAGGGCACGCCCGGGCTTCCCCGCCACGAGGCGGGATCGTTCGCATAGCGAACCGGATGCAGCCGTTCGAGCGAGGCACCGTACCCGGCGGCGTTGGTCGGCCAGGGCGCCTTGTCGTTGTAGCGGACGGCGTCGACGGTCAGGTAAGGCACCTCAACGCTGACCACTCCCACCCCGTTCGTGACGAGGTTCGGTGCATCGGGCCGCTGGATTTCGATCAACTCACCCCCGTCCTGCAGCACCCCAGGCATGGGTCCAAAGACCAGCACACTCGCGGGAATGCCGTAGCGTGTGCGATACCAGGTCGGATCGCTCGCGCTCACGACGGCGAGCCCGTTGGGTGGCAGGATGGCCCCCGGCGGGAACTCGAAACCGATGCCGGCCACGCGCCAGGTGTTCGTCGGATGCGCCGGGTCGTAGAGCGGCACCGGCTCGTTCCCGACATTCTTCAGTTCCAGGAACTCGACTTCCCCCGCCGGCGGCTGGAATGCAATTTCGTTCAAAACCACCGGTCCGAGACGCGGCCCGCTGTTGGCTTGACCGAGTGAACGGGTTAGCTGCAGCGGAAAATCCACCTCACCAACGCTGTTGGTATAGCGGCCGAACGTGATCCCGTTGGGCGCCGCACCCAGAACCACGCCATCGCTGTAGCCGGTCAGTCGGCCCGCGGCGTCGGCCGAGTAGAGATAGACCTCGTCTCCCAGGGAGCTGAATCGGAAGGTGCCCGGCGCTCCCGGCGGGCTGTTGAACTCAAGTTCGCTCACCACATGGAAGCCGCCCGGCAAGATGACGGTGCCGGCCGGGAATCGGTACTTCATCGGTTCCGCCGCATCATCGGTCAGGTACCAGTGGCTGATGTCAGCCGCCACGGAAGTCGGATTGTGAAGCTCCACCGCGTCGACTTGCGGCAGGTCCGTGTGGGTCAGGATTTCGTTGATCACCACGGGCGTGACGTTGGGAGCCGGATCGTCGCGTCCCGGAGAACCGCCGATCTGAGAGCTCGCGCGCCATTCCGTCGCTGCATTTGGATCCGTGAAACGGTTCGGGGTGACCGGCACCAGCGAGAAACCCAGGCCATCGGCCGCTTCCGGCCAGGGGATGGCATCGCCGTAGGCCATCGAGAACAAAGGCGTTCCCACCGCGTGTTCGAGGGTCAATCGTTCGCCGGCATTGGCCAGGCTGCCCTCGTAGACCCCGTCCAACCGCACCTGCGGGTAACGCTGCGCGAACAACGCCGCATTTCGAGCCAGGACCACGAAATGACCCGGCCCCAGGCGCGTCCCCAGCGGGAAAGTGAAGCGAATCCCTTCGGAGAACCGCACGCCGCTCAGGTCGATCTCGAACGGGTTGACGTTCTTGAGCTCCACGAACTCGTAGCCATTGTCCTCGCCTTCCTCGTCTTCCTGCGGGTGGTACATCACCTCGGTGACCAGCAGGTTCGTGTAGTTCTGGATGACGGTGAAGTTCGCTTCGACGAGGGCGCTCCAGGTGCCGGCGTTCAGGGCGCGGGCCTTGAGCACGAAGCTCTCCTGGATCGTGATCGGCTGGCCGGGGGTCCGTGCTGCGGGAGAAATGGCACCACCGCGAAGGCGCGGATCACTCCCATCAACCGTGTAGTAGCCCTGCCCGGCCGGCACCTGGACCGTAACCTGGACTCCCGGCGCCACCGCCCCGCCATGCTGGCTGAAGCTCGGGGCCGCCACGTTCGGATAAAGCCCGCGGGTGCGAAGCTGGCTCAGCACCCGGTCGGTCCGCTGGGGGAGGTAGTTGTTCAGCACGGTGTTGATGGAGCTCAGCCAGTTGTCGCGGGTCAGAGGCGTTGTGCGCTTGGCATCACCCCAACGAGCCGACTCAGCCACCACCGCGCGGTCGATCTCGTCCTTCCGCTTGAGGAACAACTCCCGGGCCGTCTGGGGCGTGAGCACGCCGCCATTGAAGAAATGCCGCTGGATCCGGTCCGCCACGCGGAGCTTGAACTCGGCATTGGCCCAGAGCTTCTGCCAGACCCATTGCGGACTGCTGTAAGTGACCGAGGTGTCGCCCGCCGTGAACGGCCCCACCCGGTTCTCGTTCACATTCAGCAGCGTGTGCTCCGCGTCGTGAGCGAAGAACCGGAAGCCGTCCCGCCCGGTACGATTGCGCACGCCGTACCAGTTGTTGGGCCGCGTATTCTGCAGGAAATTCGAGATCGGCGCGTCGAGATTCCCGCCGTAGATAATCACCAGCATGTAATCGATGAGATTGTCGGGTTCGATCAGGCGCTCGTAGGAGGGATTGGGCGTTCCGTCAGGATTGTTGCCGAGCAACTTCTCGTAGGCGGCGTCGCTGCTGAGGTCGCCTTTGCAGGCGTTGTACAGGCGCGTCCAGGCTTGGAGGTTCCCATCGGTAGCCACCACCGTGTAAGGACCCGCCTCCACCTTCACGACGTCATAGTCTTCCTTCCGGCCGCCGAAGTAGGTCTCGCCGTACGAGGCCTCGGGGCGCTCGCAGGTGTTGTACAGACCCCAGTACTGGCCGTTGATGTACAGGTGGTAGTAATCCCCGCGCTCGGCGTCGTGCCCCATCGCCAATTGCGCATCGCGGCTGAACTGGTCACGCACGAAGATGCCCTGGCTGTCGCCCTGGAAGCTCCACGAGTAGTTCTGGAACGTGCGCAGATCGATGCCGTCGAACTCCTCCGCGCCACCCTGGCTCAACAGCGGGTAACGAAGCTTCGAATCCCCATACTCCTCGCGGAAGAGAAACCGGAACGCGTGCTTCGGATTGTCCGTGCTGCGGCTGAAGCCGCCCCGGATGCGGATGCCGCAATCGATCTGAAACCCGTCCTTGCCGTCCGGATGCACCAGTTCGACGGAGCACTTCCGCTCCGCCGTCCGCCCCTGCCAGCTCGGGTTGGCATAGATGCCGCGGCTGCTCGAGAAGAGATCGTTCAGGTCCATCACGATGGAGAAGGACGGGATCGACTTGAGGTCCTCGACGATGTTGGACGCGTATTTCGGATTGTTCACCACGTCGGGATCCATGCCGTAGTCCCGGACATTCTGCCCCCACGAACTCGGCCATCCCGGGGCCGGTTGACCGGTGGGCGACTGGCGGATGACGTCTTCGAGGAACAAGTACGTCTGCGTGTCGGCGTTCGAGGGCTGTTCGCCCGTCTTGAAAGCCGCGGCTCGCACCACGGTCGTGCCCGGGATCCGGATGGGGCCCAAGTAAGTCAGACCGTTGGTGAGGGCTGGCAAGGTGCCGTTGGTCGTGTACCGGATCGTCGCGCCGGCGGTGGCCGTCGAGATGGTGAGATCAAAGGGCGCCGTGTAGAACCCGCGGCCGTGGCTGAACTTCGTGTCCGCGACAAACTCGTTGAAGCCCCCGGTGTTGGCGCTGCCGGGGGTCGGCTTGTCGAAAAAATACTGACGCCCCAGGCGCAGCCCGTACGAGACCCCGTTCTTCTGCTCCGGGTACTCCGGCGCATACTCGGTGACAATCTCCTGCTCGGGATTGGCCAGCGCCAGGTATTCCCCACCCGCGCCCAGGCTGAAACTGGCGTGGAGAGGGCGGCCGGGAACCTTCCGGTCCTTGCCGGACGCGAACACCACGAGGTACGCCCCGGTGGCGAGGTTGGTCGAGGGAAACTGCCATTTGGCCGGGAGCGCCGGATCATCGGTGAGCGACCACCCTTCGAGGTTGAGCCCGGTCGAGCCGGTGTTGCGGACCTCGATCCAATCCGGGTACTCCCCGTCTTCGTCAGCAAGGGTGGCGGCGTTGGCCGCCATGAACTCACTGAGCTCAAGTGTCCCTTCCCCCTGTGCCAAAGCTTCCCGGCCGGCGAAAGGGATCAAGATCGCCAAGATCCACAAGAACAGGGTTTTGCGCATTGGAACAAGGTTCATACCCATGGGGTCATGGTTTCCCACAGGCTCTAAGAAAGCATGGGGGTTGCCAAGTTCTAGATCCTGCGGCAGTTCCAGAGCCGGGGATTTCCGCTCGGATTCCAGGCTTGCCCGCCCGCCGGCCGCCGTGTACTTGAACCCGCTTTAATTGCTCATCTATGGCTGCCCGTGGCTCGAAAAAAACCGCTGTTCCCGAGACCCGCAAGGTTCTGGTCATCCTCTCCAATCGGTTCCGGCCGCTCGACGAACCCCGGTATCTCGAGATCCTCTGCAAACCCGACGGCAGCATCCTGGAAGAGAAACCACTGCGCCAGTCGCCCAAGAAGCCCGTCTACGATGAGGTCTGGGAGAACAACGACGCCCGGCAGTCGCTGGATTCGTGTCGCAGTGTGAAGCGCCACTACCGGCACAAGCTCTTGAAGCTGGTCGCTTGAGCGACCGCAGAAGCCGGGAGCCATGGCTCCGCCTTCAGCGTCCGGCATTTTCCAACAGGACAGCGCAGTTCCACGCGGCGAACTCCCGCAGGACCGGCACCCGCATCAACCAGGCCAGCTCCGTGTAGTATCGGGGCACGACTCGCAGGATCTTCACGCCCGGCGTTTCTCGAAGCCGGCGCAACGTGGAGCCAATCGAGGTCGGGTAGAGGTTCTCAAACGGCTTCAGCTGGCGCGGACGTCCCACCCATCGGTCCCAAAGCCGCGGGCCAAGCCGTGGTCCCAGGTAATGGAACGGGGAAAAATCGTGCCCGCCCCAGGGCGACAGCCAGTTCGTCCAGCTGAGATAGAATCGGCCGCCAGGGTTGAGCAGCTTGGGAACCGCTTCCAGAAGCCGCTCCGGCCGGGAGAGATGCTCCAGGACGTTCGAGCAGATCACGACGTCGTGCTGTCCAAGCTTCGCCAGATCATCCCGGTCGAGGTTCACCGCAACAAAGGCCGCCCCCGCGAGCGCCGGAGAAAGCCAGTTCTTTTCGTCGGCGAAGGTGACCACGCAGCCCTGCCGTTTCAACTCGCCGCCGAAAATGCCCGAGCCGCACCCCAGGTCGAGGACCGGCGTGCCGGGCCCGAGCCGAACGCCTTGCGCCTCCAGCCACGTGATCGCATCCGCGGCCTGCAAACGATAAAAGGCGTCGTCGGTGCCGTGCCGGAGGTGATGCCGTATCAATCGGTGAATCAGCACGCGCCGATGAGACCAGAAATGGCGGGACAGGCAATCTTTAGGCGAGTACGGGCCGACCGCATTTTGGCAACGCGATTCCTCAAGAGCCGTCACCTGGAAGGGCGGGCACTCCGCTGCCCGCCGATCCGGCGCGCTCTACCTGGAATCAAAGCCCCGAGCGGGTCATGCTTCCCGGTCATCGCTTTCACCTTGCGTGGATCCGCGCATACTCCTTAGCCTCAACTTCCAGTACATTAGGATATCCTCTGTGACTTCTTTCGGCCATGCGACGTGGCCAACTCGCGGCGATCCCGCGCGGTTGCGGAGGATTCCATCGAACCGCATCGAGCGAGCCACGAATCGGCGTTCACAACAGAGGTTCATCCCCATGAAAGCAGCATGGCAACTGGCCTTCGTCGGTCTCTGGCTTGCCGGCGTGGCCGAGACGCATTCCCAGGAACTGGTCGTAACCAACGACTTCGTCATCGGCGGGGCAGACCTCCAGTACGAAGGCATGGACGTGCGGGTCGAGTCCGGCCAACTCACGATCGACGGCACGCACGCCTTCGGCGGATTGACGATGGTGGGCCAAGCCCGGGCCTGGCTCGCGGGAGAGCAGCTCAAATGCACCACCGTGTCGGTGCGCGACAACGCGACGCTCGTTCTGGGAGGCGGTTCGCGGCTCGAGGTGGAGGAGTCGTTGGTGCTGAATGACGCAGCCACGATCGAGTGCTTGGGCAAGGCCAAAGACGGCACGGTGGATGGCGAGTGGCGTGGCGTGGGCGTGACGATCCAGGCCGGGAGCGTCGAGATAGCGAGCGGCGCCTGGATCACGGCCGACGCGCAGGGCTACCTGGGCTCGACGGATCGGGGGCGTCCGGGCAAGGGGCCGGGCGGCGGGGGCCAGGGCGGTGACAACAACCGCGGCGGGGGAGCCGGCCATGGTGGTCGGGGGCAGAGCGTGCCGCACATTTCGATGGGCTGGGGCGGCGTGGCGTACGGTTCGGCACAGGTGCCCGTGGATCTGGGCTCGGGCGGTGGGGGCGCCGACAGCTCCCGCGGAGGGGCCGGTGGCGGCGCCCTGCACCTGGTCGCCGCTGGGATGTTCAAGTTGGACGGACTGATCAGCGCGGACGGCGGGGCCGGGGCCGGCAACGGTGGCGGCGGATCGGGCGGCTCGATCTGGATCGAAGCCGGGGAACTGACCGGCGAAGGAGCCGTGCAGGCCAGGGGTGGCGAAGGCGGAACCGGCGCCGGCGGCGGGGCCGGCGGCCGCATCGCGGTCTATTTCCAGCAAAGCAGTTTAACGGGCCAGGCCAACAGCAGTGTGGCCGGGGCAGGCGGTGCGGAGGCAGGAACCTGCGCTTTCGTGGACCGCTCGGTGGCGGGCCAGGGCCTGGCGCTCCATCACCGGTATGCGATCCCCGACGGGGCGCAGGAGCAGTGGGGCCGTGTGCAGGTCTTCGGAGGCGGTTTGCTGGTGTTGGGCACCGACGCGCGGCTGGAGGTTGCCGGGGACGTGGACGTGGCGGCCGACGGGCAGATGAGGTTGGGCGGTGGTTCGTGGCTGAGCGTAACGAACGCCTTGCGATTGGCGGGCACGAACGCGGTCATGATGGCGACGGCCACGCGCCGGGATGCGCTGGTGAACGAAGCGTGGTCGGGAGTTGGCGTGACGATCCATGCCGGCAGTGTCGAGGTGGCGGGCGGCGCCTGGATCACGGCCGACGCGCAGGGCTACCTGGGCTCGACGGATCGGGGGCGTCCGGGCAAGGGGCCGGGCGGCGGCGGCCAGGGCGGCGACAACAACCGCGGCGGAGGGGCCGGCCATGGTGGTCGCGGGCAGAGCGTGCCGCACATTTCGATGGGCTGGGGCGGCGTGGCCTACGGTTCGCCGCAGGTGCCCGTGGATCTCGGCTCGGGCGGTGGGGGCGCCGACAGCTCCCGCGGAGGGGCCGGTGGCGGCGCCCTGCACCTGGTCGCCGCTGGGATGTTCAAGTTGGACGGACTGATCAGCGCGGACGGCGGGGCCGGGGCCGGCAACGGTGGCGGCGGATCGGGCGGCTCGATCTGGATCGAAGCCGGGGAACTGACCGGCGAAGGAGCCGTGCAGGCCAGGGGTGGCGAAGGCGGAACCGGCGCCGGCGGCGGGGCCGGCGGCCGCATCGCGGTCTATTTCCAGCAAAGCAGTTTAACGGGCCAGGCCAACAGCAGTGTGGCCGGGGCAGGCGGTGCGGAGGCAGGAACCTGCGCTTTCGTGGACCGCTCGGTGGCGGGCCAGGGCCTGGCGCTCCATCACCGGTATGCGATCCCCGACGGGGCGCAGGAGCAGTGGGGCCGGGTACAGGTGTTCGGAGGCGGTTTGCTGGTGTTGGGCACCGACGCGCGGATGGGCGTGGCCGGGGATCTGGATGTGGCGGCCGAGGGGCAGATGTGGCTGGGCGGTGGTTCGGGGCTGAGCGTAACGAACGCCTTGCGATTGGCGGGCAGCAATGCCGTGGTCATGGCGAGGGCGAAGCAGACGGATGCGCCCGTGAACAACGTCTGGTCGGGGACCGGGGTGACGATTCATGCCGGCAGTGTCGAGGTGGCGAGCGGCGCCTGGATCACGGCCGACGCGCAGGGCTATCTGGGCTCGGCGGACCGGGGGCGTCCGGGCAAGGGGCCCGGCGGCGGGGGCCAGGGCGGTGACAACAACCGCGGCGGGGGAGCCGGCCATGGTGGTCGGGGGCAGAGCGTGCCGCACATTTCGATGGGCTGGGGCGGCGTGGCGTACGGTTCGGCACAGGTGCCCGTGGATCTGGGCTCGGGCGGTGGGGGCGCCGACAGCTCCCGCGGAGGGGCCGGTGGCGGCGCCCTGCACGTGGTCGCCGCTGGGATGTTGAAGTTGGACGGAGTGATCAGTGCGGACGGCGGGGCGGGAGCTGGGAATGGCGGCGGCGGATCGGGTGGGTCGATCTGGATCGAGGCGGGGGAACTGACCGGCGACGGAGCCGTGCAGGCCAAGGGTGGCGAAGGCGGAACTGGCGCCGGCGGCGGGGCCGGGGGCCGTATAGCGGTGTACTTCGAGCGAAGCAGTTTCACGGGCCAGGCCAACAGCAGTGTGGCCGGGGCAGGCGGTGCGGAGGCAGGAACCTGCGCTTTCGTGGACCGCTCGGTGGCGGGCCAGGGTTTGGCGCTCCACCACCGGTATGCGATTCCCGACGGGACGCAGGAGCAGTGGGGCCGGGTGCAGGTGTTCGGTGGCGGCTTGGTGGTGTTGGGGACCGACGCGCGGTTGGGGGTGGCCGGGGACGTCGATGTGGCGGCCGAGGGGCAGATGTGGCTGGGCGGTGGTTCGTGGCTGGGGGTGACGAACGCGTTGCGGCTGGCGGGCAGCAATGCCGTGGTCGTGGCGAAGGGGAAGCAGACGGATGCGCCCGTGAACAGCGTGTGGTCCGGGACCGGGGTGACGATTCATGCCGGCAGTGTCGAGGTGGCGGGTGGCGCGTGGATCACGGCCGACGCGCAGGGCTATCTGGGCTCGACGTCCCGGGGTCAGCCCGGCAAGGGACCGGGGGGCGGGGGCCAGGGCGGTGACTACAACCGCGGTGGGGGTGGCGGCCACGGCGGCCGGGGGCAGAGCGTGGCGGGGATTCCCATGGGTTGGGGTGGGGCGGCCTACGGTTCGGCGCAGATACCGCGGGCACCCGGATCCGGGGGTGGCGGAGCCGACAGCTCCCGCGGAGGGGCCGGTGGCGGCGCCCTGCACCTGGTCGCCGCTGGGATGTTCAGGTTGGACGGACTGATCAGCGCGGACGGCGGGGCGGGGGCCGGCAACGGTGGCGGCGGATCGGGCGGCTCGATCTGGATCGAGGCCGGGGAACTGACCGGCGACGGAGCCGTGCAGGCCAAGGGTGGCGCCGGCGGCGAGGGCGCTGGCGGCGGCGGTGGCGGCCGCATCGCGATCTACTTTCGCGACCGGCAGTTCTTCCCGGTCAGCCATTGCCTGGTGGACCCCGGTGCCGGTGGCGTCGGGGGAGGAGGCGGCAGCGTCTTCGTGGGCGGACCCGAGACGGACGTGTACTGGGCCGGACTGCCGCCGCTGCTGTTGCACGGCACCCGACCGCTCGGCTGGGTGGCGATGGCCGTCAGGCCCTTCGACGTCCGGGGGGAGCTTCAGCTAAGAGGGGACGAGGGCCGCGGCGTTCTGGCGGCGTCTGTCGCCCCGCAGGACGCGTTCGTGTGGGACACGACGGCGTGGCCCGACGGCACGTACGAACTCCGGCTGGTGCTCCGCGATGCCCATCACTCGATCGTCCGCGAGTCGGTCCGGTACGTCGCGATCAACAACTCGGTTTCCTGGCATTCGGGCGTGCTCGCCGCGAACGAGGTGTGGCGCACAGGTTCCGTGCACCTCGTCGAGGGTGAACTGCGCATCCCGCGCGGCGTGACCCTGGTCATCGAACCCGCGGCGGTCGTGAAGTTCGCGGCGGGAGCGACGCTGGTGATCGAGGACGCCGCGGTGCTGGACGCCCGGGGCGGTGCGGTGGGCGAGGTGGTTCTGACCGGACACGCCGACGACCGGTTTGGCGGCGATACGAACCAGGACGGGACCGGTTCGCAGGGCCGCCCCGGGGACTGGTCGTTCACGGTCCTGGGCGCCGGTCAGTTTTTGCGCAACGAGTTTACGGTCCTGCGGTTCACCAGCGAGCGCCACACGGGCACGTTGCCTGGAAACGCCGTGTTTGCAGGGCGGATGCTGCACGAGATCGTGGGCGACGTGACCGTTCCGGACGGAGCCACGCTGACGGTGGAACCCGGCGCGGTCCTGAAGTTCCACGACAAGGCCGGACTCGTGGTGGCCGCGACGGCGCGGCTCGAGGCGTTGGGCACGTTGTCCGCCCCGATCGTGTTCACCTCGTTCAAGGACGACACCCAGGGCGGCGACTCGAACCGGGATGGCGACGCGACGCAACCCGCAGCGGGTGACTGGCGGTGGATTCGCATCGCCGGCGAAGCCACGCTGGTCCACGTCCGCCTGCGCTATGGCGGCGGCACGGCGTCCGGGAACTGGGAACAGACCGGCATGCTGCGTGTCGTGGAGGGCGCGCAGGTCACTGTCCGCCAGGGCCGCTTCGAGGACGCGACTTTCGACGGCGTGCTCGCCACGGGCAGGGTGGCGCTCGAGAATTGCGTGCTCCGCGGCGCCGACCGCGCCCTCGCGGTCAATCCGGGTTCGCAGGTGCGGGCCGTGAACTGCACCGTGGACGACAGCCGGATCGGCGTTCTGGTCCACGGCGGCGCGCTCGAACTCTGGAACAGCCTCGTCACGGGATGCCAGGAGGCCGGGGTGCTCCAGGATCTGGCCTCGCCGGCGCCCGCGATCCGGCATTGTGCCTTTTGGAACCCCGCGGCGGCCTCGGGCAACACCAGCGGGATCACCGACCCCGTCGGACGTGACGGGAATCTCGCGGTGGACCCGCGGTGCGTGGACGCGGCCCACGGCGACTACCGCCTGCAGTACCAGTCTCCCGCGATCGATGCGGCGGACGGCGCGGCGGCACCGGACACCGACCTCGCGGGAGCGCCACGCTACGACGATCCCCGCACGATCAACACCGGGACGCCCACGCCGGACGCGGCGTTCGCCGACCTGGGCGCGCTCGAGTTCGTGGAAACCGCCGCCTCGGACTTCGATCTGGTGATCGAGGACGTGTCGGGTCCCTCCGAGGTTCAGGCGGGCGAGGTCGCGGAGGTGCGCTGGACCGTGCGCAACCTGGGGCCGGGCACGGTGGACCAGGCCTGGCACGACCAGGTGTTCCTCGCACCCTACGAGGTGTCGGGCGACGCCAGCGCCATCCCGGCTGCGGTTGTTGGCTCCACTGCCGTGCTGGGGCCGGGCGAGGCCCAGGAGTTCGTGGCTGAAGTGCGGGTCCCGGGCGGTTCGGAGGGGCGCTGGCGATGGCAAGTCCGCGCCAACTGCCGCGGCGAAGTGTTTGAGGGCCGAAACGCGCAGAATAACCTCGGGGGCGCCGTCGCCGACACCTGGCTGCGGGTTCCCCTGCTGGAGCCGGGCAGCAGCCAGAGGCTCACGTTCGACGGCGTGGGGATCCCGAGCTGGTTCAAACTCGTCGCCGATCCGGCGCGGCCGCTGCTCGTGACCGTGGATGCCGAAGCGACGCAGGGACGGTGCAGCCTCTACGTGGCCGCGGGCCGGTTCCCCACCGCGGCGGACTTCGACGACCGGAACCGCGAGTGGAACACGCCCGACGTCCGGCTCTCGCTCCCGCCAAGTCCGGACGGCCAGCCGGTGTATCTGACGCTCGTTCCGGAAGCCCTGGACGGTGGGCAGTTGGGCTACCAACTCACGGTGGGATTCGCGGCTTTCTCGCTCGAGGCGGTGGGGCTTTCGCGCGCGGGCAACGCGGGGGAAATCACGGTGCCCCTGGCGGGCAGTGGCTTCGCCGCGGGCATGACGGCGCGGCTCGAACCGGCCGCAGGTCCGGCCATCCACGCCCGGTCGGTGGGCGTGCTGGGTGCGACGCTGGCCGAGGCAGTGTTCGACCTGCGCGGCGCGGCCCCGGGACTCTACAACGTAGCGCTGGGGCTCGGCGAAACCGGGACGCGATTGCCGGGTGCATTTCTCGTCGCCGCGGGCGGCGAACCCGCCGTTAGAACTCGCGTGGTCCTGCCCGCCGCGGTGCGCGCGGGCCGGCCGTTCACCGGCTATCTCGAGTACTGGAACGATGGGGAGGTCAACGCCCCGGCGCCGTTGATCGTACTGCGCCCCGTGAGCGGGGAGGCTTCGATCTGGAGTGCGAGCGACGAAGCGGGGGGCGGGGAGTCACTCAGCCTGCTCGGGCTGGCGTTGGACAGCGCGACGCCAACGAGCCTTCCGCCCGGTGTCAGCTTCCGCACTCCGTTCCAGGCGCGGGTCTCTGGCACGTCGTTGGCGCAGTTCGAGACCTACCTCTTTCAGACGACGGATACGCAGGTGATGGACTACGAGACGTTGCACGACGGGATCGTGCCCGAGGAGGCGGATGCCGTTTGGGAGGCGGCCTGGCAGGCGGTCGCGCGGCAAGCCGGCCCTTCGGTGGGCGAGTACGTCCAGATGTTGGCCCGCGCCGCGGAGCGCGCGCAGGCGCTGGGGGCCGAGGTCGTGACGGCGCGGCAGGCGCTCGATTTCCTCATCACCGAGGCTCGCGAGGCCGTACAGAGCCCGCCGGTGCAGGGCCAGTTGTTTCTCGGCGACCTGGGACACCCGTTGGGTCAGGCGGTGCTCTACTTCGCGCACCGTCCGCAGCCCGCGGAACTGGACGCCGCGGCCGACGGAACCTTCTCCGCGGTATCGTGGCACGACGGCACGTTCGTCGTCCGGGACATCCCGCCGGGCACGTATTCGGTGTCAGTGGCCGGCTACGCGTCCGGCAGACTGCCCGGGGTGGTGGTGCCGGAGGCGTCGGCGCCCGCCTTGACCAATCTCGTTCTGGTGGTGTCCGGACCGACGGGGAGCCTCCGGGGCGAAGTGAGCGACGGGCTCGGCGGCAGGCCATTCGCCGGCGCCGCCATCCAGGCGGAGCACACCGCCTCGGCACGGGTCCGTCGCACCGCATCCGATGCGGACGGGCGTTTCGAGTTCACGGATCTCGATCCCGGCCGTTATGTCCTCTCCGCGAGCGCAACCGGGCGGCTGCCGTTGTCGTCGCAGACCGTGACCCTGACCGAGGGCGGCGTCGCCCGGGTCTCCTTCGCGCTCCCGGGCCGGGGCGGTTCGCTGGCCGGCATCGTGCGCGATGCCCAAGGCCGGATCGTTCCGGGCGCGATTGTCGTGGTCCGGGCCAGCGACCAAGGCAACCCATCCGCCCTGCGGACCCCAACGCGCGTCACGACCGGCGCGGACGGAGGCTACGCGGTTTCCGGCCTGCCGGCCGGCACGTATCAGATATCGGCAATGGCTGTCGATCGGGGCGGTCCGACCAGCGCCATCGCCTCGCTCCCGAACGAAGGCGACTCGGCTACCCTGGACTTCGTTCTCCCGCAAGGGTCACCGCTCAGCGGCCAGGTCGTAAATGCCACCACCGGCGCGGCGATCAGCAACGCCTTGGTTGTGGTCGGCGCTCTGCTGCCGCGGGAACGGCTGCACCACACGGATGCCTCGGGCGGCTTCAGCGACAGCGCGGCCCCGGCCGGCCCGAGCCGGCTCGTGGCCTGGGCCACCGGCTTTCTACCTGTGGTGGTCAGCATCACCACCCCGCCGGACGCGCCGGCCCCCGTCGCGATCCAACTCTTACCGGGCGACGCTCCCCCGCTGGTGACGCCACCGGCCGAGCTCGATGGGGCCTTCATCGCCCTGGCCGACCGGCAACCGCGCTTGCATGGGCCTGGTGGCGCGAACGCCACACGTCCGTGGCTCAACTACCTCCCGCCGGAGATGTACACCTACCCGCCGACGCTCTACACGGCGCATTGGATGACGCCAGAGCTGAACAAGGATCAGGCCATGTTCGACGCCGCCCTCGAGGCGTTCGGGAAGATGAAGCGCAAGTGCGTGGACCTGAACAGCGACAAGGTCATCGCCGACCTCCAGTTGATGCGGGAGTCCATCGAAGCCGTGCAGGATCGCGTCGAGGACCTGCTCGACGCCTTCGAGGACGATTCCTACCTGCCGCTCGAGCGCGCCTTCAGCGGCGTCGCCGATCTGCCCACCGACCTCTACGCCGCCTTGAACGGGATCCTCGCCGATTGCGCGCTCCCGGATTCCGACCCCGTCAGGCCCGCGATCCAGTCCCTGCAGGACTACGGGGTCGAGACGCTCTTGAAGCTCTACCGCGGCAACTTCCGCCTCGAGTGGAACCTCGACGAGATGGACAGCCAGCTCGGCGACCTTGAAGCGTACTTCCGAGGAACGGACGTCGGCCCCTGCACCGCGGCGGCGCTGTCCACGCTCGGCCGGTTCCGGAACAGCGTGTTGCCCGAAACACGGACGAAGCTCCAACGCCTCCAGGATCTCGACGCGGAATTCGACAACGCGTACTCGGCACTGCTCGAGGCCGTCGGGAGGTACCAGTCGGGCGCCCTGATGTTCGACGAGGATTTCCCGCGCATGGTGGGACGGGGGAAGGGTTGCGGAGGGGGGGGCGTGCCGGATGAACCACCCCCACCGCCGTGTGCCGTGGGAGGGCTGCGCAGCCTCCACGCCACGCCCGCGGGCGGAGCGGGGGCGCTCGCTTGCCCGCCCGACGGTTTCGGCATGGCCCCGGTCATGCAGTCGTACGATCCCAACGACAAGGTGACCACGGGCTACGGCCCCGCGGGGTTCGTGCGCGCCGGCGAGGCGATCCGTTACACCATTCACTTCGAGAACGTCGCCTCCGCCAGCGCCGCCGCCCAGGAGGTCATCATCACCGATCCGCTGGATCCAAACCTCGACTGGTCCACCTTCCAGCCGCTGCAGTTCGCGTTCAACGACGCCGTCCTCGACGTGCCGGCCGGCGTGCAGCAGTACACGGGCCTTGCCTGGGTCAGCTCGGACTGGAATCCCGTGCTCGCCTCCGTCGTGCTCGATCCCGGGACCGGCGTGGTGACCTGGCGCATGCAATCGGTGGACCCGCTCACCGGCTGGCTGCCGGAAGATCCCTTCGCGGGCTTCCTGCCCCCGAACGACGCGCAGCACCAGGGCGAGGGCTTTGTCAGCTTCACCATCCGGCCCCGGGCGGCTTTGCCGCCGGGCGCCACGATCACCAACCAGGCTTCCATCGTCTTCGACGTGAACGCCCCCATCGTCACCCCGGTCGCGCTCAACCGGCTGGATGCCACCCCGCCTGAGAGCCGGGTGGAACTGCTGGGGACGCACGAGGGCAATTTGTGGCTCGCATGGTCCGGCACCGACGGCGACGGATCCGGAATCGTCGCCTACGACCTCTACGTGTCGCAGAACGGCGGCCCCTACGCCGTGTGGCAACAGGGCACGACCACAATGGAAGCCACCTTCCCCGCCCTGCCCGGCTCGAGCCTCGCCTTCTTCTCGACGGCCGTGGATGCGGTCGGAAATCGCGAAGGCCCGCCCGGCGCGCCGGACCTCGAGGTGGATATCCTCGTGCTCCTGCGTGTGACACGGCCACAACCCCTCACCCTCGAATGGGCGACGGCCCCGGGCGTCGCGTACGCCGTCGAGCGGACTTGGACGCTTGGCCCTGAGGCCAACTGGACGGTCATCGGCGGACCGATCCTCGGCGTGAACGGCGTCGCCCGCTTTACGGATTCCGAGGCGCAGGAGCGCGCGTTCTACCGCGTACGAGGCCTTGGGGTCAAACCTTGACAGTTTGACATTTGGCCCGCCTGACAGCAGCGGCAGCGCAGGTCATACCGTCAAGTATGACCTCGACCAAGATTGTCAGCGTCAAGATTGCCGAGCGGGTCCTGCGCCATCTGCCCCTGGCCGGTCAAGGACGGAGTCGGTTCATTCTGGCCGCCTTGGAAGAGAAGATCTCACAGCAACCTCGTTCGCAGTGGAAACCCACGACGAGGCGTGGGCGCCGCCTCGCCTCGTTGCTGCAGAAAGGCCACCGGGAACGCGCGCCGCTGTTGGATGCCGAGGGCCTCGCTCGTGAGCTGACCGAGCGCCGCGCGCCTCAACGCGGGCGTCATTGATCGCGGCCGTCTTGAGAGTCGTGAGGGTCCTTTGAATGCCTTGGACACTGAGCAGTTCGGTGAGTTCGAACTGGCCTGATGGATCGGAATAGACGTAAGGGTTCTCGCGCGCAAAGGCATACGGGTTGAACGACTCGGCTTCTCTTATGTCACCCGCAACAGGATCCCGGCTCAGGAACCTCCCGGTCCGCGGGTCATAGTCCCGGGCGCGGGCGTGATAGAGCCCGGTGTCGGCTTCGAGCCACAGACCGTGGAATCGGAAATCCCCGCCGGCTCCCGCGGGCGGAGCGGCCTGGGATCCGGTCGCGCTGCGCGTCCGCCCGAACCCGTCATACGTGAAGACCGCCACGCTCGCCTGGTTCGTGTTCACCAGGCCGATGATCGAGCCCATGCCGTCCTCGAGGTAATAGACGTTGTTCGCGCCACCGCTGGCGTTGTAGCGGACGATCGGCCGGCCATCGAGGAAGACGTAGCCGGCTTTGAGGTTGTTGCTCCCGTCCGCGACCAGATGCGGAGATTCCAAATCGTCGCCCACCGTAGGCGCCACCAGGAAGCGGCGTTCCGCCGCCCCGTTCGCGGTCGCTTTGACCCGCCGGCCGGCGCCGTCGACCGTGTAGGCGAAGTTCGTGGTGCTGCCGTTGGTGAGCACGACTTGCGTCAACTGATCCGCGGCATTGTACCCCAGTTTCGCGTTGAGGCCAGGGCGGACGCTGTTCGTGACGTTGCCGACCGCGTCGTAGGCGTAGCGGGTCAGGTAGGCCGTGCCGCCGCTGGCCGCCTTGTTGGTGATCGTGGTGATCCGGTTCAGGAGATCGCGCTGGAATCCGGCTGACGCGGTGGTCGGGTAGGTGATGCTTACCAGTCGTCCGGCGGCGTCGAGGCCGTTCAGGGTCAACCCGGCGATGTTGCTGACGGTGATGACCGTGTCGTTGGCGTTATGCGAGAAGGCCGCGGTATCGACCGGCGTACCGCCGCTGAGGATCTGGCGGGTCTGGAGTCGTCCGGCGGCGTCGAACGCGTTGGTGACACGCAACCCGCTCGGCAGGCCCACGCCGTTGACCCGGTTGGCCGCATCGTAAAAGTTCGTCAGCACGCCCGCGTCGGGATACGTCACCGTCTTGACGTTGTCCAGCGCATCGTAGCTGAAGGAGAGCGTGGCGCCGCTTGGACTCTTGACCGAGAGCAGCGCACCGTTGGCCGCGTCGAAGACGATGGTCCACTTGTTGCCTCCAAGATCCGATGCCCACTGAAGCTGCCCGATGCCGGTGTAGCCGAAGCTGCGAACCCGGCCGCCTTCATGGGCAGACCCAATGGGGTCAAACATTGACATTCGACAATTCCAAGGAGTGCATAGCGCGCTTTCCCGGGGCACAATCGTTAGGCATCCACGTGGCGGTCACGCACGATGCCGCCGCCCACGGGAAGCCGCGGTTCCTGCGGGCCGCGCAGACGCGCACGCGATGGGCTGGTTCACGACGCGCTGGCGCGACCAAATGTCAAACTGTCAAGGTTTGACCCCATTGCGCATCCGCGGGCGATCAGGCACGCTTCAGGACCGCGTCGCCATGCACCATTGCCTTCTCCCTCTGACGGTCCTCGGGTTGGCCCTCCTTCCCTCCGCCGGGCGGGCGGCAGCCCAGCAGGCGCCGGACACCGCCCCACGCCCGAGCAATTACGCGCGCCCGTTCGACCCTCCGACGCCCCCGGCTTTCCTGCCCCTCCCGCCTGGCGCCATCGAGCCCGTGGGTTGGCTGCGCGACTGGTGCCTGGCTGCTCGCGACGGTTACACGGGACACATGGACGATTACGACGACGAGTTCAAACGCGCCTGGGCCGCGGATCACCAGATGACCGGGGAACGCCTGCGCTGGTACCAGGGGGCGTGGCCCTACGAAGGCGGCGGCTACTGGTTCGACGGCCTCGCCCGGCTCGGCTTCGCACTTCACGACCCGGACCTCATCGACCAGGCCCGGCGTCGACTCCACGCCGTGGCCGACCACATGACTCCCAACAGCCTCCTCTTTCTCTGGTGGCTGGACCATACCAACCCCGATCACCGGAAGGCCGCCACCGAGGCGCTGGAAGGCTGGCCGCTCTGGGCGTCGGGCCTGCTCGGACGCGCCATGGTGGGGTTCTATGCAGGGTCCGGTGATCCGAGCATCTTGAAGGCGCTCGAGGGTGCCTATGGGAACGACCCGGACTGTCTTCGTTCGATCACCGGCAACATGTCGAATCCATGGCCGGCCTTCGATGCCTACTGCTGGTCCGGCAACCGCGGCATCGCCGCCGCCCTGGACGCCCTGTTCAAACGCGATGACACCGCCCTGCTGCCTGCCCTCAAGCGCTACCGTCATGCGCCCAGCTTGAAGCCCGGGACCACGGTCGATAACGCGCATGTGGTGGAGTTCATTGAGTGCACCACGCCCTGGGCGGTCGGTTATCTGTGGACCGGGGACCGGAGCTACCTGGACGCGGCGGTCGGCTGGCACGACCTCCTCGAGCGCGTGGCGATGCAACCCCACGGCGTCCCGGCCTCGGATGAATTCTACGGTCCAACGGGTGCGTTTCGCGGAAGCGAAACCTGCGATGTCGCCGGCTACATTTGGAGCCAGGTCTGCCTGCTCCAGGTCACCGGCGAAGGCCGCATGGCCGACCGGTTGGAGCGCGCGTTCTTCAACGCCGGTCCGGGGACCGTATCCCGCGATTTCAAGACGCACGTTTATTTCCAAAGCCCGAACCGGTTCGCCAATCTCTCGCCGGACTTCCCGCACGGACCGCGGGCCGGCGGCGGCACCTACCAGCCCAAGCACTCGCCGCTCTGCTGCACCGCGGCGCTGAACCGCGTCGTGCCGTGGTATGTCACGCACATGTGGATGGCCACACCGGAAAAGGGACTGGCGGCGACGGCGTATGGTCCCTGCAAGGTGTCGGCCCTCGTGGGGGAACGCACGCCCGTGGTCATCGCGTGCACGACCGACTACCCCTTCAATGACACGCTCCAGATTTCCGTGGACCCGGAGCGTGAGGCCAGTTTCCCGCTCGAACTCCGCATCCCAGGCTGGTGCACGGCGCCGACCTTGACCTTGAACGGGGCCAAGGTGGCCCTCACCTCGAATCCCCACGGATTCGCTCGCGTCCAACGGATGTGGAAGCGCGGCGACGTGTTGCGTTTGCACCTGCCGATGAATCCCCGCCTTGAGCGAGGCCACGATGCCGCCTCGGGACCGCCGTACAATCCGAACCTGGGCACGATGCCCGTGACCATTCCGGATCCCGACAACCCGAAGGGCGACCCGTATGCTGCGGTGAGTTGTGGACCGCTGCTTTTCGCGCTCCCCATCCCGGACACGGCAGATCCCAACACGCCGGAGCCAGGCGCGCGCTGGCAGTACGCACTGGACGTGCAGAATCCCGGGCTGGAGGTGCAGCGTCAGTCCATGCCGGGTCGATGGGACTGGCCGCTCGCGGCGCCGGTCACGATCGGGGCCAACGCGGTGGAAGCGGCCTGGAACCCGGATCCGAAGGCTCCCCGGCTGCCTGCGCGAGCCGTGGGGCGTGGCATCGCATCCGCACGGCTTACGTTGGTGCCTTACGGCTGCACGAAGTTCCGAATCTCGATGTTCCCGGTCACGGCGCCGGCTGGGGTCAAACCTTGACATTTTGACATTTTGAAATGTCAAACTGTCAAGGTTTGACCCCACGTCGGTTCAACGCAGATGGACCAGAATGGCGCTGTCCGCCGGGATCGTCAGTTCGACCCCAGCGTTCAGCAAGGCGGACAAATCCAAGTTCAGCGGCTTCGCGGCCGATCCGGCGCTGGGCGTCCCCGTCGCCCCGACCAGGATGGCGCCTGTGGGTGACGACAGCGGGTGCGGCAGCTTTCTCAAGTCCAGGACGCAGCGTACGGTCTGCGCCTGGTTCGCCAGGTTGCCCAGCAGCACGTACGCCTCCCCCGGACGGCTGTACACCGCGGCCGCGCAGCGGTCGCCGTCCAGACGCACGATCTGGTTCCGCCAATCGGCAAAGTCCCATGAGTGCGCATCGCCGAGGGGCTTCAGCAGGGAGGCCAGTTCGAACGCCTCGCGACTCGCCGGCCAAGGCGTCACGCCACTCAAAAAGGCCTGCAGCGCAAAGAGTCGATGGAGGCGTGGAGGCGACTGGGCGTTCAACTGCCCATAACTGATGACGCCCCGGGCGCGGGCTCCCACCAAGGACCATTCCAACGGCAGGTCCGCGAGGGCAGGTCCGTCAGCCTTCCAGGTCCCGTAACCCCACTCGTTCGCAACGACGGCGTCCGCGAAATTCTCGAGGCTGAACATCGGCGTGGTGGTGTTGTGGACGATGACGAGCCCCTTGGGGCCAACCCGCTGGCGAGTCCATTCCATGAGGTCGAGCAGTTCGTCGATGTCCCAATGGCCCGCGGCCGTCGCGCTGGCCGGCTTGCCTTCGTGGAGGGGATTGCAGCAATAGAGGGCGACGTTCCAGTCGTAGTAAACGCCGTCGAGTTGATGGTGCTCGAGCACCCGGTCGATCGAGGATTTCAAGAAGCCGAGCCAGCCCGAGCGGAGGCACATCTGGACGCCGAACTCGTTGGTTCCGCGAAAAATGTTGTGCTGCAGGGCGCCATTGAGGTTCATGCGTCCCCACTCGCGCCCGTGCTGTTTGAACTCGCGCGTGCTGGGGTGCAGTTCCTTGTTTGAGAAGTAAGTGGCGGTCCGGATCCCCGCCCGGTGGCATCCGGCGATCACCCGGTCAAAGCGGTCCATATCCGGATAGGGAGGATAGGACCCGTCGCGCCAGAACAGGCCGTCGTCGTAATAATCTCCGTCGTTGTGGCAGTGGACCGTCTGGATGCCGTCCACACTCCACGCCTGAATCTGCTCCGCGGAAACCCACTCGCCGCGATTGCGGTTGAAGGAGGTGTGCAGCCATGGGCGCAGCGCGTGGCCCTCGAGCAGCGGCACGCCCAAATAGAATTCCAGGACCGTCACCGCGGGCAGGGTCGCCGCGTTGGTGGCGTTGTAGAAAGGTGACACCGAGAGCGCCAGACCCGCGGGTGCCCTGCTCGGCTCGAGGACGCATCGTCCCAAGCCCCGACGACCTCCGAGTGAGAGCTCCCACGGCGCGAGATCGGATCCCACGAACCACTCCAGGCCTTCGACACCCGGGTTGGCGAACAGCATCGACCGCGGCACGAAGCCCGTCTTCACGGCCGGGTCGGACTCGTGGTCACGACGGAGCTTGCCCCAGCGATTACTGCCAAACGCAAACGGGGCCGCTCCCTCAGGTTCGGACAGGCCCTCACGATACCCGTACTCGGACAGGGTCGGCGACAGGACGGTGGACAGAGGACACAGGTCCCGCACACGCACGGGATCGCCCGCGACCGTGAATTCCCGGCGCACCTTCACGCAGCCCCACCGGTACGCGAACACCGTTTTGAGTGAGACCCTCGTCCCGCGGCCCTGGTCGTCTTTGAGCCGGCATTCCACCGTCACCCAGTCCCTTCCAGCCTCGCGCCGGTGTGTGACTTGAGGCGCCGGGTCGTTCAAATCGGTCCAACAGGCCCCGGCTTCGTCCTGGATACGCGCGACGATCGGTTCGACGAGCAGGTTCGTGGCCTGGCCGTGGGTCAACCGGATGACACGGATGGCGCCGCCGCGTCGAAGGTCGTGTTGCACTTCGTAATAGGGCGTGCTCAACGAGAGCACCCCGGCGGCATCGTCGCGCCGGACCGAGTACTCGCGCGGCCAGGTGCTCTCGAGTCCGGGTGAGGCCGCGGTCAGGGAAAGCCCCGAGCAACAGAGGGCCGAAAACCGGGCAAGTGCGGTTCGGAAGGTGCGGAAGGTCGCGTACCTGGGCATGCGGGTGTGGTACACGAGCCACGCGTACCCGCGAGCCAAAACGGCGATGAAATGACGTTCGCGGCGAGGCAGGGCGAGAAGCGAGAAGAAGCCGACCCGGCGCAGCCGCGCCCGCCGACAGGCCTGAAGCGCTTGAGCTCGGTCCTCGAAGCCCGGGCGGTCGTGAGTGCTTGCGGCTTCGAGGGGCATCGCCCAAGCTCGCGAAAACAGCTCGAAGCCCATGCGTCCCTTGCCTCTGCTCCGCCACGGCATCCGGTTCGCCCTGGCCCTGGCCCTGGTTACCTGCAGCAATCTGACCGACGGCCGCGCCGCAGAACCTGCGGCCGAAACCGCGCAAACCCAGCACATCGCATTCCCCGACAGCCGCCTGTCCGTTCACGGTCTGCCTTGGTTCCAGGAGGACTCGCCTGTGCTGCGACGGCTGCCCGCGCGGCTCGAGGCGCGCTTCCGGCCGCCGGTGTGGAGCCTTGCCCAACAGCCGAGTGGCGGGCGCATTCGTTTCAGGACCGACTCCACTTCGGTGGGGGTTGTGGCCAGAAATCCGGCGTTCTCGAACATGCACCACATGGCGAGCGTGGGAGAAAACGGCTTCGATCTCTACGTGAACGGCGAGTACCTTGGCAGCGCCTGGCCGGACGCGAAGGGCGAGATCACGAAGAGCTGGCGGGTGGGATTGGAGCCGATGCTGCGGGACATCACACTGTACCTGCCGCTCTACAAGCCCGTGGCCCTCGAAGCGATTACCCTCGACCCCGCCGCCCGCCTGGAGTCCCCCACCCCGTACCGCATCCGCAAGCCGGTGGTGTACTACGGTTCGAGCATCACCCAAGGGGGGTGCGCGTCGAATCCGGGCGGTTCCTGCCAGGCCATCCTCGAGCGACGCCTGAACGCGGACTTCGTGAACCTCGGATTCAGTGGCAACGGCATGGGCGAACCCGCCCTGGCGGAGGCCATCACCGAGCTGGACCCGTCGAGCATCGTGCTCGATTTCTGGGGCAACCCCTCGGCCGCCCAATACGCGAGCGCGTTGCCCGCGTTCGTCGAGATCCTGAGGCAGAAGCTGGCGCGGGTGCCGATCCTCGTGACCAGCCCGTTTTACTTCCCGGCCGAGGCGACCCAACCTGACACGGCCCGTGAACAGGACGCGAAACGCGAGACGGCAAGGAAGTTGGTTCAACAACGCCGGGCCCGCGGTGACGATTGCATCGAGTTCGTCGACGGTCTGAAGATGCTCGGACGCGACCAGACCCTGGGCCTGGTTGACGGGGTCCACTGCAACTCCCTGGGCTTCTATTTCAACGCGAACGGCCTTGAACCCTTGCTGCGACAGGTGCTCGAGCGTTGAGCCTGCTGCCGGGGTAGGGCGGGCACTCCGTTGCCCGACGAGTTCGGCGCGCTGAGGACAGCGCGCCCTACCGCCTCGTCGGCGCCGCGGGCAGTCAGCGGGTCTCCGAGAATTCCACGAACTCCACCGCTCCCGGTCCGAGTTCGACGTCCACGCTTTGGGGGTTTGGATACAAGGCGCCCGAACGCCAGGCACGTGCTTCCCGAACCGGGAACCTGGGCGTCACCGTCACCCGGGCGCGCGCGCTCGAATCCACGACAGCCGGTTGATCACCGCGCTTGCTCACGCCGGCGTTGTGGATCAACTCGATCACCCACCCGCCCGGAATCCGGTTGATGGCATACTGCACCGCGTCCCCGGCGCATTCGAACGGAAGGAACTCACGGGACAGGGCCCGCAGGCGCGACTCGGAGATCGCCGCGGGACGCCCGGTCGACGGGTTGATCCAGGAGTCGAGAACCTCCACTCGGCCCTGGCGTTCGACGCGGTTGAACTCGGATCCGAGCGCCTCCCGGTGGCGGGCGCTCATCAACACCACGCTGCCACGCCGGAGCGACTTCTCGAGTTCGCTGAGGAAAGCCACATCGAAATCGATGTCGCCCACCAGGAGAATCACCGCGTACGAAGGCAGGACTTCTGGCGGCACACTGGTGAGCAGGACGTCAAAGCCCTCCCCGAACGGCGTCGGCCTGAGGTAGCTCGCCTCGGGATTCCCGGGGAACGGCCGCGCATGAATGTGGTCGCTCCCGGGAAACAGCTGATGATCGAAGAAGTCCCGCGCCTCGCGATCTCCGGCCGTGGGATCCAGGATGCCCCAAGGCCGGTCCATGTAGCCGTTGTAACCGGCGTAGCGGTCGAGCACCACCGCGACCGGCGTGAACGGCACCCCTCGCTCGTGGGTTTTGATGAAGCGGAACACCTCCGATGCTTTGCGGCCGTGCTCGGTGAGAATCCACGGCGCTTCAGGTTTCTCGAAGAAGATCGCCATGCTGTTCTCCGGCGTCACCAGCGCGGCACCCGCAAACCACGCGTGCAACCACATCCGTTCGTAGAAACTGAGCGAGTGCCCCGCGTCGAGGCCGCGAACGATGCCGTTTTCGGTGCGCAGCGGACCGCTCGTGGTGCACGCCGGCCCGAACCAGGGACTGACCTGGACCGACCACGGTTTGCCCCGCTGACGCGCCGCGCCACGGGCAAAGGCCAGCTTGGACTGCGTAAACGCAATGTTCTCCCCCAGCTCGAGGCCGATGCACCGTGCGCCCCACTCGCCGGCGTAGGCTTCGTAGTGCGAGTGGCCGGTCACGCTGATAACCCGTCCCAGCAGGTCGCGGCTGCGGCTCAGGAAGTAGTCCTTCAATACCTCGTAGCACTCCCGCTTGCTGGCCGGCCGTTGGTCGTATCCCGACAGGCCTGCGGGCTTCTGCAGATGGCGGTAGGTTTGATAGTCCGAGCCGTAGACGTCACGCCACCAGGAATCATGGTGCGACAGGTTATGGAAGTAGTAGCCCCACTCGCCGAGTTGGTACGCCGTGAACACTCCAGCCCGGTCCATCGCGGCCAGAGCCGCCTCTTCGTCCCGACCGAACACCGCGCGGCCGCCTTTGATCTGCATTTCGCTCCCGGAGTAAAAGACCACGGGCCAGCGCTCCTGCGCCAGAAACTCAAACACCGGTGCGGCTTGGGCTCCCGGACCCGGGCCCGGATCGAAGCCGTTCGCGAAGTCGTGTTCCCGCAGCCAGGGAACAAGATGCCGCAAGGTCGGAAGCTCCGAAGGCGCGCCGTAAAGGCTGAAGACGAACTGGCCCACGCCCGGCAGGAGCCGTACCTGGTGCGGACCGGCGGCGAGCACGGCGTGGTCGGGGAAGCGAGCCGGCGCTTCGGACGCGCGTCCGGCGGTGAAGAGCGGCGCACAGACGGCGGCGAGGAGGATCAGGCGCATGCGAACGGGGTGGCGGCGGTGACAACCGGGGGCAACGAAGGTGAACGGGTTCCACCCGATCCTCGCGGCGCTTGCTTGGTCATGGCCAGGCCGCCGTCGGAAACGGCATCCGGCCCATGGCGCCGCGGGCGTTGACCAGCGCGGGAGATCATTTGAGGCGGCTTGAACGTTCCTGCAGCCAGGCCACGTCCGGGTTGTTGGCTGAAAGCACGTCGAGGGCGAGTGCCTGTCCCTTGACCACCGGGGGTGTGGTGCGGGCATCGCGCCACTTCTTGATCTCGGCGTGTCCGTCAGCGAAGAGGATTCCGGCGGCATTTCCGTGGTAGCCGGCGGGGTAATCGACGATGCGCGCACTCGCTCCGCGGCTCTTGAGGTTGGTCTGAAACAGCCCGTCGTTGATGCTGTCTTCGCGTTCATCGATCAGCACCCAGGTCATCGAGGGCCCGGGGTCGGTCATGTCACCGTATTTCCGATAGATGAGGTAGGTGTCC
Organism: uncultured Verrucomicrobiota bacterium; assembly: GCA_964535555.1. Classification (GTDB taxonomy): domain Bacteria; phylum Verrucomicrobiota; class Verrucomicrobiia; order Limisphaerales; family J093; genus DSVZ01. The sequence continues at coordinate 42,489 of CAZHUS010000010.1, forward strand.
TGACCGATCGCCACATCGAACAGGTAGTTCATCCAGCAGTTCATCGACATGCTGCGAACCCGGGGCAGGCTGCGGGAGCCGAATGGCGCCATGCTGCGGTCCGCCGGACAGCGGTAAATGCCCGGACTGTTCACGTACGGTCCGATCTGGGAGAACCGCACGTCGGTGAGATAGACGGTGTTGGTGTTGTCCGCATTGCCGTTGCTGAAGTCGAGCCAGCCCGAGACCCACGTGGTCGGGCCGGCAAACGAGCCGCCACTCACGCCCGGCAACCGGTCCTGGTTGTCCTGCACGTACATGAACCACGCCACCTGGAGTTGGCGCAGGTTGTTCATGCAGCCGATCCCCTGGGCCTTCAGCTTGGCCCGGCCCAGGGCCGGCAGGAGCATTCCGGCCAGGATGGCGATGATCGCGATGACGACCAGCAATTCGATCAAAGTGAAACCGCGGGCAACGCGCCGCTGTGGAGAGGGTCGGTCGCTGCACATGGGAGGACTCTGGTCCCGCGTCCGCCGCTTCACAAGCTGCAAGCAACCGGAGGACGCGGACGGCCCCGGTCGTGACGAAATCCGGGAATGGCGCTGACACCCCGGAAAGCAGGTGTCCTCCGTTGATCCGAAGGCGAAATGAGGGTAAGACTGGCTCACGCGCATGAACCGCCGAATCGCCTGGGGCCTCCTCGTCGCCTGTGTTGTGGGCCTGCTGCTCCGTCTGCCGCGGCTGGACCAACGACCGTTCCATACCGACGAGGCGGTTCATGCCTTCAAATTCGTGGGACTCTGGCAGCAGGGCGAGTATCGCTACGATCCTCACGAGTACCACGGTCCCTCCCTCTACTACGCCACCCTGCCCTTCGCCTGGCTGAGCGGCGCCCGCACCGCCGCCGAACTTCGCGAAACCACCTTGAGGCTCGTGCCCCTGGCGTTCGGCCTCGGCTTGATCCTGCTCCTGCCCTTGCTGGCCGACGGGCTGGGACGCGCGGCCACGCTGTGGGCGGGAATGTTCACCGCCGTATCCACGGCGTTCGTTTACTACAGCCGCTACTACATCCACGAACTGATGCTGGTGTTCGGGGCCATGCTCCTGGGCGCGGCCCTCTGGAGATACTGGTGCCGGCCACGCCTTGGATGGCTGGTGCTGGCCGGAGCCGCGTTGGGCTTCATGCACGCCACCAAGGAGACCTTCGTCTTTCACCTGGTGGCGCTGGGCCTGGCCGCGGCGGCCGTCCTTTGGTTTGCCGAGCAAGACCGAGGGATCTGGAGCGCACTCCGATCGCGGCTCCACCCCGGCCACATGGCGGCCGCGGCGGGCGTCGCGTTGCTGGTCTCCATCACCCTGTTTACGTCGTTCTTCACGAACCCGGCGGGGCCGCTGGATTCGCTGCGCACGTACGCCCCGTGGCTGGGCCGGGCGGGAGGTGAGTCGCCGCACATCCACCCGTGGTACTTCTACTTCGAGCGGCTCTTTTGGTTTCACCCTGCCAAGGGCCCTGTCTTCAGCGAGCTCCTGATTGGGGCGTTGGCCGGGCTCGGGATGGTCACCAGCTTTCTACCCGCACGGTGGTCTGCGGCGAACCGAGGCCTCGTGCGGTTTGTGACGTTCTACACGCTCGTGCTGACCGGGATCTACACGGCCATCTCCTACAAGACCCCCTGGTGCGCGCTGGGCTTCTTGCACGGGTTCGTCCTTCTGGCCGGAGTCGGCGCCGCAACCCTGTTCCGCTGGATCCGTCCGACCTGGGGCGTGCTGCTGGCGGGAGTCCTGGTGCTCGGCGCCACGGTGCAATTGGGCATCCAAGCCCACCGCGCGTCACACAAGTTCGCGACCGATCAGCGCAATCCCTATGTCTATGCGCACACCTCGCAGGATTTCAAACGTCTCGTCGACCGGGTGCTGGGAGTGGCGGCCGTCCATGGCGACCCCGCAACCCTCGCGATCAACGTGATGGCTCCCGGCGGCGACTACTGGCCGTTGCCCTGGTACCTGCGCGGTTTCAAGGAGGTGAACTGGTCCTCCGGCGTGCCCGAAGATCCCTACGCGCCCATCGTGATCGCGGGGGCTCGCCTGAACGCCGCCCTCGACGAAAAGTCGGACAAACGGTGGATCAGCGTCGGCTACTACGAGCACCGCCCGCGCGTCTTCTTCGAGATGTTCGTCGAACTCGAACTTTGGAAACGGTACGTCGAGACCCTCCCGCGCGACCGCGACGAGGACGAGGACGACGGCGAGTGAATCACGGCTCGAGTCGCAACCGATAGAAGCGCATCGCCCGCCCTTCTCCGTCCGGATCCACCCGCTTCAGCAAGCCGCCGGTTCCGACTTCCGACCCCATCAACTCCCAGTGGTCGAGGTCCTCCGAGGCCTCGAGTCGATAGCGCACGCCGACCACCGTGTTGAACCCGATCTCCCATCCGTCGGCGCGACGGACAACCGAAGGCTCCAAGCCGGGGACGTACTCGGGCAACGCCAGGCTGAAGTCGGGCAACGGCACGGTTTCCCAGCCCAGGTCCGTTGAAACCGAAGCCTGGTCCAAGGTCATCGTGAGCAACCCGGTCGGGCCTCCGCGCCCGAGGACTTCGAAGTCCAGTTCCGCAAGCAGCCCGCCCGTACTTCCCCAGGCTTCGCCAGCGGCCACGGCGAATGCCGCCAGGCCCGACGTGGCGTCCACGTTCCAAAGCCCATGCACGCCCGTCGGTAGCGCCGTTCCTTCGCGCCACGCCGTCGCACCCGCGGGCCGGAGTCGGTCCGCCGGATACCGCAGCCGGAAGGAGGCGCCCGACATCGGGCGAGGTGGATGCTCGAGGTTGACTCGAACCGTGATTGTGGCACCTGGCCAGACCTGGCTGCGGGACGAAGTCAGGCTCAGCGCCGTCAATCCCGGAGCGGCTCCGGCAAGCGTTGCGCCGCCCCGCGAGCTGGCGTCGGCCAGGGCCGGACCGATCCAGCCCGGCGCCGGATCCAAGCCCACGAGCACGCGCAAGACCTTGATGACGTCCCCTGAATCGAGATCCGCACTTTGGTTCAGGTCGTTCGCCGGAATGTCCCAAGACCGCGTCGGATCCAGCCCGGCGATGAGCCGTTGAATGAGACTCGCGTCGCCCACATCGAGCCGGTCGTTGCCGTTATGATCGCCGACCCATCGACGGGGAACGACCTGGACGGACGTGGCATCGGTCGTGTTGCCGTAACCGAACTTCGCGCCCTGGCTGTCGGCGACGTCCACAAACTCAGGTACCCAGGCCGATGTCGTCGCCCCCGGCACGCTGCGAGCGCGCAAGCTCAGAGTTGCCAGCGCCTGGATCCCCTCCGGGACCGTGGCACCGGGCAAGGAAAACGTGGCCCGCACTTCGCCCGGGATCCCGGTACTGACCTGGCTCAAGGCCCCGGCCGTTGTCGCGGGTTCCAGCCAGGTCCATTGGGCATCTTGAAACCGCCCGGGGTCGTATCGCACCACGACCGTCATGCCGCTGACCTCTCCCCGGCTCTCCAGCGTCACGGTCGTGACCGCACGCCGGCCTTCGCGAACCGGCTCGATGGACGTAAGCGCCAGCCTCCTTGGGGGCTCCCAAACAGGACTCACTTCAGCGCGGCCCACGTTGCCTGCGGCGTCACGCGCCTGCACCTCGATGAGGTTCGCGCCTCGGACCAGGCGCAGACCGGGAACGACGAACTGACCTTCGGCATCGAGCGACAACGGCCCTTGGTCCTGGCCGTTCCAGGACCACCGGACCTCCCCCAAGGAAATCGCGTCCTGCACCTGCCCCCGAAGCTCGAACCGCTCATCCGCCGTCGTCCCCGCCGCGGGCGAGGTCAGGGTTACCAAGGGCGGCTCCTGCTCGCGTTGAAGGACGAAGCCCTGCAACCCGACGAGATTCGCGTGGATGGTTGCCGGGTCGCCAACACCCCCGGAAGTGACCTGCAGGACTTCCGATTTCCCGGTCTTTCCGCCCGCCCGCAGCGCCGTTTCGAAACTGGCACCCCGGGCTGTCTCCCAAGCCCGAACCTGAACGCTTGCCATCGCCCCCGGCGGCACTTCCGGAATGGCAATCAGGTTGCCGCTTGGACCAAGGACGACATAGCCAGCCTCTGAACCCTTTCGAAAGGGGACCGCCGCGCCTGCCGGCCGGAGTTCGCCTTCGTTTGTTCCGACGTAAAGCTGCGCCAGGTAAGCCGGCCCCTCGAGGCGCGTCGACCCATCCGCGTCGCGTACGGGTGCATCAATGCCCTTCGAGGGAACAAAATTGTCGAACACGACCGTGACACCGGTGGCCAGGGGCTGAACCTCAAGTATGGCAGGCTCCGAGGTCGCCACTCCGGCAACGTTGCTCACCGTCACCCAGTAGGTCCCGGCATCGGAGAGCGCCGACGCCGCAAACGCGAGTCTGCTCGTGGTCGCTCCGGGGATGGCCTGCCCGTTGCGGTACCACTGGTATCCGAATGGCGACGAACCGCTTACCACGACGGACAAGTTCGCGGGATCCCCTTCACGAGCCAGGGCCCCCACGGGTCCTGACTGAATGCTCGGACTCACCGGCTGATCCGTCACCGTCAGCGTGACGGGCAGGGTGTAGGCGGAACCCACGTTGTTCCAAATGCGCAACCGGTAACTCCCGGCGTTCGTCTTCTGGACGTTCTCGATGACCAACTGCGGCCCGCGTTCTCCGGCCAATAGCAAACCGCCGCGTCGCCACTCGAATTGCAGCGGCGGGTCCCCGCCTACCTCCGCCTGGAATGTCGCGGTCCCGCCCACCGGCACGGACTGGCTTTCAGGCTGCCGCGTGATGAACGGCCGGACCGGTGCCGGCAGGACGGTGAGGCGTGCCTCGGCACTGGTCACCTCACCCAGCACGTTACTAACGCGAACCGTGTACGCGCCCGCATCGCTCAATTTTGCCTCCTCGATGGTGAGAACGGAGCCTGCCGAGGTGACCGCAAGCGGAACCCCGTCCCGGAACCACTGGAAGCTGAAGGGCCAGGTTCCTTTCACCAGCACTTCGAACCGCGCCGAGCCGCCTTCCGTGACGGTCTGCTCCCGCGGTTGGGCCAGGAACACGGGCGGGATCGGTTGCACTTGGAACTCCGCACTCACGATCTCCGAGATCGCCTGTTCCTGCCAGAAGGCCTGGGCCTTCACGATGGTGTTGCTCGACACTCCCAGCGAGATGCTCGACACGAGGTCGCCCGCCAGCGAAGGCGCCGTGCCGTCCAAGCTGTACCGCAGGCCGGCACCCGCGACCCCGCACGTCAGGGTCACCAGGACCGAACCCTCGTACTCGCCGCCCGCGGGATCGATGCGCACGAGCGAGGGAACCGGGTCGGGACGCGACGCAGGGTCTGTCGGCGAAGTACCTGCCATCCACTCCTGATAATTCGTGGCGTGGTCTCCGTCGGGGTCCGCCACCGGCCCCGCCTCTTCGCGTGCGAACCATTGCGCTCCGAAATGCTCTCGCCGCCATGCCGCCGGAATACCGTCGTCCCAACGCTGCTCGAGGTAGGTCTCGGTCACAATCGGCGACACCGCGTCCGCTCCCTTGAACGTGCGCGCCTTCACCACCGCTGAGTTGGTCAGCACCAGGGGAGGCTGAAAGACCGGGGAGCCCAAGCCTGGTTCGCTGCCGTCGGTCGTGTAGTGAATCGTCGCGCCCTCGACCCCGCTCGTCATCGTGAGTTCGACCGAGCCGTGGAAGTAACCGCCCCGCGGCTGCAACCGGAGGGGAAGGGGCAAGAGTTCGAAACGCAGGTTGATGATGTCCGCGCCGGTATCGAGAAAGGTGGCGACCTCAGCACTGGCTCCGTAGGCGAAGACACGGGACGCCCCTTCGTCAAAGTCATTCGACGCGTCCGTCCACAGGTGTTCCGAGGCGCTGCGCGTCCGGACTTCGCAGAGCAGATTGCCTTGGGCGGGATCGTAGGCAAAGGGCGTCGTGAGGGGGACGAGAAGCTCGAAGGCCGGGGCGGCGTCGGATCCCGGAAGCGATTCGCTGGCCAGCGTCAGGTGGCCATCAAACCCCACGGTGGCGTCCGGTCCGAGGTTCTCGGCGAAGGTCGGACTCAGCCCTTCCACCGGCTTGAGCGTGGTCGACAGCGTCAACCGGAGATCGACGTCCATCGCCGTGAAGGGCGGCATCACGGCGTCCCGCCGGAAGCGGACCTCACGGATCAGGATGGGGCCTTCGGTGAAGTGCGCGGCGGCGTAGACGTTCTGCAGCGTGATGGGATTTCCCAGCGCATCGCTGCTGCCGTCCGTGTCATCACGATCACGGTAGCGCGGCGGCACGACGAGTCCGGTGACGGATTCCGGGGGCGCGGCCGCCGGCACGACCCGGATATCATCGATCGCCGGGCCGGCGGTGCCTGAGTTCGCGGCGATGAGCCGCAATTCGGTTCCGGTGCCTCCCGCCCTCAACCGGGGGAACACCATGCGTTGCCACCCCATGCTCGTGGCTGACCGGCCCGTCGTGTCGAAGGAAGTCTGGCCGAGCGACGTCCCGTTCCAAACGACTTCGACGACCTTGGTCGCGGGTGCCTCCGCGTAGTTGCCCGCCAGCAGGAAGGACAGGTCGTAGGTTCGTCCCGGTTCGGTGACCATGACCTGAGAAATCCAACCGGGGCCCCAACCGGCCAGGTCCAACGACTGTTTCCCCTCGCCGGCGGTCCAGAGGGTTCCGCTCAGGTCCACACCGCCGGACGGGCCGCCCCCCACGGTCCAGGCCTCGAGACGCCCGGTGTCCGCCTGGATCCACTCCCAACTCGATCCCGTCAGCTCGGGTCGTTCGAAACCGCCGTTCTGCACAAGGCTCTCTCCCAACCCACCCCCGGGCGGCTCCGCGGCCATGGAACTGAAGCCATGCGGGACCGAGGAAGTTACCAGAAGAACCAGGCCGCAAGCTGCGCCTGCGCCACGCCAACACCGCTCACTCAATCGCATACCGAACCTCCGCCAACGCGGTGCAGGGGTCAGCTCACCGCGGTACATTTTCTAACCGTTTCCTGCGAACGGAACAAGCCCGCCCAGAAGTTTTCAGGACTCCTGTCAGGCTGCTTCAGGCGCGGTGTTCGCGCCTGGAGTTCCTCGAGGCTCAAGGTCGTCTGCCCAGGCCGGACTTGCGGACAGGCGTGAACGCGCGGTGATTGCGGAACGAAAAATCGCGGTTCCACCCGGAGATTCGCCACGCCTCGAGCCAGCGGGCCAGTCGCGGGAGTCCCTCGATGAGCCGCTCCTTCAGACCCCTCAGGCCGGGAGTCGCCAACCGGTCGATCCCGCCGCTCTGGGCATGCGTGGCTTCGCGCTTCCAAGCCGCCACATAGTCGCTCTCCAGCGGCGTGACCAACCGGGCTGGCACTTCGCCCACTTTCCGGGCCCGGACGAACAGGAAGACCGGAAACGAATTCACGAGCGTCACCCGCGCCTGGATCGTTTGCGGGTCCGCGGTGTCAAACCAACGCCGTCCCGGCCCGCATTCCACCGTGACCAACGCCTCGAGCTGATACCCGTTGGCGGGCTGGAGCAGGCGGTGAAACAGCTCCGGCTGGAACTGGTAAAATCCGTGTCCGAAGAAGTTGTTGGCCGGGCACATGAGCAACAAGTGCCCGCCGACCGCGACCATCTCCATGCAGTTGCGGATGGCGACGGGGACGTTGAAGACGTGCTCGAGGGTCCCAATGTCGCACACGGCATCGAAGCGTCTCTTCAGGTCGTCCGGGACGGGGAGGTTCAGGTCATGGATTCGCGAGGCCGCTTCGAAGTCCGAGGCGTCGATGCTCACGAGTTCCTCGGCTCCGAGCATGGCCCAGAAGTCCTCGGCGTACCTCACCGGGGAATAGGGGTGCGCGAACAGCTTGGGATACCGCGCCGGGTCCATTTCGAACTGGCGCAGCAGCGACGCCATTTCTTTGCGGCCAAGGAAGTAGTTCATCCGCCCGAGCGTGGCGCATCGTCGGTACGACACGCCGGCCTTGAGACCGGCGAGGAGAAAACGGGCGGCTTCGCCATCAATACCCATAGGTGTCCAAGCGTTGGCGCAGGCTAGACCGCAGGAAGCTGGCGTCGCAATACGGGAGATGATTCGGCAGGCAGGACGACGTTGAAGCTTGGAAGCAACCGGAAAGCGCGTCTTGACTTGCCTGAGAAGACAATGGCATTCCTCAAGAACTGTGATTCCAGGTGAGGCCCGGAATGCGCTGCGACAGTCCATCAGGGTCTGGCCCGCGGTGTCGGTCGGAGGCCTCTCGCTGATGGGCAACGCGTGGCTGTTCAGCACGGTTGCGTTCGGATGGCCGTCCCGGCCGCTGCCGACCCGCGGCGGCGCCATCGTGGTCCCTTTGTGCTTCGTTGCCGGACTCGGGGTCTTCGCGGCTGCCGCCGTGGCGTTCCGTCGCCATCGCGACTGGCGCTTGGCCCTGGCAGCCGCCTTTGGCTTGGCAGGGGTCGTGCTGCTCGTAGTCAGCTTTCTGATCGCGACGCGAGGAGTTACAGGATGACCCCCGGGGAGATCATCATGCGCCTGGCAGCCATCGGACTTCTATCTGCCTTCCTGGTGGCCCGGCACCGGCGACGACTTCGGGCTCCGTTGCCGCCGGAGGACCCCGCCGTGTGGAACGGTCATGGCCTCGATACCCGATTACTCCGGCCACGGCTGGAGTCGGTGCGCGACGATTACGCGGCGGCGATCCACAAGTCACCCCCTCTCCCGGAGAGCGGCAGACGCCGGGCTTGGGCTCGGCAGGTGGTCTCCAGCCTGGCCTACTTCCATCATCGGCGTCCCGAGGTCGACCCCGAACACCAGACCGCCTGACGGCTCGCTCGAAGCGCCTCCGAGTTCCGAGGGGTGAAGGATGACCAATCAGAACCCGTCGGCAAGCGAGGCACGGTAGAAGCCCATCGGGCTCGAGGCGTCGCTCAACGGGAACCTCGCTTCGCCTTTGGCATCCAACCGTGTCGTCCACCTCTCTAACCAGGGTCCCGTCACGACCGCGCCCGACTCGACGAGCACCAACGCGCCCGGTGTGCCCAAGACCCGGAGGTTGGTGCCCAACGCGGTTCGTTCGCACGCAAGGGTAAGGACGGGCCCGACCGCCGTTTCCGCCAACACCGTGGCCACCCCGCGGCGATCCACCTCGATCAGCCGGTACCGGAGCCCGCTCGCTGCGAAGACCCCGTTGTCCTGGTGGACATAAGCCTCGGGGCGCAGGTTCAGCCCGGTGGCAGGAATGATGTGGGAAGTGATCCGTTCCCATGAGCCATCGGGACGAGACCGCTCGAGGTGGAACCCGAGGGTGGCCACTTCCACCAGCGTGCCCCAAGACAGCGTCGCCGACGCGGAGGTGAGCACCGCATGGAAGTAACCGAGGCGCGCGGCCGTCGGCGGCGGGGGCGGTCCCGAGCCCCCCAAGCCCAGGGTAAACGCCGGTTCTTCGGGGTCGTTGCTCTCGAGGCGTAGCGTCGTCGAGCGGGCGCCCGATCCGGACGGGGTCAATGTGACGGCAAAGGTCGTGGACTCGCCCGCGGGGAGCGCGGTGAGCATGCCGGTGGTGTCCAGGGTGAAATCGCCGGCCGTGCCGCCCGTCAGGCTGACGCCCGACAGGACGAGCGTGCTGGCGCCGCCGTTGCGGATCGTGAAGGTCTTCACGGCGTGGTCGCCACTGGCCACAGTGCCGAAGTCCACGCTTCCACCACCGGACGGGAGCGGTGTGCCGGCGGGCTGCTCGACGACAAGGCCGGGTTCCTCCATTTCGCCGAAGAGGCGCAGTTCTCCCACGTGCGTCACCGACGGGACGTGCTTGAGTGAGATCCGATACTGCGCGAAGGCCTGCGTGTTCGCCTCGAGCGAGAACTCGTAAATGCTGCGCGAGGGTCCGTAGCTGCGCGACAGGCGCAGCGTGCTGATCAGGGTGTAGTTGACCCCGTCGTTCGAACCCCAGAGTTCGATCGGGTCGGGAACCGGACGCACCGTGTAAAGACCGTCGTCGCCGGCGCCCACCAATTCAAAGCGTTTCAAGATCGTGGAGCCCTTGGCCGGCGTAAGCTCCACCACGATCCAGGTGGGGACAAAGGTGTGACTCGTCTCATCGTAGTTGTTGCCGTCCACGGCGAGGCGGTCGGCAACCCACGCGACGGAGCGATCGAACATGGTGTTCACGGTGCCGCTGACGCTCACGCCCGGCGTGACGGTCATGGTTACCTGGTCGCCGGGCGAAGTGATTTCGGGGTAGGGCAGCAATTCGATCTCGCCGAACTGCAGGCCAGTGGCGTTGCCCGGATCGCTCACGGTGGGGAACGTCACCCGGTACATCGGATAGGCTACCGCGTTGGCGAACCGGATGCTCCGCAGCGCCCAGCGCGCGGGTGTTGGCGCCAGCGCCTGCTCGGTGAGGAGGGTGAAGACCAAGCCGTCGAACGTCCCTTCGACACGAACACTGCCCGGATCGTTCGCCGGCGGGTTCTCGCCGGTGACGATCGTCAGGGCGCGGATCGGGAGTGAGCCGGACGGTTGGACGAGAAGGCCAGCGTTGCTCAGATCCGAGGTGGCGTACTGCGCGGAGATGTTGTTGTCGGTCATGGCAGCGACATTGGGCGCGCCCGGAGTCAACGGTCCGACCCAGTCTGCCGGCGTGGAAACGTCATTCACCGACGTATCGCCCGGCATGGTAAAGGAGCGGATCGGTCCGGACACCGTTCCTCGGGCGTTGCCCGTCACGGTGCGGTAGAAGTAAGTGGATCCCGGCGTCAGCAAGTGGATCCAGTGCGTGACCGCGCCAACACCGGTGGTGCCGCCGTCCAGGGCCGGTGTGGCGGAGCCCAAGGCGCTGGTCGGCCCCCACTCGAGCCAGATCTGACCGGGCTCGCCGAGGAAATCGACCCGACTTTGGATGGCGACCGCGCGGGCGTAGAGGTAGGCAACTGGGTCGCCCAGGATGCGGGGCGGCCCGCTGGTGACGGTGAAGGAGTGCTCGACCGAGAAGGGGCCGCCGGCCTTGCTGGCATCGATCGCCTGCACGCTCCAGTAATAGGTGCCGGGCTGCAGTTGGTAGGTCGCGGCGCGGGCCAGTTGGCGGTTGCCCAGGTCCACCACTTTGCGTTGCCCGTCGGCGAAGGACATCGGATCGAGCACGTCGGACAGGCCCGGAGCGGAGCCGATGCGGACGTTGTAGCTCAACCCTGCCGAAGGCGTGGTGTCATCGGTGCTCGCCCCCCAAGATAGGGTGACGTATCCCGGGCCGGCCACCGAGCCGAGTCCGGCGGGTGCGGTCGGAGGTTGGTTACTGAACGAGGCGTCGTTGCGGAACAGCCGGATCGGGCCTTGGTTGCCAACGGTCACGAAATCGAGGCGCCCGTCCTGGTCGTAGTCGGCGGACACGATCGCGCCGTGGGAATACACGGGCAGGTTGGGGATCCAGCCTCGCCGGAAACCCCCGCCTTGATCGTTGAGCCAGAGCTCGCTCACGGCAGTGGCACCCGCTGCATAGGGCGGGTAGGTCCACTGCCACTCGTAGTAACCGGTCACGAGGAACTCGGCGAAGCCATCCCCGTCCAGATCGCCCAAATCCAACCCCACGGGTGAATCGAGTCCCGTGTAGCCCAGGTCCCATCCGGGGAAGGAGACTTGCGTGAAGGTACCATCGCCGTTGCTGCGCCACAGCGGGCCGTATTTGGCCCGGCCCATACCGCCCCCACCCATGAGCAAGTCCAACTCGCCATCAGCATCGTAGTCGCCGACGAGCGCATCACCCGTGCCCACGGGGACGAGTTGGGTGGCGGTGGCCCGGCTGAAATTGCCGACGCCATCGTTGAGCCAGAGGTCGGCTGCGCCGGAACCCACGAGGGCGATGTCGAGGTTCCCATCATTGTTGAAGTCGCCCCAACGGGCCGCCCCCTGGATCGACGGCATGCCGAGGATGGGTTGCGCGACAAACTGACCCCCACCCAGGTTGCGCCAGACGTGGGGCGCCGCCGGGATGAGCAGATCCTGGCGCCCGTCGTTGTCGAAGTCACCCCAAGCCACCGAGTCCCACCTGGTCAGGGCGGGGAAACCTGGGATCGTCACCACGGTGAAGTTGCCGCCCCCGTCGTTGTGGAGCAGCCTCGGTACTTCGGACACCACGATGAGATCGAGCCGCCCGTCGTTGTCGTAATCGCCCCAGGCGGCGTCGCCGACGTCCCAGCCGAATTCAGACACCGGCAAGGCAACCCTGGTGAAGCCGGCGCCGGGGTCGTTGCGCAGGAGTCCGGAAGTGGGCCAATACCACGAGGGCCCTCCCTGGAGGCCGGCGTAGAACAGGTCCAGGAAGCCGTCCCCGTCGTAATCCCCCCACGCCACGGTCCCATACAGGAGATTGGGAACACCAGAAAGGCCGACTTCACTGAAAGGGCTCGCGGTGGTGAACTCCATGTCCTCGCCGTACACCGAGTCGTACGGGGTGCGCCCGACCGCCCGATAGCGGTAGGCCGTCCCCGGCGTAAGTCCGGCGAGTGTGAAGCTCAGATCGCCAGCCGGAACCGACGGGGTCCGATTGCCGTAAGCGGTCGTGGTGCCCCACTCGAAGTAGAACTCGACCACGCCGCCGTGGTGGACGCCACTGCCTCGCAGCGTGACGCGATCGGCCTGGATGTTCTCGGCCGGCAACGTTTCGATCTCCGGAGGCGGCGGCAAGTCGGCCGGGGTGAACGCATACAAGGCGACTTCGCCGACGGCCTTGAGCGAGGTGCCCGTGATGCTGGCGGAGATATTGAGCCGCCACTGGTCCAAGGGCAGGGCGTTGGAACTTAGCCAGGCCCGCTGTTCCGCCTCGAGGAACTGGGCACCGTGCGTCCCGGCGGGGGTCCAAGCGGTTCCGTCGGCGCTGCCTTCGAGGGTCCATTGCGTCGGTGCCCAGGCGAGGGAGGCCTCGGGCGCACCCACCGTGTAGGCGCGGATGGACTGGGCGGCGGTGAGTTTGCCGCCCACGAAGGCGTCATGGGCATAGAGGCCGCCGTCGACCCAGTACGTGGCAAGCGTACCATCAAACGCCCGGGCCGGTTCATAGCCGCCATTGTTGGCGCTGCCGATGAACGGCGCTCCCACCGTGGCCGGCGCCAGGCGTCCCCCGGTCACGACGACGATGTTGTCCAGGTCGATCGTCTCGGTCAGCGCCCCGGTCCGGGCGGCCCAGACGAAGCGGCCGCCCCTTTGCGGGATGAAGCCCGGGGTGGGCACGTTGCTGAAGATCGGCTGACCATCGAGCCGCACCGTGAGGCCATCGGCGTGGTCCCAATCCAACTGGAAGAGGTGGCGTTTGCTGCTGTTGACGCCCCATTGGGTGGCAGGGACGTAGGGTTGGGACGCCACGGTGGCGCCGTTCACCCGCAGGTGGAATCCGGGCTGGTTCCCCCCGTACGTCTGCACGCTCAGGCAGAGGCCAACGCCATAGCCGGATTCTTGAGGGTGATCCGTTCCCGCCAGGTCCAACGTTCCCACCGGACCGAACGAAAGCGAGAAGCCATCGGCGGCGGCGGGGAAATTGCCGTTCACCGTCATGTTCCACAGCGCGGAGAAAGCGGCCACCGGGCGGCCCGCGTCGAGGTCCGGCAACAGGTAGGCCGCGCGCGTGCCCGTCACACCAGCGGTGGTGAGCCGGAGCGTGCGGTTGACGCCGCCGAGGGAATTGACCTCCTCCACCACCTTCGTGGCGGTGCCCAAGGCGGAGCCGAAGAGCTGGGCGCCATCGGCGAACGTGGTGTCGCCAGCCGCGAACGTCTCGAAATCCTGTTCGTACTGGCTGGGCCGGGTCAGGACGTCAAGGTCGTCGAGATGGAGCCGTTGGGCGAGCCCACCCGTGCGGGAGGCCCAAACCAGGCGATCGCCGGCCTGGGGCGTGAAGCCGGGGGTCGCCACCCCCGCGAACACCGACGCGCCGTCCAACCGCACCGTCATGCCGGTCTCGGCATCCCAGTCCACCTCGAACTGGCGCGGGGTGAGATTGTAGTAGCCCCACTGGGCCACCGGTTCGTACGCCTTGAAGGCGACGGGGGTTCCATTCACGAGCACGTAAAAGCCGGGGTTAGCCCCCGACCAGGTCTTCACCGCGAAGGTCACGCCCGTGCCGAAGCCGGTCTCCTGCGCATACCCGGCACCCGCGAGGTCCAGCCCCGCGACCTGGCCGAAGGTGACCGAGAAGCCATCCGCGCCGTCGGGGAAATCTGCGGCGAGGATGGCCGACCACCGGGCGGTGAAACCGCGGACGGGTTGGCCGGGATCGAGATCGGGAAGCAGGAACGCGCTTTGGACTCCCAGGTTCCACGAGTCGTTCATCACCAACCGCAGGTTCGAGCTGCCGTACTCGTCGGTGTCCACCCGCGCCCCTGCCGAGTGTGAACAAAACAGGCTGGCGCCGTCCGTGAACGTCGTGGTGAGGGGCGCGTAGTCCGAAAAATCCTGCAGGTATTGTCCCGCGCGCGCGCCGACGCCCACGGCGATCAGCATCACGAGGCCCAGACACATTCTGAAAAACTGACATTGAGCATTCATTCCTCCCCTACCAGAAGCGTGGCGAAGCCGGAGTTTCGCGGCGCGTCACTTTTTTCGGGGGGGAGCGGGCGGACTCCCGACGCTGCGCGCCCGCCAACTCCGGTGAAACGCAGCCGCGTAGAGATCGTCGGCAGCAACCGCCTTGGCTTCGTTCTCCTCGTGCCACCTGGCGCTGTCCCCTGGCCAAATGACCAACTCAGGCCGCGCACGCGCCAAAGTAGCGAACAGTCCTTCAACTTCGGCGGGAGACAGGGATGTCCAGTCGCCGTCCGCATCCATGCGGCGCCCCGTGGCGCAGATGGCGAGTTGTTCCCAGGTTTCCGCGGACTCGGTGGGTTCTCCCAGGTTGAAGAGCCAGGCCTGGCGCGCGTAGTTGCCGGCAAGGAGGATGTGACCGTTGGCGCTGAAGGCCACCGGGCGGACCACCAGCCCGAGCGCCACCGGCGGTGCCATCAGTTCGCCACGCTCGACATCCCACAGCCGCAGCAACCCGTCCTGCGCGCCCGTTGCCATCCACCCGCCTGTGGAGTCAAACCCGACCGAATCAACAATGCCCGCATGCCGCAGGGCGGGCCCGAAGGGCTCGCCCGTGTCGGCATGCCAGAGTTGCACCACGTTGTCCTCGCCTCCGGTGGCAACCAACCGGCTGTCAGGCGAGAAACGCACCTCCGCCACCCCATCGCCATGGCGAAGCGGACGCGCGACTTCGCGGAGCGCCGGCAATCCGTAGAGCCGGGCGGTGGAAGGTTCGATCGCGGCGTTCGCAAACGCGGCCACCAGGGTTTCTCCTCCGGGGCTGAATCGCAGGGCCGCGACCGTGTCCGCGTGGCGCACCGGATCGCCCGCACGCCGGCCTGACACCGGCTCCCAGATTTGCAGCGAGACATCCGCGGTGGCGATCCATCGACCGTCAGGTCCCCAGGCCACATGGCCCGGCTGTTCGCCATGCTGGCCAACCGGTTCCAGCCGGGCAGGACCCGCCAGGTCCCAGCGTTGGACCTCACCATCCCGCGTCGTGACAACCAGCCGGGTTTCGTCCGGACTGAAAGCTGCGCCAAGAACTGGCGTGGCGAGGGGAAGCGCGACGCGGGGAGCCCCGGTGGCCACCTCCCAGATTGGCAACCAACCGGATCCGCCCGTCACGGTCACGAGGCGGGCGGAAGGACTGAACACCACATTGCTGGCGCCCTGCGGTCCGGAGAGCGGGCTGCCGACGGCCTCGAGTTTCTCGACATCCGTCAACCAGAGGCGGGCCTCTTCATCCACCAAGCCGAGCCAACGTCCATCCGGGCTGAGGCTGGTGCGTCGCCCCAGGCGTCCCGGCGTTACCAGGCGTTGCGCCGGACGCGACAAATCCCAAACGCGGATCAAGCCCTCGGCATCGCCCACCGCCAGCAGACGGGCGTCCGGACTGAAGGCGATCGCCTCGACCAGGGCGTGGTGGTGAAACACCGGCGCCAGCAGGCGACGGTAGGTCCGGTCCACCAACCTCAATTGGTAGTCGAAACCGGCGGTCGCGAGCATGACGCCGTCCGGGCTGAACTGGATCCGGTTCGCGCCGCTTTCGTGTGAAAGGGGCGTTCCCTCCATGGTCAGGGTGTCTGTCCGCCAGACCATCGCCTGGTCGCGGAAGCCGGCGAAGCCGACGTGGGCTCCGTCCGGCGCGACGGTGAGTGCAAACGGCGGCGCACTCGGGGTCCACACGACCGCATTGGTCCGGGCAACAAGATCCGCCAGGCGGAGTCCGTGTCCATCGTAGAAGAGGAGCCGGCGTCCTCCCGCCTCATATTGCGGGACGAGCGACACATCCACCCGGTCGGGCAGCCCGGACGCTCTCTCGGCGCCAGTATCCAAATCCCACAGCCGGGGTGCTCCCGCCGTGTCCACCGCCAGCAACTGGCGTCCGTCGGGACAGAAGCCGATCCAACCGAATGATCCTCCCGGGGAGCGCAGCTCCCGGAAGAGCGCGCCATCCGGGACCCGCAACACGCGCAGGGTCTGGCCCGCAAGCGCCACCAGGCGGCCGTCCTGACTGAACGCGGCAGCCGGCGAGGGTTCGGTCAGGGACAGCGGTTTGACGGCCTGTCGCTCGAGGTCCCAGAGTCGGCTGTCTGAAGGCGTCTGCGTCAGTTCCAGCACGTACTGCCCGTCCGGACTGGCGATCGATTGCGAGGGCGCCGGCCCGGCGGGTGGATGCGTCAACTCGCGGTTCGCGGGCAGGTCCCAAACGCGAGCCGTCCCGTCGCGCCGGGTCACGATCAGGCGAGTTGCCCCCGCGTTGAACTGAAGCTGGATAGGCGTCCCGCCCGCCGCCCACAACCGCAGCAAGCGCGGGGTGAATCGAAAGGCGAGATCGAGGCGTTGTTCAATCTTGCGGAGGCTCTCCAGGTCCTGGGCCACCTGCCCGGCCGCGGCGCTGAGAGTCAAGGCCCCCATGAAAGCATCGCCGCCCGCCATCGCCTGCGCGGCATCGTGGAGGTGTCGGCTGACGAGCCGGCGCTGCGCTTCGGCGGCGTGCCGCTCGGCCTCGGCACGGGCATGGTTGAGCCGCACGTTGAACACCAGCGAAGCGCCGGTGAGCACAGCCGGAGCGACCAGCAAGGTGCAGGCGAGTCCCGCCCGGGCGGGGTTGCGTCGAACCCATTTGACCGCGCGTTCCCAAACACTCGCCGGCCGGGCGAGGATCGGCTCGTGGCGTTGCCAGCGATCCAACTCGTCCGCCAGCTCCGCCGCCGTGGGATAGCGTTTGGCGGGCGCTTTCTCGAGGCACTTGAGGCAGATGACCTCGAGGTCGCGATCGGGAGCCCCGGGAAGGTCGTCCGTGGCCTCAGACCGGTTGGCTTCGGGTGCGGAGCGCGGCGACTCGGGCGGGTTTGTCGACGTGCCGCGGGAGACCGCAAGCGGCGACGCAGCCACCCGGGCCTTGGCCAGGGGCGGGACGTCTTCTTCGACGATCTTCCGCAACAACGCGGGAGCACTTTCAGCCAGGAAGGGCGGTCGGCCGGTCAGCAGTTCATAGAGCATGGCCCCGAGCCCGTAAACGTCGGTCGCCGTCGTGATGTCGCGACTCCGCCCCAAGGCCTGCTCCGGTGACATGTAGGCCGGCGTACCCAACACGGCGTGAGTGAGGGTCAAGTCGGTGTCCTGCTCCAGGACCTTGGCGAGGCCAAAGTCGGTCAGGTGCGGCTCCCCCTGGGCATCCAGCAGGATGTTGGTCGGCTTGAGGTCGCGATGGAGGATGCCGCGTTGGTGGGCGTGCTCGACGGCGCGGGCGATTTTGACCAGCAACGCGACGGCGATCCGCGGAGCCGGCCGCCGGGCGCGGAGGAACTCCGCCAGGGTTGGTCCTTCGATCAGCGGCATCGAGAAGTAATGCCAGCCGTGGTCTTCGCCCACTTCATAGATCGGCACGATGTGGGGGTGATCGAGGCGGGCGGCGGCCTGGGCTTCGTTGTGAAACCGGTCGACCATCTTCGCGGTGGCCAGTTCGCCGGAGGAGATCACCTTCAAAGCCACGACGCGGCGGGTCGTCCGTTGGCGCGCCCGAAAGACAATGCCCATGCCGCCGCGGGCCAGGGTGCTCAGGATCTCGTAGTCACCCAGCGTACGCCCTTCGAGATCCGTCGCCGCAAACAGGTCGAGGTCGGCGGCGTCTTCGTCCTCCGCGGCATCGGAGAAGGCCAGGGCGCGTCCCAGGAGACAGGCGGCGCAGAGACCCTCTGCCGCCTCCGGCTCGAGCGGGGCGTGGCACGCCAGGCAGGTCCGTGGGACCTGGGCGGGAGTCGAGTCACAGCTCATTCACTACCTTCAAGAGAAGCAAAGCCGCGGCAAAGTTGCACGCGCTCCGAGCCACGGCCGCCTCCTCCCATGAACCGCTGCCAGGTAGGGCGAGCACTCCGCTGCCCGCCGAGTTCGGCGCGCTGAGGACATCGCGCCCTACCTGGCACGACGGGTTCATGGTCACCGCGCTTGGCCTCGGGGCCAAGGGGACTCGCCATCAACCTCCCCGGGAGCGCGGACTTCAGTCCGCAGGAAGCCGCGCCCGGCAAAGGGACGTCCCTGCGGGCTAAAGCCCGCGCTCCTCACCGGTTCATGGTCACCGCGCCTGACCGCCAGCCCAAGGGAACTTCCCATCGTCACGCGGACCCACCTGCAACGCCTTCCGTTACGCCGAGAGCGCCGCGAACAGATGGCGGATCTCGTCCTCAACGTCCCCCGGAGCGCGAACGGTGTTGGCGACGTGTTGCCGGAGCAACTGGCCGTAACGCCGGCGCAAGCGATGGATCGCCGATTTCACCGCCGCCACCGACAGTCCCAACCGGGCGGCCAGGGCGCCATAGCTTTCGCCGGAGGGCTCGCTCGCGAGGAAGACCTTCAAGGCCGCGAATCGTTCCTGGGTGCCGTCTTGTTCGGCTTCGGAGCGAAGTCGTTCCATGACCTCGGCGGTCAGGGTACGCGCCCACTGGCGGTCGAATTGAACCTCGTCCGATGCCGTACTCGCCGGTTCCAGCGCGAGGCGCGCCTCGGGGTCGAGTTCATCCAGTGACAGGATCGTCCGGCCTCCGCCTCGTTTGAGACGGTTGGCGCGATCCCATTCGTTGGCGAGGAAATGCTTGAGGGCCGCCAGCAGGAAAGTACGGAAACGACCCCGTTCCCGACTCAACCCGGCGAGACCCTCCGACGCCAGCAAGCGGGCGAAGAAGCCCTGGGTCAGGTCTTCCGCCTCGGTCGGGTCGTGGCCCCGCCGACGCACGAAAGCGTAAAGCGGATACCAGTACTGCCGGCACAGCGTCTCGAGCGCGGAACGTCCGGCTTCGGTGTCCGCGCCGGCCTCGATCACGACGGACCAGTGCGTCGTGCGGAACTGGCTGGCCCGAACCAGGACGGGCTTTCCAGGTAGCCGGGGCGCCGTCGCTTCTCCACCGAACGAACGGGAGCTCATGGTTGAATGGGAGGTGCCGCAGGGCGTCGCACTCTACCCCCGGCCGTAAAACATCCTCAAGCACCAGCGCGCCAGCCAGCCCGGGAAACACCGGCGCCCCACCAACTCCGCCGTTCGACGGAGCGCCTGGCGCAAGAAGGCCGGCGTGAGGAACTCCCGATGCTCACGCGTGCCTGCCACCACCCGCAGCATTGGCAGCCCCAGCGTTCCCAGGATGCCACTCTGCGCCATCCGGGACGCCACGTCGCGGTACGCCTCGCTTTCCAGCAGCCGCACGAACTGGTCCATCACCGCCCGACGCTCAGCCGCCTTCGCCCGGCGATAGTACGACGTCGCGCTCAGATTGAATTCCGCCAGCACCTCGGGCAGATGACAGATCCCATGGCGGAAACCCACCACGTACGCCCCAAACATGTCGCAGAACCAGCGCAACTCGGGAATCCACCCGCCCGCCCCGACCAGAGCCGCCTTGCGAAAGACCGCGTTCGGCCCGGAGATCGCCAGCCTGCCTTCCTTCCCCAGCGTCACCAACGCCTCCGGAGCCAGGTAGCCAGCCTGCCGGGGCATGCCGGCCCCGTGCTGCCACGACAATCCCTCGGCTGCATAACGCCATTCGCTCAGGCTGTTGCAGAGGCCCGCTTGCGGATGCGCCTGCAGCAGTTCCAGGGAACGCCCGAGCAAACCGGGCCGGACCTCGTCATCCGCCGCGGAGAAGAACACGTAGTCGTGCCCCGCCAGCTCCAATCCCCGGTTCATGCTGCGCACCACGCCCAGATTCCGTTCGTTGTTCTCGACCCGGATCACCGGGTGCTGCCGGGCGAGGCCGGTGAGCACCTCCAGGCTGTTGTCGGTCGAGCCGTCGTTCACGACGATGATCTCCGCCGGCGGCAAGGACTGCCGCAGCAGGGCCGTCAGCGATCGCTCGAGGAACCGGCCATGGTTGAAGTTGGGCACGATCACCGAGACCGCGGCCGACCCGGTGGAGGGGCGCGGCGCGGCGTCGTCCGTCATGACCTGGGAACCTGCCATTCGGCGGTCGAGCGTCGTAACCGACACTCCGGACGACAAGTCCAAAACGGTGCCGGCGCAAGGCACGGTACGAAACCTCCCGGCCGGCTCCGGGAAGGGACGCACCGCTCCCAAAGGCGCCGGGAGCTTTGCAGCGTTGACGGCCGGAACCAGCGACCGGACGCTGGCGGAATGGTTCGGCAGTTGAAACGCGGCTCGTGGCGCACGGCCGCGGCGTGCGCCTCCCCCGACCCTCGTACCGCACGAAGCGAGCCGGCCATACGGCGTGGCCGGGACGGCGGGCGTCCTCATGCCACGTGTCCAAACCGCGCCGTCTGTCGGAAGTACCAGTAGATCGTGGCCTGACCCATGCCGGCAGAACCCCCGCCATCCTTCGACGACTCGAGCACCGCCCAGCAGCGGTTTCTGTCCCTGTTCCTCCGCAGCGAGCGGGAGATCTTCCGTTATGTGGCTGCCCTGATTCCGAACGTCACGGACGCGGAGGACATTGTTCAACAGACGGCCCTGGCGCTCTGGCAGAAATTCGACGCGTACGATCCGGCGCAGCCGTTCACACCCTGGGCTTGCCGGTTCGCGTTGAACAAGGCGCGGCAGTGGATCGACCGGCGGCAGCGCTGGCAGGCCCTGTTGGATCACGGGCTGGCAGAGGAACTCGCCCAGCGCCGCCAGGAACTCGAGTCCGAGTTCGAGTTGCGATTGCGACACCTGGAGACGTGTCTCGAACGCCTGCCATCCGAGCAACGCGCGCTGGTGGAGGCGTACTACTTCGAACGCACCGATGTCGAGTCGCTCGCCCGGCGCTCGGGCCGAACCGCCGCGGCCGTCTACAAGACGCTGCAACGCATCCGCCGCTCGCTCCAGCTTTGCCTGGAAAGCCACGCCCGACCGGAGGTGGCATGACCCTCGTTTTTCCGTCGATGGAGTTCGATGATGCGGTCGCGGCGGTCTGCCATGGCACGGCCACGGAGACCGAGATGCGGGCCTTGAACGAACTGCTGCGGCGCGATGGTGCCGCCCGGGATGAGTACCTCCTGCGCGTCGAGGTGCATTCCCGCCTGGCATCGGAACCCGCCGCCTTCACGCAAGCCCAGGATGCCGCCTGCCTCTGTCCGCTGCCCGCCCCAGGCGGTCGCCCATCGCAAGACGGTCAATCGGTGCCCCTAAACGGACGAACGACAAACCGGGGGTCAGCCCGGGCGCTCGCCCTGGCGGCCAGCCTGGTTTTCGTGACGGCCGGTGTCTGGTACTTCTGGTTCGCCCGCGTGGATCCCGACCGCGGGCTTACCAGCACCGCCGTGGCCATGCTCACCCGCACCGTGGACGCGCGCTGGGCGGGATCGTCCGACCCTCCCCGGACCGGCAGTCCCCTCGAGCCGGGATGGCTTAAACTGGAATCCGGCCTTGCCCAGGTGGTCTTCTACAGCGGGGCCCGCGTGGTGATCGAGGGGCCGGCGGAAATGCGGCTCGTTTCACCAAGCGAAGCGGTCTGTCGCAGCGGGCGCCTGCTCGCCGAGGTGCCCCGCCCCGCGCGAGGCTTCCGACTCCGGACCGGTCAGCTCAACGTATTGGATCTCGGAACGGCGTTCGGGGTTGCCGCCACGCCCGACCGAACCGAGGTCCATGTTTTCCAAGGGGAAGTGGCTTTGACTGGAAAAGCCGCCCCCCGGCAATCGTTGCACGCCGGCCAGGCCACCGCCGCGTGTGACAACGCGCCTTGGGAGCCCCTGGAGGCCAGCGAGGCGGCCTTTGGAGCCCTGTTCGAACTTCAGCAGCGGTCGCTCGCGAGCGAGACGCTCCGCTACGATCAGTGGCGACTCTGGAGCGCGCGGCATAACGAGGATCCGTCCCTCGTGGTGCGGCTGGATTTCGAAGCGGCTCGCCTTTCCGCATGGACGGTGGCCAACGCGGCCGAACGCAATCGCTCCGTCCCGGATGCGACGATCGTCGGATGCAGGCAGGCCGAAGGACGCTGGCGGGAAAAGCCGGCTCTCCAGTTCCAGAGCGTCAATGACCGGGTGCGGTTGGTGGTACCCGGCGAGTTCGATTCCCTGACCCTCTCGGCCTGGGTCTCTGTGAACGCGCTGGATCGGCAATTCAATTCGCTGCTGATGTGCGATGGGTTCGAGCCCGGGACCATCCACTGGCTCATTCGCCACGACGGCGTCCTGGGTCTGACCGTGATCGGCTTGAACCCCGGAGACTACCAGATCGTGCGGAGCCCCCCGGTCGTGACGCCGAATCGTCTCGGCACCTGGCTCCACCTGGCCGTGGTGCTTGACGGGCCGGCGCGGAAGGTGACGCATTATGTCAATGGCACCCGGGTCGCCAGCCACGCGCTGCGGATCGAACCCCCGTTTCGCCTCGGTCCGGGCGAACTTGGCAACTGGAACGTTCAGGCCGGTCCCGAGCCCGCCCCGTTCCTCATCCGGCATCTGAGCGGGTGCCTGGATGAGTTCGCGCTGTTCAACCGGCCGTTGAGCCACCAGGAAATCCAGGAGCTCTACAGCCGCGGCAGCCCCGAGAATCTGATGTCCAAAAGCCGCGCTTCGCAGGAAGTACCAGTACAAAGCACACCCCAGACGCATGTCGGCGGGCTCCCAGCGATGGATCGATGACCGCGCCGTTGCCCCGCAACGGGTCAGCGCGTGCCCTTCCCTGCACCCCAGCGCCCGTCGTTCCGGAATTCATGCCATTGCTTTTCGGGCGATTCCGAGTTCCCATGGCGCGTCAACGCCCGTACCCATGAGAATTCCGCTTACACTTGCCGGTGTTTTCCTGCTCGCGCTCCAACCCGCCTGGCCCGCAACGTCCCTCGCAGCGGAACCCGTCGGCGACCGCGCCACCGTGCTTTGGTACAACGCGCCTGCCGCGAAGTGGGAAGAAGCATTGCCCGTCGGCAACGGTCGCGTGAGCGCGATGATCTTCGGCCGGCCCGAAGCCGAGCGACTTCAGCTCAACGAAGGCACGCTCTGGGCCGGCGGCCCCTATGACCCGGTGAATCCCGAGGCCAAGGCGGCCCTGCCTCAGGTCCGGGCCCTGGTGAACGAAGGCAAGTTCCGGGAAGCGGCGGGTCTGATCAGTTCCAAGGTGATGGCGAAGCCGCTCACCCAGATGCCGTACCAGACCGTCGGCGACCTGTGGCTCACTTTCCCAGGCCTTACCAACACCCAGGATTACCGCCGCGAGCTCAATCTTGACTCCGCGACCGCCACCGTGAACTTCACGGCCGACGGCGTCCGCCACACCCGGGAGGTTTTCGCCAGTGCTCCGGACCAGGTCATCGTGGTGCGCCTCGCCGCGGACAAGCCGGGCCAGGTCTCGTTCACCGCCGGGATGAAGACCCCCATGAAAGCCGCCGTGGAAACCGACGGGGCGGACGCCCTGGTGATGCGCGGAATGGGGGGGAATGCGAGCGGCGTTGCCGGACAGCTGAAGTACGAGTGCCGCGTGCGCATCATGCCCCGAGGCGGCACCACCACCGCTGAACCTTCGCAGGTGTCCGTCGCGGGTGCCGATGAAGTGGTGCTGCTGATCGCCGCCGCCACGAGCCATCGAAGGTATGACGACGTGAGCGGCGATCCCGGGAGCATCGTCAAGGAACGGTTTTCCCGGGCGACCCCCAAGTCCTTTGCCGAACTCCACGCCGCCCATCTCGCGGATTACCAGCCGCTGTTCCGGCGTGTGACCCTCGACCTCGGACGCAGCGAGGCGATGCAGTTGCCGACCAACGAACGCATTCGCCGGTTCGCCGAAGGCAACGACCCCCACCTCGCCGCCCTTTACTACCAGTTCGGCCGCTACTTGCTGATCAGCTGCTCCCGGCCCGGAGGCCAGCCGGCCACCCTCCAGGGCCTCTGGAACGCCAGCATGAACCCGCCCTGGCAAAGCAAGTACACGATCAACATCAACACCGAGATGAATTACTGGCCGGCCGAGTCCGGCAACCTGGCGGAGTGTGTCGAACCGTTGATCGCCATGGTGAACGACCTCACCGCAACAGGCGCCCGCACGGCCCGAAACATGTACGGCGCCCGCGGTTGGGTGGTCCATCACAACACCGATCTCTGGCGCGCCTCGGCGCCGATTGACGGACCCAACTGGGGCATGTGGCCCCTCGGCGGCGCCTGGTTGTGCCTCCACCTTTGGGACCGTTACGAGTTCAGTGCAGACACGGCGGACCTCGAGCGCATCTACCCCGCGCTCAAGGGAGCGTCGGAATTCTTCCTGGATACCCTGCAGGAGGATCCCAAGCACCCGTGGCTCGTCACCAACCCCTCGATCTCTCCCGAAAACGGGCACCCGTTTGGCGCCGCCATCTGCGCCGGGCCGACAATGGACATGCAGATCCTTCGGGATTTGTTCGCGAACACGGTGCGGGCCGCCGCAACGCTCGGCGTCGACCCGGAGTTGCAGCAGCAGCTCAACGCCGCCCGCGCCCGACTGGCCCCGAACCAGGTCGGCAGTGAAGGGCACCTGCAGGAATGGCTCGAGGACTGGGACCTCCAGGCGCCGGAACGGCGCCATCGCCACGTCTCGCATCTCTACGGATTGTATCCGGGCCGGGACATCCACCGGCGCGACACTCCGGGCCTGGCGGCGGCAGTGAAGAAGTCGCTCGAACTGCGAGGCGACAAGGCCACCGGCTGGGCCACAGCCTGGCGCCTGTGCCTCTGGACGCACTTGGGCGACGGCGACCACGCCTTCGCAATTCTGAAACACCTGCTCAGCCCCGGCCTCACTTATCCCAACATGTTCGATGCCCATCCGCCGTTCCAGATCGACGGCAACTTCGGCGGGGCGGCGGGCATCGCGGAGATGTTGATGCAGAGTCGCGTTGGCACCGACGGCGGCCCGGCCGCAGACTCCAAGCGATCCTCGGAGATCGAACTCCTCCCCGCCCTGCCCTCCGTGTGGCCGACGGGCAGCGTCACGGGATTGAGGGCGCGGGGCGCCGTCGGTGTGGATGTGGCGTGGCGTGACGGCAGGCTCCTCGAAGCCACGCTCCGCGCGGACAAAGGCGGCTCGGTCAGGCTGCGGTACGGCCCCGCGATACGCGAAGTGAACCTGGCCAAGGGCGAAACCTATCGTTGGAATGGACGGTAAGCGCGAGAACCCGAGCGTCGCGCCCGGAGCCAGACGCCTGGCGCGACAGTGTCAGGAATGCCGGGCCCCCCGGGCCGGATGCGGCCGGGGGGACGGGCGCGCCGGCTTTGCGCCTTCGGGAGCCTGGGGTCACATGTTCACCAACCCTTTGATATGAAAGTCATGAGTACGAAATGGATCACCTCTGTTTGCAGCTGGATCGGAATCCTGGCGTTGGCGGCGCAGGCGGCGGACATCGCAGGCCCCTGGCAGGCGGAGTTCGAAAGCCCCCGCGGCGTTCAGAAATACGAGTTCACGTTCCAGACCGACGGCGGAAAACTCACCGGAAAGGCCGTGTCGCAGCTGGGCGATCGCAAGCGGGAGGCGGAATTGCTCGAGGGCACCGTCGCCGGAGACACCTTGAGCTTCGTGGAAGTGCTCAACTTCCAGGGCAACGAGGTGCGCATCCGCTACACCGGCAAGGTGGGCACGGACGGCATCGCCTTCACCCGTGAGGTGGGGGACTTTGGCAAGGTGGACTTCAAGGCGACCCGCGTTGGGTCCGCCCCGGCGAGCACCGCGGCACCCCGCGCCGCGGCGGCGGCACCCGCAGATCCGCCGCGCCGCAGACCGGGAGGCTTTGGCGGCCCCATTGAGCTGAAACCGGACGACAAACCGGCCTTTGATGATCCGCCAGCCGGGTTCGACAAGCCCCGGGATGGGATCGCGCACGGTCAGCGCGAGATGATTCAATACGACTCCAAGACGGTGGGCACCACCCGCAAGATGCTGGTCTACACCCCGCCCGGCTATACCAAGGACAAGAAATACCCCGTCCTCTATCTGCTGCACGGCATCGGCGGCGACGAAACCGAGTGGCAGCGGTTTGCCACCCCCGATGTCCTGCTCGACAACCTGATCGCCGACGGCAAAGCCGTGCCCATGATCCTGGTGATGCCGAATGGCCGCGCCCAGAAAGACGACCGGGCCGGTCCCAACGCCATGGCAACCGCGCCCGCGTTCGCCGCCTTTGAGCGCGACCTGCTGGACGATGTTATTCCGACGATCGAATCCCGATATTCCGTGCAGACCGATCGCGAGCACCGGGCAATTGCCGGGCTCTCGATGGGAGGCGGCCAGGCCTTGAACTTCGGCCTCGGTCACCTCGACACCTTCGCGTTCGTGGGCGGGTTCTCGTCCGCGCCGAATACGAAGCCGCCCTCGCAACTGATGCCCGATCCTGCCGCCGCCTCCCGCCAGTTGAAGCTGTTGTGGCTGTCGTGTGGCAACAAAGACGGCTTGATCCGCATCAGCCAGGGCGTGCACGCCTATCTCAAGGAGCACAACGTTCCTCACGTCTGGCACGTGGACACCAACGCCCACGACCCGACGCACTGGCGAAACAACCTGTGGCTCTTCGCGCAACGCCTCTTCAAATAGCAGCGAGCCAACCTGTCAGCGACTTGAGAGACTCCTTCACCATGAAGCCGAAGTTCCCAACTCCGAACCCCTGGCGTGCGGCCGGGCTGGCGGCGACGCTCATCGCGCTTGGCGCCTCCGGCCGGGCTGCCGAAACCCCGGCGCTCAAGGACGTGTGCCAAGACCTGTTCATGGTCGGCACGGCCATCAACCGCTCGATGGCCACAGGCACCTCGTTCCGGCGCAGCCAGGACCAGCTGAACCGCGACATCGCCCTGGTCAAAGCGCAATTCAACCAGATCGTTGCCGAGAACGACATGAAGTGGGCGCTCATCCACCCCCGGGAAGGCGCCGACGGCTACGATTTCGCCCCCGCCGACGCCTTCGTGAATTTCGGCATGAGCAATCAGATGTACCTCGCCGGGCACACGCTGGTCTGGCATGCCCAAACGCCCCACTGGGTCTTCGCCGGCACCAATCCCCCGCCGAACACCGCCGCCACCCCGACGGCGCCGCGCCCCTCCCCTGACGCCAGCACCCCGGGAACGAACCGAATTGCTGGAGGGCGGACCGGCCGTGGACCCGGTGCCTTCGGGCCGTACACTGGCCCCCGGGCGTCGCGCGAGGAGTTGCTTCAACGCATGCGCGACCACATCCACACCGTGGTGGGCCGCTACCAGGGCCGGGTCAAGGTTTGGGACGTCGTCAACGAGGCCATCGCCGACGGCCCCGGCACCAACGTCCTCCGCAACTCGCTTTGGATGGAAATCATCGGGCCGGACTACATCGCGAAGGCCTTTGAATATGCTCACGAAGCAGACCCTCGAGCCATCCTTCGCTACAACGACTACGGGCTCGAAAACCCGACCAAACGCCGGAAGCTGATCACCCTCATCAAGTCCCTGCAGGAACAAAAGGTCCCGGTCATGGCCATTGGCTCTCAAGCGCACCTCAACCTGGCGACGAGCTTCGAGGAAATGGACCAGTCGCTCACGGAAATCGCCGCGCTCGGCCTCCCCATCCACATTACAGAACTGGACGTCAACAGCGCCCAAGGCGGCCAGCGCAATACGGGGGCCGATATCGCGGAAAACGCCTCAACCACGGCGGGCGGCCTGGTGGACGATGCCAACCGGCGCCTGGCCAACGTGTACGCCGGGCTGTTTCGAGCCTTCGTGAAGCACGCCAAGCACCTTGAGATGGTGACTTTCTGGGGTGCCAACGACGCGAATTCCTGGCGGGCCAGCGGCAAACCGTTGCTCTTCGACAGCGACAGTCAACCCAAGGCCGCCTTCCATGCCGTCATCGAGGAAGTCAAAAGGGCGGCAGCGGCCAGGTAGCGCAGCCATCGAGACCTCCCGGCGTGAAACGCTATCTTCTCCTGTCAGCCCTTCTGCTCCCACAGGCCCTTCGGGTCTTCGCCCTCGAGGGACAGATCCAGATTCACGACCCGTCCACCCTTCTCCAGATCGACGGCAGGTACTACACCTTCGGCACGGGCGGCAGTGCCCTGATCTCGGACGACGGCTGGACCTGGCGCCGTGGCGCCACCCCCGCCCGCCGTGGCATGGCCCCGGACCTCATTCAACTGCGTGACCGGTACTGCCTTTATGTGGCCAGGAATGTGGGGGCGCAGCCGCGGGCCGACATCAACCTGATCTGGAGCAAGTCCCTCGACCCGAACTCGCCCGATTACAAATGGGAGGAGGCCGGGGTGGTGGCTTCGTCCGACGGCATCGAGGACTGCAATGCCATCGATCCGGGCCTCTTCCTGGATCCTAACGACGGCAAGCTGTGGCTGGTTTACGGCTCCTATTTCGGCTACATCCGGCTGGTTCAACTCGATCCCACCACCGGGCTGCGCCTCCACCCGAATGACCGGCCTCTGGATATCGCGATCAACTGCGAGGCCGCCATTCTGATTTACCAGGACGGCTGGTACTACTTGCTGGCCACCCACGGCAGTTGCTGTCGCGGCGCGGACTCCGGCTATAACATCCGGGTCGGCCGCGCGCGAACGGTTGCCGGGCCGTTCCTCGACCACACCGGCCTGGGAATGCTTCAAGGCGGCGGCAAGCTCTTCGTCACCTCCAGCGGCCGCTGGATCGGCCCCGGCCACTTTGGCCTGCTCGATCTGGGCGATGGGGTTCAGAAGTTCTCGTGTCACTATGAGGCCGATCTCGATCGCGGCGGCGCCAGCGTCCTCGACATCCGCCCGCTGCTCTGGAGAGACGGCTGGCCGGTCGCTGGCGACAACCTCCGCGAAGGCACCTACCAACTGGAGTCCGTGCGCACCGGTACGGCCCTCGAACTGGCCGTGGAAGGCATGCCTGTGGGCGGCCGCCGGACAAGAGGCGGCCCACCGGGAATGTTTGCGGGCGTGGGCGGAGTGATCCCGTCTCAGGAGGCCGCACAAGTCTCGACCAACTGGCCTGCGGGCAACGTGGACACCCGCCTCGGTAACTACCTGTGCCAGGCCCAGCAGAAATGGAGCCTCACCGCCGTGACCAATGCCGGCGGCTATCCCGGCTCACCCTACTTCAAAATCACCGTTGCCGGCACCGATCGCTCCCTGGCCGCCACCGAGGATGGCGAACTCGTCACCCTCCCCACCTTCACCGGTGAACCTCACCAACTCTGGCGGCTCGACCAACTGACAGACGGCACCTGGCGCATCATGCCCAAGACCGTGCCTAACTCGAACGAACCGCTGGCTCTTTCCGCCATCGGCGGCAGTTTCGCGACGCTTGCCCGGTTCAATCCCGACAGTGACAAACAGCGCTGGCTCCTGAAAGCGCCCTGACCGGGTCCAGGCCCATGACTCGCGCGATCCGTTCTTCATGAACCTGATCCCAAAAGCGGCGATGAATCCCCGCACTCCAGGCGCTTCGCGACTTCGAAAGTGCCTTGGATCGGCGCGAAGCGTTTGGAGTGCGGCCGCTTCAGCGGCGCTTTTTGTTCAAGCTCACCGCGCATGGCCGCCAAGCCAAGGGAACTTCCCGTGAACCGCAGCCAGGTAGGGCGGGCACTCCGCTGCCCGCCGCATCCGGCGCGCAGGGGACTGCGCGCCCTACCTGGAATGAAGGGTTCACGGTCACGGCACATGGCCGACAAGCTGAGGAACTCTCCATGACCACATTTCCGAGAGCCTGTCTAACGCTCCTTGCACTGACCCTGTCCCTGGTAACTACCCTGGCGCGACCTGCCCTGGCCGCGGAAGCCGTGGCCAGCGGTCCGGCGCCAGCGACGGCGCAGTCGGACTCCGCCGGGAGGGCCGTTCACACGGATGGTTTCATCCAGCACTGGCTCATTCTCGAGCCGATCCGCGCCAATGGACTTACCGACAGCGCCGTCCAGGCCTTGGTGAAATCGGGACATTTCCCCAACGAGCTCACCGCCGTTCCCCGCGCGGGCGACACCGTGACGGTCGGGGGCACCAACCTTGCGTGGCACGCGGTCGAAACGAAGCAATACAACGTCAACCTCTATCACTTCGCCCGAGCCCTCCAGAAGCCGACATCCTCGGTTCTCTTCTGGGCGGTCGCGGTCGTCAACTGTCCTGAGGACCGGCCCGGCGTGCGCCTGGCCATCGGGTCGAACGCGGCGTCGGTCTGGTGGGTCAACGGTCAGGAAGTCATCGGCATTTACGGGGACCGCCAGACGGTGATTGATGATGGGGTGTCCAAGCGGCTTACCCTGAAGCGAGGGGCAAACCTCGTGCGCGGCGCCATCATCAACGCCGGCGGCGCCACCGATTTCTGTGCGCGTTTCCTGGATGCGGAGGACAAGCCGCTGACGGGCTTTACCGTCGCCATCAACAGCACCCTGCCTCCGACCCGGGCAGCCACCGCGGCACCACCCGGCCGTGACCACACCACCGTCTCCGACTGGCCTCAATTCCGCGGTCCGACCGGGGAGGGAGTCTCCTTGGCCACCCGGGTGCCCTTGACCTGGAGCTCGAACCAGAACGTGCGCTGGAAACAGGCCGTGCCGGGCCGGGGGCGATCCTCGCCTGTGCTCCTGGACCGTCGCCTCTGGCTCACGACCGCGGCGGAGACCAATGTCCGCACCTTTGCCGCGGGGCCAGACCGGATGCAGCAGGCTGAGCGCGTGGTCATCGGCGTGGTCTGCCTGGACCGTGCCACCGGGGCTCAGCTCTACCACACCGAACTGCTCCCGGTGGACAATCCCCCCGCGGTGAACTTGCTCAACAGTTATGCCACGCCCACTCCGGTGGCTGAACCCGGGCGGTTGTATTGTGATTTCGGGACCTTCGGCACCATTTGCCTGGATTCAGAATCTGGTGAAGTGCTCTGGAAACGCCAACTGCCGCTCGAGCATCTCCAAGGCCCGGGCAGTTCCCCTGCCCTGTACAAGAATCTCCTCATCCTGGTGCGCGACGGAACGGATCAACAATACGTCACGGCACTGGACAAGCAGACCGGCCACACCGTGTGGAAGACCGACCGTCCTCCGCTCCGGACGCCGGTTCCCGCGTTCCGCAAGTCCTTCTCGACGCCCTTGGTATTCCAGGACGGCGGCCGGTTGCAGATGGTGGTCCCAGGCGCTCAGTGGTTCGTCGCGTACGAACCGGATACGGGCAAGGAGATCTGGCGTGTGGACAACGGGAAGGGAGAAACGGTGGCGCCTCGTCCGGTGCACGGGGAAGGCCTGGTTTTCCTGAGCACCGGGGTGTTAAGCGGCAAGGCACAACTCTGGGCGGTCCGGGTCGATGGTCAAGGCGAGGTGACCACCACTCATGTCGCCTGGAAACTGCCGAGCTCGATTGGATTCATGGCCTCTCCTCTGCTCGTCGGACGTGAGCTGTACCTGCTGAGTGATGACGGGTTCATGACCTGCGTTGCCGCCCAAACCGGCGAGGTGCTGGGGAAGGCCCGGCTCGGAGGGAACTACGCCGCCTCACCCGTGTATGCCGAGGGGCGCATCTATTGTTTTAGTCGGGAAGGCAGAACGGTCGTGCTTCAGGCGGACCGGGAGCTCGCCGTCCTGGCGGAGAATTCATTGGAGGGAACGGTCTTCGCCTCGCCGGCGGTCGTTGATTCCACGATCTACCTCCGCACCGATACGCATCTGTACTGCCTCGGGTCCGAGGCCCGACAAGCGGCGAATTGAGCATGCCCCGGGTTCCCAACGGTTCCGGCAAACCACCCCAGATCTCAGCGTTCACCCCCTCTTGATCGCAAGACTTACAGCTTCAGGCTCCCATGAACCTGCTCCGAAAAGCGGCGATGAATCCCCGCACTCCAGGCGCTTCGCGATTTCGGACGTGCCTGGGAGCGGCGCGCAGCGTTTGGAGTGCGTCCGGTTTACCGGCGCTTTTTTCGGCTCCCCCGCGTGTCAACAATCAGAACCACCTCCAAACCCAATGAAAATCCCGGCTCTCCATGAAACCCAAACATAAACTCATCGCGCTTGCCTCTCTGCTGGCCGGCCAGCTCTGCCTGGCTCAGAACGAGACCCCGCCCGTCGAGGACTTCAAACCCTCCTCGTTGAACCAGCGCGGCAAGCAATACCCCCAAGTCAACTCCGAACGCCGCGTCCGGGCCCGGCTCGTAGCCCCCGCGGCCCAGAGCGTGGTCTTCGACTTCCTCGGCGGCGCGAAGTACCCGTTCACCAAGGGCGACGACGGCGCCTGGACCGTCGTTACGCGGCCCCAGGACGAGGGCTTCCACTACTACCAGCTGGTCATCGACGGAGCCGGAGTACCGGATCCCGGCACCCTGTACTTCTACGGGGGCAGCCGCTGGGGCAGCGGCGTCGAAGTGCCCGCCGCGGACCAGGACTTCTACGCGTTGAAAGACGTGCCGCACGGCCAGTTGCGCCAGACGCTCTACCCTTCCAAGAACGCCAACGCCGTTCTCCGCTGTTTCGTGTACACGCCGCCGGACTACGAGACCGACCTGACCCGCCGGTACCCCGTTTTGTACCTGCAGCACGGCGGTGGCGAGGACGAGACCGGCTGGGGCAGCCAGGGCAACGCCGGGCTCATCATGGACAACCTGATTGCTGCCGGAAAAACCCGACCCTTCATCATCGTGATGGCCAGCAGCTACGTGCCCGGCGCGGCCGGCCCGGGCCGCCCCCCGGGAGCGGCGGCCCCGGCGGGTGCCACCAACGCTCCGCCAGGCGGACGCGGACCCGGCGGGCGGATGTTCGACTTCGGCGCCTTCACGAAGGTGCTCCTGGAGGACCTCATTCCCTACGTCGACACTCATTTCCGCACGCTGACAGATCAGCCGAATCGCGCCATGGCTGGCCTCTCGATGGGCGGCATGCAGACCCGGTCCATCACCCTGGCCCACCTCGATACCTTCTCGCACATCGGCATCTTCAGCGGCGGCAGCATCGCGCCGGCGGACATTGCCGACCTCGAGGCCTTCAAGCAGAAGGTCAAGGTGGTCTTCGTCGGTTACGGCAGTCGCGAGATCGGCGGGGATCGCGGCGGACGAGGCGGCTTCGGCGGCGATCCCAGGGCCAATACGGAGGCCCTCAAGGCGGCCGGAATCAACAGTTTCTTCTACGTCTCCCCCGACACCGGCCACGAGTGGCAGTCCTGGCGGCGCAGTCTGCACCAGTTCGCCCCGCTGCTGTTCCGGAACGGTCCGGTCGCCATGACCGCCATCCAACCGATTGCCGCGGCGGCGCCAGCGGCGAACTCCGTTGCCGCCACGCCGCCGCCCCCGGCCAAGCCCCTCGCCGCCACGATCACCGGCACCTGGAAGTCCGACTTCGACTCCCAGATCGGGCACCAGTACTACACCTTCACGTTCCAGCAGGACGGTTCGAAGCTGACGGGGAAGGCCAACTCGGAGATCGAGGACCGGAAGCGCGAGGCCGAACTGAAGGACGGCAAGGTGGACGGCGATGCGGTTTCGTTTGTCGAGATCATGGAATTCCAAGGCAACGAGCTCCGCATCACGTACACCGGCAAGCTCTCGGCCGACGGCAACGAGATCAAGTTCACGCGCGAAGTCGGAGATTTCGTCAAGGAGGAGATCGTGGCCAGGCGCGTGCCGGGTGCGTCCGCCGGGGCCGGGCCAGCCGCGCAGGTGATCCGCATCAAGGCCGGCAGGTCCGAACCGATCAAAGACGCCGAGGGCAACATCTGGATGGCAGACCAAGGCTTCGAGGGCGGCCAGACCATCGAACGGCCCGACATCGAGATCGCCAATACGAAGAGTCCCGATCTGTACCGCGCCGAACATTACAGCATGGACTCGTTTACGTGGCCCGTTCCCAACGGAGACTATGAGGTAAAGCTCCACTTCGCGGAAACGTTCGAGGGCATCACCGGGCCGGGTCAGCGCGTGTTCTCCTTCAACGTCCAGGGACGCGAGTTCAAGGACTTCGACGTCTGGGTCAAGGCCGGCGGATTTCTGAGGGCCTACGTGGAAACCGTCCCCGTGAAAGTGACCGACGGCAAGATCAAGATCACCTTCACCCCCAACGTCGAGAACCCGCAGATCTGCGCCCTGGAGATCCTCCCGCAACCGCCCGCCGGAACGACCGCAGCCGCGCCCACCGCTGCCGCGAAGGCCACCGCCGGCGATCTCACCGGTACCTGGAAGTCCGACTTCGACTCCCAGATCGGCCATCAGTACTACACGTTCACGTTCAAGCAGGAGGGCTCGAAGTTGACCGGCAAGGCCAGCTCGGAGGCCGGGGATCGGAAGCGCGAGGCCGAGCTGAAAGACGGCAAGGTCGAGGGCGACGCGGTTTCGTTCGTCGAGATTCTGAGCATCCAGGACCGCGAGATCCCCATCACCTACACCGGCAAGCTCTCGTCCGACAGCAACGAGATCCAGTTCACGCGCGCAGTCGGCGAGATCTCCAAGACGGAAATCGTGGCGAAGCGCGAGTCAGGGGCGCCGGCCGCCAGCACACCGGCCGCGAAGGCAATCCGCATCCGGGCCGGCAAGTCCGAGCCGGTCACGGACGCCGACGGCCAGGTCTGGCTGGCGGACCAGGGTTTCGCGGGCGGCGAGACCATCGAGCGACCGGACATCCAGATCGCCAACACCCGGAACCCCGAGCTGTACCGGGCGGAGCGCTACAGCATGGATTCCTTCACCTGGTCGGTGCCGAACGGGAGGTACATCGTGAAGCTGCACTTCGCCGAGACCTACGAAGGGATCATGGGCCCGGGCGAGCGGGTGTTCTCGTTCAACGTCCAGGGGCGCGAGTTCAAGGACTTCGACGTCTGGGTCAAGGCCGGCGGGTTTCTCAAAGCGTACGTCGAGACCGTTCCCATCGAGGTCACCGACGGCAAGATCAAGGTCACCTTCACGCCCAACATTCAGAACCCGCAGATCAATGCCATCGAGATCATTCCCCAGTCGGGGACCGGGACCACCGCCGTAGCGCCCGCGCCGGCCGCCGCCGCGGCTGCAGTGGTCGCCGCTACCACGCCCGCCCCCGCCGTCCCGACGGGACCCGCGGTGCTGCAGATCGACGCGGGCAAGGTCACCGGGAAAGTCAGTCCCATGCTGTACGGGTTGATGACGGAGGAGATCAACTACGCCTATGAGGGCGGCATCTACGGGGAGCTCATTCGCAACCGCTCGTTCAAGGCCGACGCGGTCCTGCCCGCCGTAACTCCCGAGACCTACGAGGTAGGGAAGTACCTGCCGGCCACGTTCAAGGCCGACACCCAGCCCCGGTTCTGGACGGCGGTCGGCGGGGCCTCGCTGGTGCTCGACACGAACAACCCGCTGAACGAGTTCCTGAATGTCAGCCTCAAGCTGGACGCCTCCTCCGCCTCCGCGACCGCTCCGGCCGGCGTGGCCAACGGCGGGTTCTGGGGCATCCCGGTCAAACCGCGGACCGCCTACCGCCTTTCCTTCTTCGCCAAGGCCGCCGCCGGGTTCAGCGGGCCGGTGACCGTGAGCCTCGCCAGCGCCGATGGCGGGACGACCTTCGTCAGCGCCGATGTCTCCGGCGTGACGGCCGACTGGAAGAAGTTCGAGACCACGCTGACGACCGGCGACGTTCCCGCCTCCAAGGACAATGTCTTCAAGCTGACGACCCGCACCCCCGGCACGGTGTGGCTCCAGAACGTCTCGCTCTTCCCGCCCACCTACAGGAACCGCGCCAACGGCAATCGCGCGGACATCATGGAATGGCTGGCGGCGATGAAGCCCAAGTTCCTCCGGTTCCCGGGCGGCAATTACCTCGAAGGAAACGCGTTCAACCAGCGCTTCAACTGGAAGGAGACGATCGGCCCGGTCGAAAGGCGCCCCGGCCATCCCAGTCCCTGGGGTTACTGGTCCACCGACGGTCTCGGGCTGCTCGAATTTGCCACCTGGTGCGAGGACCTGGACATGGAGCCGCTGCTCGGCGTCTTTGCCGGCTACTGCCTCGGCCGGGGCGGCGTCATCCCCGCAGGGCCGGCCCTCGAACCGTACGTCCAGGAAGCCCTCGAGGAGATTGAGTATCTGATCGGCGACGCGACCACCACCAAGTGGGGTGCGCAGCGCGCGAAGGACGGCCATCCCCAGCCGTTCAAGATGCAGTATGTGGAGGTCGGCAACGAGGACTGGTTCGACCGCAGCGGCCCGGACCGCAACGGCACCTATGACGGACTCTTCGCGCAGTTCTACGATGCCATCAAGAAGAAGTACCCGCACCTGCAGGTCATTTCCTCGACCGGCTATGAACAACCCGAGAGCCTGTGGGTGAAGAGCCGCACGCCCGACCTGGTGGACGAGCACTTCTATCGCAACATGGAGGAGATGATGGGGCAGGCGTTCCGGTACGACACCTACTCGCGGACGAACCCCACCAAGATCTTCTCCGGGGAATGGGCCACCCGCGTCGGCTCCCCCACGCCGAACATGTCCGGCGCGCTCGGGGACGGGGCGTGGATGACCTGCATGGAGCGGAACTCGGACATCGTTCTCCTGTCCTGCTACGCGCCGCTCTTCGTCAACGTGAGCCAGTTGACCGGGAATGGGCGC
This sequence comes from uncultured Verrucomicrobiota bacterium, assembly GCA_964535555.1. Lineage (GTDB taxonomy): Bacteria > Verrucomicrobiota > Verrucomicrobiia > Limisphaerales > J093 > DSVZ01. Next base: position 79,442 of record CAZHUS010000010.1, read on the forward strand.
TCGATGCAGTGGAGCTCGGACCTGATCGGCTACGACGCCCTGACGAGCTACGGATCCCCCTCGTACTACGCCCAGATGATGTTCAGCACCATGGTCGGCGACGAGATCCTCGCCACCGATGCGCAGGGCATTCCGACGCGCCAGTGGCAGCCGCGGGCACCGCGCGGGGGCACCGCGCCGCCGCCCCGGCAGCTCCGGGAAGTCTTCTTCTGCGCCACCCGCGACAGCCAGAGCGGGTTGATCTACCTGAAGATCGTCAACATTTCCGGCTCGGCGCGACCCGTGCGCGTTCAGATCGCCGGCGGTCCCGGCATCAAACCGGAAGGTGAAGCCGTGACCCTGTCCGCCAGCAGCCTCGAGGACACCAACTCCATCACGGCACCGGACAAGGTCGTCCCGCGCACCGCGAAACTCGGCGGCCTGGGCACCGACTTCACCCGCGAGTTCCCGGCCTATTCCGTCACCGTGTTGAAGCTGCAGTCGATCTAGTGTCCCCTCGCCCGAGCATGAAGATCCTCGCGATGTCTTTGCTGGCCCTGCTGGCGGGCGGAGCCGCCGCGGCCGCCCCGACCAACGCCCCACCCGTCCTGACCAGCCACGGACTCGTGCGGGGCGTCGTCGAGAAGGACCTCACCGTCTACCGCGGCATTCCCTTCGCAGCGCCGCCGGTGGGCGACCTCCGCTGGCGACCACCCCAGCCCGCTGAAAAGTGGGACGGCGTGCGCGACGCCGCGAAGTTCGCTCCGGACCCTTACCAGGGGAACGGGAGCGGCAACGTGAGCGAGGACTGTCTCTATCTCAACCTCTGGACCCCGGCGACCTCTCCCGCGGATCGCCTGCCCGTGCTCGTCTGGATCTACGGCGGCGGGTTCGCCGGCGGCTCCACCTCCACCCCGGTTCACAACGGCGAACACCTCGCCCGCAAAGGCCTCGTGCTGGTCAGCATCAATTACCGCGTCGGCCCGCTCGGCTTCCTCGCTCATCCCGACCTCAGCGCCGAGTCGCCGCGGAAGGTCTCCGGCAATTACGGACTCCTCGACCAGATCGCCGGACTCAAGTGGGTGCAGGAGAACATCGCCCGGTTCGGCGGGGATCCGGGCCGCGTCACCATCTTCGGCGAATCCGCCGGCGGCATCGCCGTCAGCATGCTCTGCGCCTCGCCGGAGGCGAAAGGCCTGTTCCGCGGCGCCATTTCCCAGAGCGGCGGCTCGTTCGGGCCAACCCGGCCCACCACTTACCCGGGCGAGAATATGAAGACCCTGGCCCAGGCCGAACAGGAAGGCCTGGCCTACGCGCAATCCGCCGGCGTGGCGTCGCTGGCCAAGCTCCGCGGCCTCGCTCCCGGCGCCCTGCCGCGGGGACGCGGTTGGCCCATCGTGGACGGCTGGATAATCCCCGACGACCAGCACAAGCTCTACGAGGAGGGCCGCTACAACGACGTGGACATCCTGGTCGGCTACAACTCCGACGAGGGCCTCAGCTTCTCCCGCGAGCGCACCCCCGCCGACTTCATCGCGGGCGTCGAAAAGCGCTACGGTCCCTTCGCCGACAAGCTCCTCAAGGCGTATCCGGTCGCCGAGGACCGCGTTCCGAAGACGGCCCGCGACCTCATGCGCGACGCGGCTTTCGGCTGGCAGACCTGGGCCTGGGCCCGGCTGCAGGCCCGGACGGGGAAGTCGCGGGTCTTCTACTACTACTTCGACCAGCATCCCAAGCGCGCCGAAGGCTCGCCGCAATCCGACCATGGCATGCCCCACGGCGTGGACGTGCCCTACGTCTTCCAGACGCTGGACCGCAATAAGCCGGACCTCACGCCGGGCGACCTGGCGATCTCGGAGACGGTGGCCACGTACTGGGCCAACTTCGCCAAACGCGGCGACCCCAACGGTCCGGGCCTGCCTGAGTGGCCCCGCTTCACGGGGCCGGACGGCCAGGTCATGTACTTCAAGGACCAGGCCCAGCCCGGGCCGGTCCCCAGCGCCGACGCGCTCGCGGTGCTCGACGCCTACTTCGCCTGGCGTCGCACGCCGGAAGGCCAGGCCTGGGCGAAGTGAGTTCACGCTCGCCAAATTGCAGCGGCGCGCTGAGCCGCCGAACCCAGTCATCCTTGCTCAAACCGCTATGAACTTATTCCGACAACCCGTGCACCGGACGGCGTCCGGCAACCGGACGCACATCCGGACCGTCATGACCCGCTGCCTGGCGTTCGCCGCCCTCCTGAGCGTCAGTCCGCTCCAAGGGTTGGCGGCGGACACCCCCGCGCCGGCTCCCGCGACACCCCCGGCGGCAGGCTCCAATCCCACCCCAGCCGACGGGGTCCGGGGCGGAAGACGACCCGCTCCAGATCTCGGCCCGCTCCCCGAGATCCACCCGCCCGTGCCGAACACCCTGCCCGGTTTGTTGGGCAAGCCGCTCCGGTGGAAATCCACCGGCGTGCTCGTCGCGCCGCAGAACGATCCCACCCATTTCCTGTACTCGGTCAAGGACCCGACGGTCTTCCGCTACAAGGACAAGTGGCACGTGTACGCGACCGCCTTTATGGTCAGCGGCCCCGCGGCGGCGGAACTCCTGAACGCCGGCCCGAACCCGCCCGCCCAGGGCCAGCAGCGCGGCGGGCGTGGCGGATGGAGCATGGTGTACTTCAGCTTTGCGGACTGGAAGGACGCGCCCAACGCGAAGCTCTTCTACATGGATACCGTGCCGGCATTCGGCGGCTACAAGTGCGCCCCGGAGGTCTTCTACTTCGCGCCCCACCAGAAGTGGTATTTCATCTTCCAGACCCAGGCGCCGGCCTACTGCACCAGCGAAACGCCGGATGACCCGAAGTCCTGGAGCGCGCCGCAACCGTTCCTCGCGCAGGGCACGCCGCTGCCCCGGCTGCCGATTGACTATCATTGCATCGGCGACGGCGAACATATGTATCTCTTCTTCACCGGCGACGACGGGAACTTCTACCGCACCAGGACCACCTACGCGGAGTTCCCCAAGGGGTTCAGCAATCCCGTGATCGCCATGCGCGGCACCCGCGCCACCGTCTTCGAGGGGAGTTACACCTACAAGATCAAGGGCACGGACAAGTACCTGACGTGTGTCGAGGCGCTGTCCCCGACACGCTTCTATCGCGCTTACATTGCGGACCGGCTGGATGGTGAGTGGCATCCGGTGGCGGGACTCGACACTTACGAGCAGCCCTTTGCCGGCAGCAAGAACATGACCTTCGAAACCGGCGTCGAACCTTGGACGGGCCAGGTCAGCCACGGCGAGATGGTCCGGGACAGCAACGACGAGCTCATGCTGCTCGATCCCGACCATCTGCTGTTCCTGTACCAGGGAATCTCCGACGCCGACAACCGCGGCGACTACGGACGCCTGCCGTACCGGCTCGGTCTGTTGCGCGCAGTCCAGGATTGATCCCGATGAAAACCCGCAACTTCCTCCCCGGTTTGTGCCTGCTGACCGCGCTGTTCACGCACGCCCAGCAGGCCAACGTGAACCTCGACTACAACCCGCAGAAGAACACCGGGAACCTCACGCCGTTCAGCGCCCCGCTCAATTCGCCGGACGTGCGCGATGACCGGACGGTGGTGTTCCGCCTGCGCGCGCCTTCCGCCAGCTCGGTACGCCTCGTCAGCGGCGCCATTCAGACCGCGCTGGGCACCAATGGGCAGTCGCTCAACTTCAGCAAGGGCGAGAATGGAATCTGGACCCTCACCCTTGGCCCGCTGCGGGTCGACATGTACGCCTACCATCTCAATGTGGACGGCGTGCAGATGGCCGACCCGAACAACACCTGCGCGGCGTTCACCGCCATGCCGCCCTACAGCCAGCTCATTGTGCATGGCGACGGCCCGGCCTACTACGATGCGCGGAACGTGCCGCACGGCGCGGTGACGCGCCACGTGTACCACTCCACGGTGACCCAGGGCGAACGCGAGCTCTACGTTTACACCCCGCCCGGCTACGACCGCACCAGGACCTATCCCGTCCTCTACCTCGTCGGCGGCAGCGGCGAACTGCCGTCGAACTGGATCTACGACGGCCGCGCGAACTTCATCATGGACAATCTCCTCGCCGAGCAGAAGGCCGTGCCGATGGTGATCGTGATCCCCAACAACCAGGTCGTTCACCGCAACCACCCCAGACACGTGGAGCTGACCTTCAAGATCTTCGGGGACGAACTCCGGCAGTCCGTCCTGCCGCTGGTGGAGAGGGAGTACTCGGTTCGCCGCGATCCGAAAGGCCGCGCCCTCTCGGGATTGTCCATGGGAGGCCGTCATACCATGTTCGTCGGCTTCAACGCGCTCGATCTCTTCGCCTCGTTCGGCGTGCTGAGCGCCGGGGATGTGGATGCCGAAAAGACGTTCTCCGCCTTTCTCAATGATCCGGACGTCAACCGGAAGGTGGATTATTTGTTCATCGGGCAGGGAACCGCCGAGGCCGCTGGCCGGATGGGACAGCGTTGCATCGCGCTCCACGACGCCCTGACGAAACACAACGTGCGACACGAGTACTATGTCGGGGGCGACAGCGCCCACGATTGGTCCACCTGGCGGCATCTGCTCTACTACCGCTTCCTGCCGAATCTCTGGCGACAGAACTAAACCACCGCGCATGACCCCAAGACTGCTCCTCGCTGCCGTCGCAGCCTCTTGCCTCGCGTTTCCGTCGAGCGTGAGCGCCCAGCGCCCGCGCCCGGCCCCGATCGAGTCACCCGTGGTCCACCCGGACCGGACCGTGACCTTCCGATTCCGCGCGCCCAACGCCAGGAAGGTCGAAGTCAGCACCCAGTTCACCCGCGGCAATCAGGAACTGAAGCCGGACACCAATGGCCTCTGGAGCGTCACGCTGGGTCCGGCCGAGCCGAACCTGTATCCGTACCACTTCATCGTGGACGGCGTCTCCGTCGCCGACCCCAACAACCTGCACCTGTTCCCGAATGAACGCTTCAAGAGCAGCCTGGTGGACATTCCGGGGGAGCAGCCGGCGATCTACGCGGCGCAGAACGTGCCGCACGGCGAGGTTCGCCATTGCTATTACCAGTCACCGAAGTTCGGGCTGCGTCCGTTGCTCGTATACACGCCGCCGGGTTATCAGAACACCACGGAGAAATATCCTGTGTTCTATCTGGTGAGCGGGACGACGGACACCGAGGAAACCTGGTTCAAGGTGGGCCGGGTCAACTTCATCCTGGACAACCTCATCGCCCAGAACAAGGCCGTGCCCATGATCGTGGTCATGCCCTACGGCAACATGATGAGCGGCACCCCGGATCCGACGACCCTGCAGGCCGCCGAGATGTACCAGGCGTTCACGGAGGAGCTGGTCGGCGCCATCATGCCTTACGTGGAGGGACAATTCCGCGTTTCGCCCGAGCAAACGAAGCGCGCCATTGCCGGGTTCTCACGCGGTGGCGGGCAATCGTTGTTCGCCGGCCTCTCGAACCTAGACAAGTTCGCGTGGATCGGTTCCTACAGTGCCTATCTGACGCCGGAAGTGTTCGCCAAGTACTTCAGCCCGCTCGCCGAAGCGCCGGAGACGACGAATCAACGACTCAAGCTGCTGTGGCTGGGCGTGGGCCGGGACGATTTCCTCTACCGGCAGGCCGTGACGTTCGACGAGTACCTCAAGGAAAAGCAGATCAAGCACCAAAGCCTCGTCACCGAGGGGGGGCACACGTGGATGAACGCCCGGCACTATCTGACCGAGACGTTGCAGTTGTTTTTCAAGTGAACCGCCACCAGCCATGAATGCAATCGACCGTGCTGCAATCGCGGCCCTGTGGATTCTCGTCTCCAATGCCGCCTTCGCCCAAGGTCAGGAGCCTGATCCCAAGTTCCAGATCTACCTCTGCTTCGGCCAATCGAACATGGAGGCCGGAGCCCGGCCCGAGGCGCAGGACCTCGGGGAGGTGGACCCGCGCTTCCAGATGCTGGCCGCCGTGGACATGCCGCGGCTGAACCGCACCCAGGGCCATTGGTACGTGGCCACGCCGCCGCTCAACCGGCAGGAGAACAGTCTCGGCCCGGTGGACTGGTTCGGACGGAACCTCGTCGCGAACCTGCCGCCAGAGCACCGCGTCGGCGTCATCAACGTGTCCGTGGCCGGGGCGAAGATCGAACTCTGGGACCGGGACACCTGCACCAACTACCTTGGCAGTGCGCCGTCGTGGATGAAGAACATCTGCAGGCAGTACGACGGCAACCCGTACCAGCGCCTGGTGGCGATGGCGAAGCTTGCGCAGCAGGACGGCGTGATCAAAGGCATCCTGCTCCACCAAGGCGAATCCAACCCCAACGACGCGCAATGGTGCAACAAGGTCAAGGGCATCTACGACCGGCTGATGAGCGACCTCAAGCTCGATCCCACCCGCGTCCCGTTGCTTGCCGGCGAGCTGGTGGGCGCGGACGAGAAGGGCAAGTGCGCGGCGTTCAACACCGTGGTCCTCGCGAATCTGCCCAAGACGGTGCCCAACGCGCACATCATCTCGTCGCAGGGCTGCAAGGGCACCGGCGACGGCCTGCACTTCGCGACCGCTGGACTGCGGGAGCTGGGCAAGCGTTACGCCCAGCAGATGTTGAATCTCCAGGGTCTTCCGTTCCGGGAAGTCGAACGGCCGGGACTCCTGCCCGCCGCGGCACCCCAGCCGGCGGCGAACTGAATCCATGATGAACCGAAAACCCATGAACCCGCGGCCAATCGCCGCTTCCGGTGCCGCCCTCGCCCTGCTGCTGGTCACACTCAGCGGGTCTGCGATCGCAGAAACGTCGTCGAGCGGTTCCGCCCCCGCCGCGGAGACCGCCACTCGAACCATCGAGGAGGGCGGCACGGGTCCTCACAAGGCCCTGATGGCCTCCGACCGCACGCTGGCCAGCCACACCGTCTTCCGCCCCAAGGATCTCACGGGATTCGGCCCGGAAACGAAGCTCCCCATCATCGCGTGGGGCAATGGCGCCTGCGCGAATTCGCCCTGGGAGCACGTGAACTTCCTGTCCGAGATCGCCTCGCACGGATTTCTCGTCCTCGCCATCGGGCCCATGCCGGCGGAAGGTCAGCGCGGAGCGCGGGGCGGCACGACCAAGTCCGCATTGCTGACGGACGCAATCAACTGGGCGATCGCCCAGAACAGTGACCCGTCGAGCCAGTACTTCGGCAAGCTGGCGGTGGACCGGATCGCGGTCGCGGGCATGTCTTGCGGCGGCCTGCAGGCGCTCGAGGTCGCCCCAGACACCCGGATCAAGACGGTCATGATCTGCAACAGCGGGATCCTGGGCAACCCCGGCAGCGGCATGGGAGGGATGCCCAAACTGGTGAAGGCGCAGTTGGAGAAGCTGCACACGCCAGTGATCTACATCCTGGGGGGAGAGAAGGACATCGCCTACAAGAACGGCATGGACGATTTCCGCCGGATCAACCAGGTGCCGGCCTTGGTTGCGAACCTGAACGTTGGACACGGCGGCACCTACTCTCAACCTCACGGCGGTGATTTTGCGACGGTCGCCACCGCATGGTTCCAGTGGCAGCTTCAGGGCAGCGCATTGGCCGCCGCCATGTTCGAGGGCGAACCGTGTGGCGTCGCCCGGATGGCCGGTTGGACGGTGGAGAAGAAGGCCATCCGCTGACGCCCGCCGAATTCGCATGAGCCCGTGTTTAGACCAGGACCCGATGAACCGATTCCTCCTCTCTCCCCTCGTCGTGGGCGCCCTGCTCACGGGCAGCTCCCTACGTGCGGTCGGAGCCACTCCGGGAGCGCCTGAACTTCCACCCGCCGCCCTGCGGCACTGGACCGCCGACAACGGTAACGGGACCTACTCGAATCCCCTGTTTTACGAAGAGTTCGAGGATCCTGACATCATCCGTGTAGGCGAGGACTACTACCTTGCCGGCACCACGATGCACATGAACCCGGCGGTTCAGCTCATGCATTCCAGGGACCTGGTGAACTGGGAACTCGCCGGGTACTGCGCCGACCGGCTGGACCTCGGTCCGGCCTTCCGGCTCGAAGGGGGCAACATCTACGGCCGCGGCATCTGGGCGCCGTGCCTCCGCCACCATGACGGCACGTTCTACCTCTTCTCGAATGTCAACGGAGTCGGCCTGCAGGTTTTCCGCTCGAAGTCCATCCAGGGTCCCTGGGAACGCAACCAACTCCCCGGACGCCACGACCTCTCGGTCCTCTTCGACGACGACGGCAAGATCTACCTCATCTCCGGCGGCAAGAGTCCCTATCCGATCGAGGAACTGAACCCCGACCTGCGCTCGTTCAACACCCAGGCGCCGAAGCGAGCTCTCGACGGCCGCATGGGCGAGGGCCACCACCTCTACAAGATCAACGGCAAGTACGTCGACGTGTCCGCCATTCCCGGCGGACCGGTGGACCAGATGGTGGCGGTCGCGGATTCGATCGACGGGCCCTGGCAGGTCGAACGCATGGTTCAGGGCGAGTCCCTGGGTGTGACGGCCGCCGCCCCGCTCAAGGCCCGGCCCGACGACCGCGGGCTCTGGCTCCATCAGGGGGGCATCGTGGACACACCGTCGGGCGAATGGTGGAGCGTCATCATGTCGGACCACGGCAGCGCCGGCCGCATGGTGGCCCTGGTCCCCATCACCTGGGACCGCGGATTCCCGCTCATCGGGTTGCCGGGCAACCTGCGCAAGGCACCGAATACCTGGCTCAAACCGAACACCGGCCATTTCCAGGAACCCACGCCTTCGTTCATCCACGATGACAACTTCGACCGCGGGAAACTGAATCCGCACTGGCAGTGGAATCACGTTCCGGATGACACGAAGTGGTCACTGAGCGAAAAACCCGGCCTGCTCCGCCTCCATTCCCTGCCCGCCCCCGATTTCTATATGGCTCGCAACAGCCTTTGCCAGCGACCGCCCGGGCCTGAGTCGACCATGACCGTGGAACTCGACACCACGGGCCTGGTCGCGGGGGATATCGCGGGCCTGGGGCTCCTGAGCTCGCCCTACGCGTGGATCGGCGTGGCGAAGAGCGCGGCGGGCACGACCCTCCAGATGCTCGACAGCACCGGCAGCGGCGGACGCCGAGGCGGCCCTCCCTCTTCGCCGAATCCTCCGACATCGGGTCCGGACAATCCGCCCGTGCGGCTCTGGCTTCGCGTCGCGTGCCAGTTTGACACCGATGAAGCTGTTTTCAGCTGGAGCGCTGACGGACGGGAGTTCGAGCCGCTGGGCAAGCCGTTTACGATGACCTTCCAGCTTCGAACCTTCCAGGGCGTGCGTCCGGCCTTGTTCCACTTCAACACCACCGGCCAGCCTGGCGGCTACGCTGACTTCGACAACTACGTCGTCCACGAACCACGGGCACGCGGTCTCGAACGCGTGATTCCCTTCGGGAAGTCGATCACCCTCGCCAGCGGAGCGGATGGCAGCGTCCTGGCAGCGGACCTGCAGAACCTGGTCGTGGTCAACCTGCCTGCCGACGCGTCGGCAAACGCCGGCGCCGCCGTCCGCTTCCGGGTGGTCGATCTGGGAAATGGACGCGTGGCTTTGCAGGCTGCGAACGGGAGCTTCGTCTCGACGGTCGGCGAGGCGGCCGTGCTGAAGGATCTTGCAGGAGAACCGCCCGGACCGGCCGAGTCCTATCAATGGGTCAACTTGATGCGCGGCGACACCCTGCTCATGTCCCTGGCCAATCACCGCTATCTCGCCACCAAACCGAATGAGTGCGGCCCCGTGAAAGTCACCGCCACCGGACCAAGCCCGGCCCGCAAGAGTGGCGCCGAGTTCAAGTGGACAGCAGTCGAGTGAGGCCCCCGGGCACCGGGCGTGGGGTCAAACCTTGACATTTGACAATTCCCGGAGAACCGAACAGGAGGCTCTGCCGGGCCTACCGCGCCTCCCCTCCTTCCAGACCGAGCGGCACGGTTTCCACCGCCAGCCGCCAATCGCGGAACTCCTCGCTCAGGCGCAGGAGGCCGAAAGTCGCGAAGTCAAAGTCACCCCGGCTCCGTACACGCTGTCCGGGGCGACATTCAGAGTCCATACCGAGTGCTCGGGCAGGGCGCGCAACGGGGTCGTTTCCAGACCACGGGCCAATGGCACGCCGGCGGTTGGACGATCGGCCGAAGCGTCGGTCTCCTGCCAGTGGCGGAAGAGCCCCTGACTGGCGATCAGCCGACGCATCAGCGCGTCCGGGACGCTCGAGTGCTGATGCCCTCGGATCACCGCAGGGACGTCCTTGGGGTCAAACCTTGACATTCGACATTTCGGGAGCACTCCGCGGGAGTGCCCTCCGAGTCCGGAGACAACGCGCCCCCGAGGGATCACCCAACCCGCACGTCCCGACCTCGCAAAATGTCGAATGTCAAGGTTTGACCCCAAGGACGGGCGCGATGCGGCAACGCCCTGACGCCAGCGCCGCGCGGACCTCGTCCAGCCGCTCCGGCGAGTCCACCGCACAACGATAGCCCGTCAGCGGATACCCAAACAGCCGCCCCGAGCCGACAAGCCTCGTGAAGACGTCGCGGGGCCAATCCACCGCGACATCGGCGGGAACCAGGTCCAGGATTTCCGGGTCCAGGATGTACAATCCGGAATTCACCCAGGGAGACAAGAGTTGCGCGCGCTCGGCTTCCGTGGGGCGTTCGAGAAACCCGCGGATGCAGCCGTCCGGATCCAGAGCGATCACGCTGTTCGAACGCGCCCGTTGATGGACCAGCAGGGTCGCCAAAGCCCGGCGCTCCCGATGAAACACGACCATGGGCTGCAGATCCTCATCCGTGACAATGTCTCCGTACTGAACGACAAGCTCAGGTTCGCCCGCAAAGAAGCTCTCCACCTTCTTGACGCCACCCGCGGTTCCCAAAAGCCGTGGTTCCTCCGAGTAACTCAACTCGAGGCCGCAGGCCGAGCCGTCCCCGAACCGTGCCCGGATCTGCTCCGGACAGAAGTGCAGGTTGAGCATGATCTGACTGACTCCCTGCGAGCGCAGATGGCCGAGCAGGTAGGCCAGCATGGGCGCCTGACCCAAGGACAACATCGGCTTCGGCACGTGCGTCGTCAGTTCACCCATGCGGGTGCCGAGACCTGCGCAGAGGACCATCGCTTTCATGGCGTTCCCAGGATCCAATCCACAGCCTCAGGGAGTCCCGCACAAACCGCGTCGGGGACGCCTTCGGACGGCATCGGGTCGGGCGACTCGATCGGGGGGTCGGTGTGCCGGCCGGTCTCCACCAGCACTGTCCGGCAACCGGCACGTCTTCCGGCGACGATGTCACTCCAGCGATCCCCCACCATGGTGCTGGTCGTCAGATCCAATTGCAGCTCCTCCGCGGCCTGAAGCAGCATTCCCGGCCGCGGCTTACGACAGCCGCATGCCACCCGGTAGGCCGGCAGGGTCGCGGACGGATGGTGCGGACAGAAGTACCATGCGTCCAATCGTGGCGCGCCAGCATTCATGAGAAGGGTCTCGAGGTGCTGGTTCAACCTGCGCACCGCTTCCTCGGTCAACAGTCCACGGGCCACGGCCGCCTGGTTGCTTACAACAACCAACGCGCGCCCCGCCTGGTGCAGGCGTTTCAGGGCGGCGGGAACGCCGTTCAACAGCCGAAGCTGGTCGAAACGCGTTATCAGGTTGATGTCCTCGACCAACACGCCGTCGCGATCGAGAAAGACGGCCGCCTTCATGATATTGCAGTTCGCTTGAGCCTCGTGCTTCGGCTAGTCCGGCGTGACCACTTCGGCCTGCGGATCAAGCCGCCGCAGCCGCGCCGCCACCTCGTCCGCGAGTGGCGGCGGCAAGGCCACAAAGACCGTCGCGTTCCGCGGCAGCGCGTCCGGGCCGAGAATAGGCCGCCCCAGGTGCGACTTGCCGATTCGATTGGGATCTTCGTCGACGAAGAACTCGGCACGTCTCTGGGTCTGCGCATCCAACCACGTGGCGGCGATGGCAGTCCCGAACAAACCGAACGCCGGTCGGCTCACGAGTGGTTCCACCTTCCTCACCACGGACGAGAGCCGCTCCCAGCCGGCGAAGACCCGGGATGAACTATACGCCACGGCGTCCGCTCCCACGAACTTGCAGGCGGAGTTCGCCTTCCGTGAAACGAGACTGACTTCCTTGGCCACCCAGCCCGACCCGCTCTGCATCACCTCGAATCCCGCGCCCTGCACCACCGCAGCCAGCAGCGTGGGAGAAAAGTGCGAGCAGTGATCAGCGACCAGCAGCATGAAAACATTCTGTTCGCAATCGGGCACCTCGACGAACAGCCGGCCGCCGGGACGCAGCTTGCGGCGAATCCGCTCCAGGAACGCCGTCGGGGCCGGGATATGTTCCAGCACGTGGACCATCGAAATCACGTCGAACTCGCCGGGGATTTCCTCCACCGGACAAGTGAACAGACCTTCGACACCCGGGATCGCCTCCACCACGGCCCGATGGGACCCCGAAACCTCCGACCCACAGAGCGTCCAGCCGCCAACCAGCCGACTCCAGGCCGATAGGAAGGCGCCATTGCCGCACCCGATATCGAGCAAGCGGCCCGCAGGGGGCAACGCCACCGCCTTCTGCAAGGCCTGCACGAGGCGCGCCGACCGGGGACTCGGCGCCCCGGTGCGGCGGTCGAAGACGTTCTGTTCCGCCCCGCCGCTCTGGTGATAAATCGTGTACTGTCGGTAAATCTCGGCGGCTTCCTGCTCCCACCGGCTCGTCACCGCGGCTTGGACCAGACCGCAATGGCCACACTTTGCGAGCACTCCACCCGCTGGCCACGGCTTGCAGTCCGAAGTGACCCGACAGAAGTCAGCGTACTTGGGAGCCGTCACGAGATCACCCGACCCACACGCGTGGCACGCGAGGGAACCGAGCGGGTTGGTTAAGGACATCCTTCGGTTCCTCCCCTGATGAACTGAGCACTGACAGCCTCGAGCGGCGGTGGAAACCGCAATCCCAATTCCGCGACCGCGCGATTTGTGTCCAGGACCGTATGTTGGGGAACAGGCTCGACGATACCCGCACCCACCAACTCGCGTTGCGAACGGGTCGCCCTCACCAGGACCGGATCCGCTCCCACCTCGAGCGCCAGGTGGCAGGCAATATCCGCGTACGAAACATCGGTCGCAGCCGAGAACTGCCATACGCCGGCCAGTCGCTTTCGAGCCACAGCCATCAGCCCCGCCAGCGTCACTTCGACCGGGATCGGGGCGCAGACCATGTCTTCGTACGCTTCCACCGTCCGCCACTCCCGCAATGCCTCCACCCAGCCGCGCACGAGCGCCCAGCGCGGACTGGCCACCTTGGTGAGCCGCACAACCGCAACGGCATCCCCGAATCGCCGCAGTTCCCGTTCGACCTCCGCCTTCTGGCGACCGTACTCGGTCTGGGGACAGAGCGGATCGGAGGCAGCCTGGCATGACTTCGAACCATCGAACACCAGGTTCGACGAGATGAAGACCACAAACACGCCGGCGCGGTTGAGGCGCTCAGCGACTGCGAGCGTTTGCGTGACGTTGACCAGGCGGGTTGCCTCGGGATCGCGGCGACATGCCTCCAGGCTGGTGATCGCTGCACAAAGCACCGCGGCGCTGCAGGCGGGAGGCGCCCACCCATTCAACGGCTCGGTCAGATCGAGCCGCCAGGCGCCAGGGAAATCCACGCCCGGATGCTGCATCGTCCCCTTAACCGGGACGCCCTCACGCCGACACCGGTCCACCAAGCCGCTGCCGAGCGTGCCTTCCGCACCGACGATCAGCAGAGATTCCGTCACGGCGCTTTCCGGTGACATCCCAAGGCCCACAAATAATGCGCCATGGGCGGAAAGCCGGTATGGACCACCTCGTCGTTCATCGAGAAGAGGAAGACGTTGTGAAAGAACCGCCCCATCAACTGCCGGAGCCCGGGTCCGTCCTTGCAGTTCACGTGTCCGGCCTTGCTGGGTGGGGAGGCGTAAGCCTGGGACTGAAGCGACGGAGTCCCCAGCAGGCAGGCGCCGTGCGGCTGCAAGGAAGCCGCCAGGTTGCCCAGGAAACGCTGCTCCGATTCCGCGGGGATGTGCTCGATCACGTCCACGGCATAGACGCCGTCAAAGCCCTCGGCGAGCGGCGCCGCCAACATATCATGAGTCTGGAACCGGATCGGCCACTTTGAACTCACCCGCGCCTGGTTGCGTTCGATGAAGACCGGGTCGAAATCGGTGGCCACCACCTCGGGTACTTCCTGGCGGACGATCCGGGTCCCAAACGCGTCGGCACATCCGACCTCGAGGACCTTCCCCATGCCGCTGAACATCTTGGCGACAAACTTGTACCTCGCCAGCACGAACAGGAGCCGGCGGGGATCATCCCGCCACACCTGGCTGCTCATGAGGCCCAGGGACTCGAGCCCCTCCCCTTGCTCGAGTTCGAGCAGGAACTGATACTGCGCTTCGCGTGTCTGAGCCTCCATAGCGGCAGGGCGGCTATTCGAAGTAGATGAAAGACCAATCCCCGGTGTACCGGCATTTCTGGAACCACCAGGCCCATTCTTCGGGGGTGTAGAACCCTTCGCACGTGAGCTGCCAGTAAAGCAGATTCACCTTCTCCTCTTCATTGCGATAGGACTCCACACAAAGGTAGCGGTGTTCCCGTCCCACGCGCTGGATTTCGAGCAACGCCTTCTCGAGGTCGTAGCAATACAGGTTGTGGAGCGTATTGATGGAGAGGACCAGGTCGAAGTGCGCCTCGGGAAACGGCAATTCCCGGGCATGCCCCTCCTTCAGGAAGGGCCGCACCTCTTCCTTGGCGTTCTCCAGGGCGTAGCTGGAGATGTCCAGACCGCACACCTCGATTCCCGGGACCGCCTGCGTCAGGTCGTAGAGCAGAAATCCCTTGCCGCAACCGACGTCCAGGACGCGGTCGCCCGCTTTCAACCGGTAGTGCCTGGCCATCGCGTCGGCGACGACCCGCCAGCGGCCATCGTATCGCATGCCGCCATACCCGGTCCGGCGGTCGCCATCCCAATAGTCATACCCCCACTGCCGGGCCCGCCGGGCGGCCTCCGCCTTTGGGAATTCGTTTACGCGCGCGAGGTAATCGCGCTTGGTCTTCCGGTGAATCGCGGAAACAAAGTCAACGTAAGCCATAACCGTGTCGCCCGGTCCGAGCCGGTGCGCCGGGCGTCAAGAGGCTCGAAACCGGGCCAAATCTCAAGTCTTTTGCGACGGAACCGGGCCGCCCCCTCGCTCGCCCTGAGTTCCAGACAGCCCGCGAACCACCGTCGCCGGTGGCTCCCCCTCACCTTCCCCGCCCGCTCACTGGGCGAGACGGATCAAGCGCCCTCCCCCGCCGGCAAGCGGCAGCGACACGCTCGTGCCTGCCGCAGCGCCCCAGGTGCCCGTACCCGCATCGAACACCTCCATGGGCTTTTCGGCCTTCAGTCGAAGGACCGCCGCGCTCTGGTAATCCAAATTAACCACAACGGCATGGCTGACCTTCGCCGGCGCACCCCCCGGGGCGACCTTCCCGAACACTCCGAGCACCGCGCCGCGCACCCGCTCCGGTGGCCGGTATTCCATGGAACCCGTGGGAGGATCCAGGGCGAAAGGGGCATCTGCATTCCAGGGCTCCGTGCCCCGCGGGTGCATTCCCGCATGAAGCACGGATATCGACTGCAGCCCCTGCAACTCCGAAGCGATGGCCACAAACTCCCGGTTCAGCGTCTTCAACGCGTGGTAAAGCGGGGTCGGTGTCCCGTCGGCGGCCGCGATGGCCCCCTGGTGGTTTGGACACGCATACACGTAATAGGAGATTCCCTGGGCGCCATAGGCGAGGGTCGTGTAGACGAGGTAACGCATCTCATCGGGCGTGGGAACGCGCATCGAGGGAGTCCAGGTGCAGGCCTGGACGATGTTGAGGAAAGGCAGGCCGGAGTCCAGCGCGGCGCGGCGGATCAGGGCCAGGTTCAGGAAATACTGGTCATTGTCCCCCTTCACGGAGAACTGATAGTGATCGTAGCTGATCAGGGCCGGCTTCACCACGTCCACGAACTGACGCAAATGCTCGCGATACGCCGTGACCACATCGCCCTGGTTTCCGAGTTGTTGGTTGGTGGCGTAAGTGGGGAAGAGATTGATGTACGCCAAGTGGTCCGGATCGCGCTCCCGCAAGTAGGCGACCAGGCGACCCAGCCCCGGAAAGTCCGCGGCACTTGGCTCGTCGCGCAGGAAATAGGCGTAAAGCGCCGGGTGCGGTTTCACGCGGGCGATGAGCGCATCGAGCTTCTGGCGCTGTTCCGCGTTGTCGAGGGTCGCCGGGGTGAGCAGGCCATCGGTCAACTGGCCTCGCATCCCGTGGCGATGGACGACGTCCAGTTCACTCTCCCCGCACCAGACCAGATTCCAGCCGCCCTCTTTCATCTGCTCCGCCGTCGTATCGGTCATGGTCGGGCCGCACCAGTAGGTGACCATGGGGGTACCGACGTGCCATGTCCCGGCGGTCAGCCGGGCAACGGCCACAACCCCGATCAGGATCAACCACCACAAGGAAAGGGACTGAACGCGCCGGGTGAGCCTCGGCGTGGAACGGAGGGTCGTCATGGCCCGATGAAACACCGGCCGCTCCGAACGTGCAATGCGCGAGGAGTGCCGCGGGAGGTCGTGCGGCTTTCACGAGATGCGAACCTCCGAACTGCCGGCGGTCGGGGGGCGAGTATCACTCCGCCACCCGACGACCGTCCCCTTGCGGAAAGCAAAACGGCCGGGCTCTCAACCCGGCCGGGAAACATCGCGGTGTAAACCTGCAGGCGGTCAACCGGCCCAGGCGTAGGTCGCCGGCGCCACCTTCTTGATGGACTTCACCTTTTTGCCGGTGGCGTTGAACCAGACATAAATCCGCTGCGCATCCAGCCCCAGCTTGCTGGCGATGTCCTTGACGTTGATCCCGGACTTGCCGGCGCTCTTCACGGCCTCGATGACGGAGTCCTTGAACTGGCCGGGCTTGGCACGCTTGCCGCCGCGTGACTTCGCAGGAGCGGGGCTCGGGGTGGCGGCGGGCGCGGCTGCCTTCGGGGCCGCAGGCTTCGGGGCCGGCGCGGGGCTCTTGGCGGCTCCATTGCCGGTCCAGCCATAGATCCCGGGAGCCATTTTCTTGATTTCCTTGATGTCCTTGCCAGTCGTATAGAACCACGTGAAGACTCGGCCATAGGTCGAGCCGAGCCGGCCCGCGATGTCCTTCACGCTGACCCCGGAAGGACCCGCGCCCCGGATCAGCTCGAGAATCGCGGACTTCAGCTCTCCGCGCCGCGCGCGACCGCCCGCGCCGCGACTGCCGGTGGCCGCCCGGCCTCGGCGTTTGCCCGGAACGGGTTTTCGGGCGGGCTCTGGTGCCGGGCCGGGTTTGCCTGAATCAAATGAGCCAAGCTGGGCGTCGATCCGGGCAATCTTGGCCTGCAAGGCTTCTTTTTCGTCGAGAAGACTTGCGAGCCGTTTGAGATCCGCGGAGGTGAGTTGCGTCAAGTTCATGGGCGTATCCTAACTCTCTGAAGGGTACGTGGCAAGCACTCGTATCTTGACGTGAGGAAACCGACGCCTTTCACAAGCGCCTCTCCGTCCCCGGAATCCCATCACGACTTGCATCTGCGGACGGCGTCCTTCTCACGATGTTACCGCCACCGCGCGAACCTTCCATACCTGTTCGCAATAGTCGCGGATGGATCGATCGGAGGAAAACTTGCCCATCCGCGCCACATTCAAAACGGCGCTTCGTGTCCAGGCCACCGGACTCCGCCATAACATACTGACCATCTCCTGGCAGCGGATGTACGCCGCATAGTCCGCCAGCACCAAAAAGGGGTCGTGCCAAAGCAGGTTGTCCACCAACGGTTGAAACAGGCGCGTGTCACCGCCGGCGAGGGCTCCGGAAGCCATGTAGTCGATCACCTGACGCAGCATCGGGTCACGCTCGCAGACATCCTGCGGCCGGTAACCCCGGCGCTTCAGATCGGCGACCTCCCCGGCCGTCAGACCGAAGAGAAAGAAGTTCTCAGGGCCGACTTCTTCGCGCATCTCCACATTCGCTCCGTCCAGCGTGCCGATGGTAAGGGCGCCGTTGAGGGCGAACTTCATGTTGCCGGTGCCGCTGGCCTCCATCCCTGCCGTGGAGAGTTGCTCCGAAAGGTCGGCGGCAGGGTAGATATACTGGGCGTTCTTGACGTTATAATCGGGGAAGAACACGACCTTGAGACGTCCGCGCACATCCGGATCCTCGTTCACCACCGCGGCCACGGCGTTGATCAACTTGATGATCAGCTTCGCCAGGTAGTATCCGGGGGCGGCCTTGGCTCCAAAGATGAACGTTCTCGGGACCAGGTCCACTTCCGGCTCGCGTTTGAGCCGCAGGTAAAGGGTGAGAATGTGGAGGACGTTCAGGTGTTGGCGCTTGTACTCGTGGAGCCGCTTCGCCTGGATGTCAAAGAGGGACTCCGGGTCCACGCGGACTCCCGTGCGCTGCTCCAGGAGCCGGGCCAAGCAACGCTTCGCGGTCAGCTTGACCTCGCGCCACTGCTGTTGGAAAGCGGCGTCGTCGGCGAGCGGTTCAAGCCGACGCAACTGGTCGAGGTCCCGCAACCAGCCGTCCCCGATGCGACCGGTCACCAGCGCCGCCAGCGGCGGATTGCTCACCGCCACGAAGCGTCGCGGGGTGACGCCGTTGGTCACGTTGCAGAACCGCTCGGGCCACATCTCGGCGAAGTCGCGCAGCACCGTCTTCTGCAGCAGTTCGGAATGCAACTGTGCCACCCCGTTGATGCGATGGCTCCCCACGGCCGCCAGGTGGGCCATGCGGACGAACCGGCCTCCGGTCTCGTCAATCAGAGACATCCGCGCGACCCGGGCGTCATCGCCGGGAAACCGCGCCCGGACCTCGTCGAGGAAGCGCCGGTTGATCTCGTAGATGATCTCCAGGTGCCGCGGCAGGAGGCGTCCGAACAGGTCCACAGGCCACTTCTCCAAGGCCTCCGGCAGGAGCGTATGATTGGTGTAGGCCAGGGCCTTTCCGGTGACGCTCCATGCCGCGTCCCAGGCCATCCCGTGTTCGTCCAGCAGCAGGCGCATGAGCTCCGCCACGGCCACGGCCGGATGCGTATCGTTGAGCTGGACGGCCCATTTCTCGTGGAAGGATTCGAGCGGGCGATCCATGAGCTGGTGGAGGCGGATCATGTCCCGCAACGAGCAGCTCACGAAGAAAAATTGCTGCTGGAGCCGCAGCGTCTTGCCCTGGATCACATCGTCATTCGGATAGAGCACCTTGGTGATGTTCTCCGAACTCAGCTTGTCCTCCACGGCGCGATAGTAGTCGCCGTGGTTGAAGGCCGCGAAGTCGAACGACTCCACCGCCTCGGCCTTCCAGAGACGCAGCCGGTTGCAGGTTCCCACCCGGCAGCCGAGGATCGGGGTGTCGTAAGCCACGCCTTTCACCACGTGTTCAGGGACCCAGCGGACCTGGTATCGACCCTGGGCGTCGGTGAACGCCTCCGTACGACCGCCGAAGCCCACGTCGTAAGCAACCTCCGGCCGCGGTATCTCCCACGGATTTCCAAACCGGAGCCACTTGTCGGTGATCTCCACCTGCCAGCCATCCTTGATCACCTGGTCGAAGATCCCGAACTCATAGCGGATGCCATAACCGACCGCCGGGATTTCGAGCGTGGCCAGCGAATCCAGATAACAGGAGGCGAGCCGGCCCAGGCCGCCATTGCCCAGGCCCGGCTCCTCCTCCTGCTCGATCAACTCAGCCAAATCCAGACCCAGCTCGCGCAGGGCTTGTCCCGTCTCCTCGGTGATCCCGAGGTTCAACAGGTTGTTCTCGAGGTGCGGCCCCGGAAGAAACTCCGCGGAGAGGTAAGCCACGGCCCGGGCATCCTGTTCCACCTGGGTCTCCAGGGTGCGCACGCCCCGCTGGAGAACTCGGTCCCGAACCGTCATGGCGAGCGCCACGTAGGCATCATGGCGCGTTGCCGCCCGCGGCGTGCGTCCCAACCCGCAAAACAGGTTGTCCAGGAACGAGCGCTTGAGATCGGCAACACTCAGACCGGTACGGGTGCCGTGCTCGGAGAGCACCTCCGGCGGCAGGCGACGTACCAACTTCTTTGGCGAGGCCATGGGTGAGGGCAAGGCGATAGGGATGCGGGGCCGGGCTCGAGTCGTGAATCACGCCGCACGATGCTGGCGGGACTCGGCCTCCAACCAGAACTCGAGGTCGCGGCCGGCGGGACGACCCGCCTTCTCCCACAGCTCGCGGGCCAGGCGGCTGGTCTCCGCCCCCGGCGCCGACACCGCGGCGCGCACCTTGGGCAGCTGGGACGCGGACCCGAGCTTGCCGTTCTTGTGGGCGATGAACTTGGCGTATTCGTCAATAAAGACCTTGCCCGGCGGCCGGAAGTCGAACTCGGAGGGCTTGTCCCGGAAGAACTCGCGGTGAACGCGGGTCCAGACGAGGCGGCCGTCGGTGTCGATGTTGACCTTGGTGACGCCCAGCTTGGCGGCGGGCAGGTACTCCTCCTCGTTCACGCCGCAGGCGCTGGGGTCGAGCTTGCCTCCGGCTTCGTTGATGCGCCGGACTTCCTCCTTCGGGACGCTGGAGCTGCCGTGCATGACAATGGGCGTTCCGGGAAGCCGCTTCTGGATGGCCTCGATCACCTCGAAGTGAAGCGACTGCTGGCCTTTGAACTTGTAGGCGCCGTGGCTCGTGCCGATGGCCGCCGCGAGGGAATCGCAACCGGTGCGCTTCACAAATTCCACCGCCTCGTCCGGGTTCGTGAGGCAGGCGTGGCCCTCGTCCACTTTGATGTCCTCTTCGACGCCGCCGAGCATGCCGAGTTCGGCCTCGACGCTGATGCCCTTGGCGTGGGCGCGGTCCACCACGCGCTTGGTGATGGCGATATTCTGTTCGAAGGGCTCGTGGGAGGCGTCGATCATCACTGAGCTATAGAACCCTGAATCGATGCAGTCATAGCATGTTTCCTCATCACCGTGGTCCAGGTGCACGGCGAAGATGGCGTCGGGGAAGATCTGCTCGGCAGCGCGAATGATCGCCTCGAGCATGCGCTTGTCGGTGTATTTCCGTGCCCCTTTCGAGATCTGGATGATGAAGGGCGCCTGGCTGGCGAGGCAGCCCTTGAAAAGGCCCATCGCCTGCTCGGCATTGTTGATGTTGTAGGCGCCGACGGCGTACCTGCCGTAGGCCACTTTGAAGAGTTGATCCGTGGTGACAATCATGTTGCTTGACGATTTGGTGAACTCGAGGCGGTTTGTGACGCCGCTCGTTACTGCGGTCATCCTACTCCCCCGGCCCGGTCCTCAGCAACGTCGGAGAGTGGACGGGGCGGGACGCAGGGCATTCCCAGGTGGTTGGGACCGCGGCCGGTCCCTCGGCCGCGGCATGGGCGAGCAGTTCGGTACGAGGTTCCCTTCACGCCGGGACCCACCGGCGGGACGGTGTTCCCCTCGAGAGCCGGGCCCCGGAACGATCAGGAGCCGGGGAGGCGCGCTCCGGTGAGGAGGTTGCCCGGGACCGGGTTTGCAGCCGGGGAGCCGGCCTTGCCCACCCGCAGAAACTCAATGCGGTGATTGGCCGCCGGGTTTTTCACCGAAGGCCCCGCCACGAGCATCGCGATGCTTCCGCTGATCTGGTGTTCGGCGAGCCAGTCGTGCGCGAATTGGCGCCAGTCCTCCGGCTCACTGTCCCCCAGCAACGGCTGCACGCCATACGAGAAGGCAAGTCCCTGGCAAACCGCGGGATCGTGACTGATCGCCACGATCCAGACCGCGGGATTGAACCGGGAGATCATCCGGGCCGTGGTCCCGGTGCGCGTGGGTACGAACACCGCGGCACAAGGCACGGTCCCGAGGGCGTTCTCCACCACGAGCGCAATCCCCTCGGCGGCGGAGTTCGGCCCGTGCTCGCGCGCGACGGCTCTCAGGTCTTCAAGTCGTGTCGGCGGGCGGTGCGCCTCGGTGTAGGCGGCGATGCGGGCCAGCATGGCGACGGATTCCTCGGGAAACTTGCCCATCGCGGATTCGCCCGAGAGCATGATGGCGTCCGTGCCATCGAGGATCGCATTGGCCACGTCGGTCGACTCCGCGCGCGTCGGGAGCCGGCTGTTGGTCATGGACTCGAGCATCTGGGTGGCCGTGATCGCGGGCTTGCCAGCGAGGCTGGCCTTGGCGATGAGTTGCTTTTGCAGGATCGCCATCTCCTCGATCGGAACTTCGACGCCGAGGTCCCCGCGGGCCACCATGATGCCGTCGGCCGCCTTGAGGATCTCGTCGAAGTGCCGCAAAGCGTCCGCCCGCTCGATCTTGGCGATCACAAAGGGGTGGGCGCCCAGCTTCCGGGCGGCCTCACGAACCGCCTCGACATCGGCCGCGGTCTCGACGAAGGACTGGCTGACAGCGTCCACGCCCTGGGCGATCGCGAACTTGAGGCACGCGAGGTCGTGCTCCGTAAAGGCGCTGATCCCGAGATCGATTCCGGGGAGATTCAGGCCTTTGCGCGAACGGAGTTCGCCTCCGACTTCGACCCGGCAGACCACCTCGCAGCCGGCAACCTTCTCCACGAGCAACTGCACCAGGCCATCATTCAGAAATAGCCGGTCACCGCGTTTGACGACCTCGGGAAGCCGCTCAAAACTCATGGAGGAACGGCGGGAATCGCCCACGACCTCCTCCGTGGTCAGCGTGAAGGTCGCTCCGGGCTCGAGTTCCACGGGCTCGGGCTGAATCTTGCCCAGCCGCATCTTGGGCCCCGGCAAGTCGGCCATGATCGCCACCCGCCGCCCGGTCACCCGCTCCGCCTCCCGAACCCGCGCAATCCGGCGTGCATGCTCCTCGAAGTTGCCGTGGGAGAAATTCAGACGGGCCACATTCAGACCGGCGCGGATCAGGCGCGCCAGCATTTCGGGCGAATCGGACGCCGGCCCGATGGTGGCAACGATCTTCGTCTTGTTTTTCGGGAGCATGGTGGGACGTGGCATGGTGGAGCGGCCTTCAGGTCAACACGGAGCCTTCGACTAATGACGTTCCCGCGCCCAGCGCCTTGAGGTTGGCGACGGTGGTGCCGGCGATGTCCGCCAGCGCTTCACGGGTGAGAAAGGCCTGGTGCGACGTGATCAGGACATTGGGGAAGGTCAACAACCGCGCCAGTTCGTCGTCCTGCAAGACCTGGCCGGAGAGGTCCTCGAAGAAGATGCCCTCCTCCTCCTCGTACACGTCCAACGCCACCCCGCCGAGCTTCCCGCTCTTGAGCGCCTGGATGAGCGCGGCGGTGTCAATCAAGCCGCCGCGGCTGACGTTGATGAGAATCACACCTGGCTTCATGAGGTCGAGCGTCTCCCGCCGGATCAGGTGCTTCGTTTCGGGTGTCAACGGAACGTGCAACGAGATCACGTCACTGATCCGCGCCAGCGTCGGGGCGTCGACGTACTTGACTCCGGCGGAGCCCGCCCAATCGGCGTTCGGGAACGGATCGTAGGCCACGACTTCCATGCCCATGCCCCCAAGGCTCTGCGCCACGATCCGCCCGATCTTCCCCGTGCCCACGATGCCCGCGGTCTTGCCGTGGAGGTCAAACCCCACGAGGCCCGAGAGCGAGAAGTTCAGTTCCCGCACGCGGTTGAACGCCCGGTGGATCTTCCGGTTCAGCGTGAGCAACAGAGCCACGGCATGCTCTGCGACGGCGTAGGGCGAGTAGACGGGGACGCGCGTCACGGCAACCCCCAGCCCCTTCGCGGCCTCGAGGTCCACGTTGTTGAAGCCGGTGCACCGCAGCGCGACCAGTTTCACACCCTCGGCAACCAGGAGTTCGAGGCAGGCCCGGTCCACCTGGTCGTTCACAAACACACACACCGCCTGGGCGCCACGCGCCAGCGGTGCCGTCTCCCGGGTAAGACGAAACTCCAGGAAACGCCAGCCGATCTCGGAGCCCTCCGCCGCCTGGAGCAGCGGCTCACGATCATACGGTTTGGTATCGAAAACCGCGGTGGTAATCATGGATCAGCTCGGATGGCGGATTCGGAAATCACGAACGCCACCCCCAAGGTAGGGCGGGCACTCCGTTGCCCGCCGAGTTCGGCCCACCGAGGACTGCGCGCCCTACCTGAGGTGGCAGCTTCATGGCCCCAAAGCGCGCTCAACCGTTTGGCGTCAATGCTCCGCCTGAACCGCCCACTGCTCGCGTTGGCGCCTTCACGGTCTGGTTCGTCGGAACGCTCCATGGCTCCTACTCGAAGGTCTCCGGTTGGCCCGTCGCGGCCAGCACCGCACTCCAGGTAAACCCCTCCGGATCGAGTCGCTTCTTCCGACCCGTGAGCAACTCGATGGGCACATGGATGAATTTGTCGTGAAGGAAGCCAATCACGAGCCCGGTCTTGCCCGCCATCGCCGCATGCACGGCGTGGCGTGCGAACAGGTCGCAGAGAATCGCGTCCTCGGCATTGGCGGGGCTGCTGCGGACCAGATAACTCGGGTCGAAGTAGCGCATCACCAGAGGGATGTTGCAGGCCTTGAAGTGCGCTTCGATCCGGTCGCGCAGGAAAGGGCCGATGTCCTTGAGCTTGAGGTTGCCAGAGGCGTCCCGCTGGCCTTCGTCGGTTTCGAGCAAACTCTGCCCTGCCCCCTCGGCCACCACCACCACCGCATGGTCCCGGCGCTGCAACCGCTCCTGCAGCGCCACCAGAAAGCCACGCTCCCCTTCCAACCGGAACGGCACTTCGGGAACCAGCGTGAAGTTCACATCCTGGCTGGCGACGGTGGCTCCGGCCGCAATGAATCCCGCCTCGCGTCCCATCAGCTTCACGAGGGAGATGCCGTTGTGCACGCTGCGGGCCTCCGTATGCGCCCGGTGCAGCACCTTGGCTGCCTCCTCGACCGCGGTGAGGTAACCAAACGACCGGGCGACGAAGGCCACATCGTTGTCGACTGTCTTGGGAATGCCCACGACCGCGAGGTGATGCCCGCGGCGTTGCGCTTCCCGGAAGAGATCATGGCCGCCCCGCTGGGTGCCATCGCCGCCGATGGTGAAAAGGAGGTTCACGCCGCGCCGGATGAGATTGTCCACGGCGACCCCGGTATCGACCGGCCCCCGGGAGGTGCCCAGCACGGTCCCCCCTTCCTTGTGGATGGCGTCCACGAAAGGGGAATCGAGGCGGATCGGTTCGGGACTGCGCGAGGGGTCGAGCCCCTGGTATCCGCCCTGGAAACCGAGTATGTCGGAGACGCCGTAGGCAT
This sequence comes from uncultured Verrucomicrobiota bacterium, assembly GCA_964535555.1. Taxonomy (GTDB): domain Bacteria; phylum Verrucomicrobiota; class Verrucomicrobiia; order Limisphaerales; family J093; genus DSVZ01. The sequence continues at coordinate 104,665 of CAZHUS010000010.1, forward strand.
GCTGCAGTTCGAGGAAGACGGAACGGATCACGTTGTTTAGACCGGGGCAAAGCCCGCCACAGGTTACGATGCCGGCCCGGGTCTTCTGGGGCTCGAAGAACAGCTTCTCCCGCGGTCCGGCCAGCTCGAATGTCAGGTTCGAATCGGGCGGCCGGCCGCCTTCGAGGAGGATCTGCTCCGGGATCCGCAAGTCATCGCTGACGGTGCGGCGTATGGGGGAGGCGAACCGCGGCTCGCCCAGGACCGTAATGTGCATATCAGTATGAGAGTGCAGTTTTCAGAGTTCGACGACCTCGCCCAAGCCCGGCAGATGAGAGCGCAACCCCGTACGCTGCCGAATGAGGCCCGCGAGGGCCTGCCGCGGACCGTCTTCTCCGTGGGTCAGGATCACCTGGGGCCGGCTCGGCGCGATCACATCGAACCATGCCATGAGGTCGCTCTGGCCTGCGTGAGCGCTGAACCCGCCGAGCGTGTGGACCTGGGCGGCGACGGCCACTTGTTCACCGTGGATGCTCACCTTCTTGGCGCCATCAACCAGGCGGCGTCCCAGCGACTCGTGACTCTGATAGCCCACGATCATCACGTGGGTTTCCGGTCGCCACAGATTCTGCCGGAGATGGTGAAGGATACGGCCGGCATTGCACATGCCGGCGCCCGCCATCACCAGGCAGGGCCCCGGCACGTCATTGATCTCGCGCGAGTCCTGGGCCGTGACACAGAGCTTCATGGTCTTGAGGTCGGCCCGCAACGGACGGTGTGCGATGAACTTGAGCATGGCGTCGTCGAACAGCTCCCGGTGCCGGGTGTAGATGTGCGTGGCCTCGATGGCCATCGGGCTGTCCAGGAACACCGGGAACGGACGCACCTTCTTGTTTCGGAACATCCAGGCGAGCAGGCTGGTCAGCAGCTGGGCGCGTCCCACCGCGAAGGTGGGAACCAGGATCTTGCCCCGATTCCCGACCGCCTCGACGACGATGGAAACGAACTCCGCCACGGTCTCGTCAAAGGGCCGGTGATCGCGGTCCCCGTAGGTCGACTCCAGGAACACAAGGTCCGCCTCCTTGAACGGCTCGAATTCCCGGAGGATGGGGGCGCTGCGCGGACCCAGGTCACCCGAGAACACGACCCGCTTCTCGCGTCCGTCCTCCTGCACGATGAGCTGGATGCTGGCGGACCCCAACATGTGGCCTGACTCAGCAAAGATGGCCTGGATCCCGGGCGCCACCGGAACCGCCTCCTGGTAAGGAACCGGCTTCAGTCGCTGGATGATCGCCTCGGCGTGCTCCGGGGTGTAAAGCGGCTCATCGAGCGGCGCCCCGGCACGCTGCCGTTTGCGGTTCCTGCGTTCGGAATCCGCCAACTGGATGCGTGCCGAATCCCTCAGGATCAACGCGGTCATTTCGATCGTGGCCGGCGTGGCAAACACCGGGGGGGTGTGCCCGCGTTTGGCGAGCAAGGGCAGCCGGCCGGTATGATCGAGATGCCCGTGCGTCAGCAGAACGGCATCGAGGCGTTGCCTGGCGCCGGTGGGCGGCCGGTTGAGGGACTCCGACTTGCGTCCGCCCTGAAAGAGCCCGCAGTCCACGAGCACACGGCCCTGGCTGGTTTGAACGTAGTAAGCCGACCCGGTGACTTCGCCGCCGGCGGCACCGACAATGGTAATCTTCATCAGGCGTGTATTTCCATGCTCCGAGCGTACCCCGCGGTGACCAGGGTCGCGGCGGATGCCGCAGGCATCCACAACTTCAGTCGCGGCGAGCACGCCGCGTGATGTGAAAGGCGAACGAGCCAGCCCGCCCGTCTGAACTCCGGCTGCCCGGGCACCTTCACCTTTCAGAGGCTCACCCCCACGGCAACCACGACCGTGGGCTCCGCTTTGTCCGGATCAAACACGTACGCGCTCAAGTCCAACGCTTTGTAAGTGAATCCAGCCACAACCCCGCGCTGGATGTCGAGTTCGCTCTGGTACGCCCGGGTCCTCTGGACCGCGACTCCCAATCGAAACCCCTCCACCGGCGTGAGCGTCAGCTCCGACCACACATAGAGGAACGACCCCTCGCGATCCCCCACATCCATCATGTACTCGCCCTCGGCGGAAAGCTCAAGCCGCCACCAGCCGAGCGTGGCCGAGACACCCGGAGCCACGCCCATGCTCTTTCCCACCACGCCGCCCAACATGGGCGTGAGTTCCCAAGTCAGCCCTTCCCCGCCAGCCAGGTTGCAGCCAATCCAGGCCGAGCCGGTTTCCAAGGCCTCGTAATTGTAGCGTGCCTCCAAGTGCAGCCCACCCCGGTCCGCCGTGACCGTGGGTTGCGCGTAGTTCCGGGCTTCCGGAACGAAGTACAAGTAAGCCGAAGCCCCGAACTCCCACGGAACCGCACCGGGCTCCGTGTGCTCGAACGGAACCGCAGGGCCGTTTGAGGGCTCGGAAGGCGTCGGCGGAGGCTCCCCCTTGAGGGAGGCGGCGGCCAGCACCGCCGAAGCGGCATACACAGCTTGGCTTGCTGTCAGCCTCATCCTCCCAAGGCCATGGTCAATGCGACGAGCGCGCCCCCCAGCAAGACCATCGCGATCCCGGTCACCCACGGCCGACGTCCGACCAGTCGGCCAAAGATCATCCCGGTGACAAACAACATGGCCATGGCGATGGCGTTCGAGAACCGCATCGCCGTCCGGACGTCGCTCAGCACCATGAAAGGGATCACCACCGGGAACGTGGAAACGAACACGAGCACGAAGACACCCAGCGCGCCCCGCCATTCATCCATGCCCACGCGCGCGTGCCGGGCCGGCTCAGGCAGCGAGAGCAGGCGCTGATGGATCGTGTCGACATCCGCGGGTCGCAGGACGTCGGACAGCGCGGACGGCAGTGCCTCGCGGATCACGCGATGGGCCTCCTGCGGCCCGGCAGCCTGACGGACCGCACGCAGCGTGCTCAGTCCGGTCCCTTTCTCCGCGAGACAGCTCATCAGGTAAAAGACAGCGTCAATCAGCCCCCACGCGAGATTACAGCCCAGGGCACCGATGAGCATCGCGCGGATGTCCTGGCGTCCCGTCTGCGCCACGCTCAGCGACCCCGTGAAGGTCAGCACCATGATCAGGCCGAACAACACCTCGGAGACGCGGTCGTACGGATCGAGAACGCCCTTCCGGGAAAACCGTCCCGACATGGGCCGGGACGCGCCGCGGCCGGGATCCCGGGAAGCCTGCTCCGCCGGTTCTGGCTCCAGTGGACGCATCGGCGCGACCTCGCAGGGTCAGAATCGCACGAACTGGCGACCGTGCCGCGCGCGCGCCTGTTCCTCCTCCCGGTGTCGCGCATTCAAAATGGACTGGGCGGCCTGCCGTGACACACCGCGGACGAGGTTCAAGTCGTTCAGGTCAAACTGCGCTGCCTCATGACCTCCGAGCACGATCAGTCCGAGGTCCTGCCGTTCAACGCCGATGGGCATGACCAACATCGGCCAGCTCTCGAAGCCAAGTCGCGCACAGTCAGCGACGGCCGGCTCCGTCGAAGTGGCCACCAAACGACCCGCTCCTTCCCGCAAGGCCGGCCCAAGGAAGCCCCGGGCGGCGGCAAGATCCTCCTTCTGTGGGCCGCTCAACTTGAGGTTGAGCGTGGTGCGCACGTCGAGCCGATCGGAGAACTGCGAGCGCAGGAGGATCAACCCCCAGTCCGCAGACGTGGCGTTGACCAACTGCCCCAGGACCACGTCAAGCAGGGCGTCGAGCGACGTGGACTCCCCGATCGCCTTGCCGATCTCGTCGTACACCACCACTTGCGCGTTGAGACGCCGGATGCGCTCCCCCGCGGTGCGGATCATCGCGAAGAGCACGCTCAGCCCTGCATGGGCCGCGCCGCCGTGCAACGCGCCGAAGGCCTCCGTCGAGAGGCGTAACAACTCGGTTGCTCCCAACGCCACCGCGGCCGCCGATCGCGGCTGCTGGTCGAGCAGCGCCATTTCGCCGAAATAGTCGCCCGCCTCCAGAATCGCCAGGGTCTTCTGGGCATCCGGAGTCGCGCCGGTCCGCTTCTCGATCCGGACCGCCCCGGACGCGATGAAGTACATGGCGTCCCCGGTGTCTCCCTCCTGGAACACAGGTTGCCCGTCGCCCAAGGCGCGGGGTTCAACCGCCTTCGCGAACTCGGCGAGGCTCGCGGCGTCCATCGAACGCAGCACGGCGATCCGCTGGAGGAGTTCGAGGTTCATCGTCCCCCCCTCGGGTTGGCGCCTTCCAGATGGTAATCCTGGCGCGGGGTCACGAACGCCCGGAATTCCTGCGGGTGATTGGCCTTGCTCAGAGCGTCTTCCTCGGTAATGAGGCCGGCCCCCACCAGTTCCGCCAGGGATTTCTCCATCGTGACCATGCCCTCCTTGGTCCCGGTCTGCAGCGCGGAGTAGATCTGGTGCGTCTTTCCCTCGCGGATGATGGCGGAGATCGCAGGCGTGACCACCATCACCTCCCGGGCCGCCACGCGCCCTTCCCCGTCGGCTTTGGGCAGCAGGATCTGCGAGACCACGCCCTTGAGACTCGAAGCCAGCATCACCCGGATCTGCTCCTGCTGGTACGGCGGGAACACGTCGATGATCCGGTCGACCGTCTGGGCCGCGTCCTGCGTGTGAAGGGTTGAGAGCACCAGGTGTCCGGTCTCGGCGAGCGTGAGCGCCGCGGCGATGGTCTCGAGGTCGCGCATTTCGCCCACCAGGATCACGTTCGGATCCTCGCGCAACACGCTCTTGAGCGCCCGGGGAAAGGAATGCGTGTCGTGGCCGAGCTCGCGCTGGTTGACGGTACACCGGAGGTGCGGGTGCACGAATTCGATCGGGTCCTCAATCGTGACAATATGCGCCTCTTTCTGCTCGTTGATGAGCTGGATCATGGCTGCGAGCGTGGTCGATTTGCCCGAACCGGTGGGGCCCGTGACCACCACGAGGCCGCGAGGCAGCAGCGCCAGCTGGCACATCGTCTCCGACAGCCCGAGCGATTCCACCGTCGGAATGCTCTCGCCAATGGCCCGGAACACCCCGGCGACGCAGCCCCGCTGCATGAACACGTTCACCCGGAAACGGGACACGCCCGGAATGCCGATCGAGAAATCCAGCTCGTGCTCTTCCTCGAAGCGCGCCTTCTGGTCGTCGGTGAGGATGCTGTAGATGAGCGCCTTCGCTTCGTCAGGCGTGATCTCGGTTTCGTAGCCGCTCGGAATCAGGCGCCCGGCGATCCGGACCATGGGCGGCCGGCCCGCGGTCAGGTGCAAATCCGAGGCTCGGTACTCGACGGTGTAACGGAGGAGTTCGGCGAGGTCCATAGGTGCTGAACGGATGGTGCGATGGGGGTTGGTTGCGCGTGGGGAGTTGAGTGAAACGTCGCTGAGTCCGGGACGAGGCGTGCTTCAAGCCACCAGCCCCGAAGTGCCGGAGAAGATGCCCTTCAGGTTCATCTTCAATTCGTCGGGTTTGGGCGAGACTCGCAAGGCTTCGGCTTCTTCGATCCTGCCGGCTTTCACGAGGTCGACGAGCGCCTGGTTGAAGGTCTGCATGCCCTCCGACCGCGACGCCTGAATCGCGGCGGGGATCTTCGTCGTGTCCCCTTCCAGGATGAGCTTCTTGATCCGCGGTGAGTTCAGCAACACCTCCAGCGCGGCGACCCTGCCTCCACCCGTCTTGGCCACCAGCTTCTGGCAAAGGATCGCTCGCAAACCCAGCGAAAGCTGCATGCGAATCTGGGCCGCCCGGTCGGTCGGGAACATGTTGATCAGCCGCTCGAGCGACTCAGGGGCGTCCTGAGTGTGGAGCGTTCCGAAGACCAGGTGCCCGGTTTCAGCGGCGGTGAGCGCGACGGTGGCCGATTCCATGTCACGCATCTCCCCGATGAGGATTACGTCCGGGTCCTGTCTCAGGACGTGCTTGAGCGCGGTGGCAAAGTTCTCGGAATCCAAGGCCATTTCGCGCTGGTTGACCAGGGCCAGTTGGTTGGAATGAACGAACTCGATGGGGTCTTCGAGCGTCAGGATGTGCACGGCCTCGGTGCGATTGATATGGTCGATCAACGCGGCGAGGGTTGTCGACTTGCCGCTGCCGGTGGCGCCGGTCACCAGCACCAGGCCGTCGTTCGCCCCGGCGATGGTCTTCAGCACCTCCGGCAGTTCGAGCTGCTCGAGGGTCAGGATCTTGGTGCCGATCGTGCGCAAGACCAGGCCCGGTTGCTCCCGCTGAAAGAACAGGTTCGCGCGAAACCGGCCCAATCCCTCGATCGCCACCGCCGCATCTGCGTCGCGGGCCGCCACGAACTGCTGCAGCTTGGCGTCGCTCCCGAGGATTTCACGCGCCAGGCTGAGCACGTCGTCCTTGGTCAGCGGCGGCATCTCGAAACGCCCCAGTTGGCCGTGGATCCGGCCCATGGGCACCTCCCCCGCCTGGATATGGAGATCGGAGCCCTGGTGCTCGACAAGGATGGTCAGCAGACTGGCCAGAGTTGGTGGATGGGGCATGTGACGCGATGCCGTGCGCAGAACGACAAACGGCTTTCGACATCCCTGCGCGCCGGGCTTGTGCTTATGGTTATTACAGGGCAACCATCTTCAATCCGTCGGAGAATGTCCATCCCGAACCTCTCTTTCACGTTCCAAGGCAGTCAAGGCCAGGGCGCCGTGGAGTCTTGCGTGGGAACGGGCTCAGCCCCACCCTTGCGCCGCACGCACTGATCACCTGAGACCTCATGAGACACCAACCGATCGACGCCAGCGTCTTCTCCCAAAACCGTGCACGGCTCGTTGGCTTGCTCCAGCGACAGGCGGTCGCGGTCGTGAATGCCAATGACATCCTGCCCACCAACGCGGACGGCAGCCTCTTGATGCAGCCGAACTCGGATCTCTTTCACCTCACCGGGATTGAACAGGAGGAGACCATCCTCCTGCTGGCACCGGACGCGTTCGACGAAAAGCAGCGCGAACAACTCTTCATCCGGCAGCCGAACGAGCACCTGAAAACCTGGGAGGGCTACAAGCTGAGCAAGGAGGACGCCACACGAATCTCCGGCATCCGCCAGGTAAAGTGGTTGTCCGAGTTTCCCGCCGAGTTCCACAAGCTCATGTGCGAAGCGGAGCACGTGTACCTGAACTCCAACGAGCACAAGCGGGCCGTGGTCGAAGTGGAAACCCGGGACGCCCGCTTCATCCGCGCCGTGCAGGAGCGGTACCCTCTTCACCAGTATCACCGGCTGGCGCGGCTGATGCATCGCCTGCGCGTCACCAAGTCCGACGCGGAAATCGCGTTGATCCGCCAGGCCTGCGAGCTGACCGGACGCGGCTTCCGGCGTCTGCTCGGCTTTGTGAAGCCGGGCGTGAACGAGTGCGAGGTCGAGGCGGAACTCGCGCACGAGTTCATCCGGGCCCGGGGCAAGTTTGCCTACAATCCCATCATCGCCTCCGGCGCCAACTCCTGCGTACTCCACTACAACACCAACGACCAGGAGTGCCGCAAGGGCGACGTCCTCCTCCTGGATGTCGCCGCCGGGTATGCGAACTACAACTCCGACCTGACCCGCACCATTCCCGTGAGCGGCAAGTTCACCCGCCGGCAAAAGCAGGTCTACAACGCGGTGCTGCGCACCTTGCGCGCCCTGATCCAGGCCGCCGTTCCCGGCACGCTTCATCGCGACTGGCAGAAGCAGGCCGAGGCGCTCCTCACCGAGGAATGCCTGGCGTTGGGCCTGATCAAGCCCGCCCAGGTCCGCAAACAGGACCCCGACCAGCCCGCCGTGAAGAAGTACTTCATGCACGGCCTGGGCCACGTGATCGGGCTCGATGTCCACGATGTGGGATTCATGCACGAACCCTTCGCTCCCGGCTGGGTGCTCACGGTCGAGCCCGGGCTTTATATTCCCGAAGAAGGCTTCGGTATCCGCCTCGAGAACACGATTGTCGTCACCAAGGACGGCCCAACCGATCTCATGCAGGATATTCCCCTCGAGGCTGACGAAATCGAGGAGTTGATGGCGAGATGACCGCGGAGCGCACTCCCGCCGCGCCAGCCCTGGACACGCCGGCGTCGGGGCTGGTCTTCAACATCCAGAGATACTCGCTGAACGACGGGCCCGGGATTCGCACGACCGTCTTCCTCAAGGGCTGTCCACTCTGTTGCGCGTGGTGCCACAACCCGGAAGGCATCCAGCCCGGACCGGAGGTCATCACCGTCGAGAGTCGCTGCGCCACCTGCGGCGAGTGTCGCAACGCGTGCCCGGTCGCCGACCTGACCACCGAGCTCGGGCCGCTGCCGCCGCGCGTCCCGGACTGCCTTCAGTGCCACGCTTGCATTGAAGCCTGTTCGACCCAGGCCCGCCAGGTAATCGGCCGCACCATGACGACCCGGGAAGTGCTGCAGGAGGTTCTCAAGGACCGCATCTTCTACGATGACTCGGGAGGCGGCGTGACCTTCTCGGGCGGCGAACCGCTCATGCAACCCCGCTTCCTGCTCGCCCTGCTCGGTCGCTGCCGTGAGTCCGGACTCCATGCCGTCCTGGACACCACGGGGTTCGCGAAGACGGAACATCTCCTCGCTGCGGCCCGGCTCGCCGACCTGGTCCTTTACGACGTGAAGGCCTTCGACGAAGCAACGCACCGGCGTCTCACCGGCGTCTCCAATCGCACCATCCTCTCGAATCTCAAAGCCCTCGACGCGGACCACCACCAGGTTTGGATCCGCCTCCCGGTTGTCCCGGGATTCAATGACGATCCGGGAGACCTCCGGGAAATCGCCGGTTTCATCCGCACGCTCCGAAGCGTAACGCGCGTGAGCCTCCTGCCCTTTCATCGGACCGGACTCCACAAGTTCCGCCGCCTGGGGCTCGCGCATCGCCTCGATGACGTCCAGGCGCCCTCCGAGGCGCTCCTATCCCAGGTCGGCGAAATCTTCAGGAGCGCCGGACTCCCCGTGCAGGTAGGGGGGTGACTTCGGACTCGGCGACTCCCAGCCCGGCCTGGGACATCACCGTCGGCCCGCAATCCCGGCCCCAGGCGATCTCCGGACCCGCTGGCGCACGGCCACGACCGCGAGCCCCGCGCCTGCCAACAGGCCCCAGGCCCCCGGCTCCGGAACCGGCACGAGCTGGCCGCGAATTTCGCCTTCGGGGAACCGTCCGGCGTCGGTGAACACGGTCACGTACAGCAACCCCTGTTGCAGCCACTGAAGTTCCTCCTCGGTGAAAACTCCGGCGCCGTCGAGAGGTCCGTCAGGCTCCACATTGTGACCCAGGGACGCCAAGGGGTCGGCATTCCGACCGGTCGGAGCCGGACCATGGATGCTCGCGAGGGTCGCACTGAAGACGAGGTTCGAAATCTCGCCGCTAAGCGACCATCCGCGGGTGACGAGATCCACCTGCAGCACCGCCCCTCCCGCACCGGTCGTGACGTGTGGAGGGCTCACTTGGGCGCCATCGAGCGTGGCCACGAAGGTCGCGGCGCGGGCCGTCACCGCGAGGGCGAGGGCGAGGCCTAGGACGAGGAGTGAGGGTTTCATGGGTTTTGGAGGGGACCGGGTTGGTGCTTCAGCTTTTGACGCCTTAATGTGTTTCATTAATTTCAATTGTCAACAGGACTCAGGGCGCGGCTGGACCTCTGGGCGGGCCGGCCGATCTGCCGAGGTTCTTCCATTCCCACTTCCGGGACGCCGGTGTCCCGAAGTCGAGGGCCGGGTGCTGCCGGGTGAACCGGTCTGATGTCTCAACCCGTTGCCTTGAAGGCAGTTTCGTTCGGAGGCCGCTTCTGGCATGAGGGCTGCGACGGGCTGGCCTGACATGAACGACTTCCGGTATGCCCTCCGACAGCTCCTGAAGAGCCCCGGCTTTACGTTCGTGGCGGTGGTCACGCTGGCCCTCGGGCTCGCCGCGAATACCACGATCCTCAACATGATCCGGGCCTTCTTCTTCGAACCGCTGCCGGTGAAGGGCTCGAACCGGCTCGTGTTCGTGATGCAAAAGACGGATGTCATCGAGTTCCCCCACGGCTACTCCTGGCTCGACTTCAAAGACCTTCGGGCCAACGTCCCGGCCTTCGAGGACGCCCTGAGCCTGATGACGGCCCCGGTGAACCTCGGCGGCCTCGGGGGGGAGGCGGAGCGCACCTGGATCGAATTCGTCAGCGGCAACTACTTCACGATGCTGGGCATGCCTCCCGCCCTGGGCGGCGTCTTCACGGCGGAGGTCGATACGGGCGACGGCGCCCCGGTGGTCGTGCTGTCCCACGCCTACTGGCAGCGCAAGTTCGGGGGCGACCGCTCGGTGGTTGGGCGGTCGGTCATGTTGAATGGACGGCCGGCGACGGTCCTCGGGATCATGCCGGCCAGCTTCAGCGGGGCGCAATGGGCGGTGGGCACCAGCGCGTGGGTCCCGGCCGCATGCATGCCTCAGCTGATGGAAGGCGGCAAAGCGATGCTCGAGAGCCGCGCCGCCGTCGCCTTCAAAATCCTCGCCCGACTGACGCCGGAAGCGACGCTCGAGCAGGCCCGGGCCGCCACGACGGTCGCTCTTGGAAGGATTGCCGAGGCATTTCCCAAGGACCACCGGGAAGCGCAAGTGGTGCTCGCGCGCGAGATGCATAGCCGGCCCGAACCGAGTCTCTCGGGATTCATGCCCGTGGCGGCGGTCGTGTTCCTCGGCTTGGTCCTGTTCGTCCTGCTGATTGCGTGCGCCAACGTGGCCAACCTCATGTTCGCCCGCGCCCTGGCACGACGGAGGGAGATGGGCATCCGGGCCGCCGTGGGCGCCTCCCGGTGGCGCCTGCTGCGCCAACTGCTCATCGAGAGCGTCACGCTGTCGATGCTGGCTGGCGTCGCGGGAGCCATCCTGGCCCAAGCGTCTGGCACCGCGCTCAATCGTTTGGTTCCCACGAGCGACCTGCCGATGCAGCCGCACGAATCCAGCCTGTGGTCGGGTCTCCTCGGCACCTTGGTGGTGGCGATGCTGGCCGGGCTCGGGACCGGGTTGATTCCGGCGTTGCGGGCCACCCAACCAGACATCCATGGCGTCCTCAAAGCGGGAAGTGGCGCCCTGACAGGTGGCACCCGCCATCCCTTCCGCAGCGCGTTGGTCATTCTGCAGGTGGGTTTGTGCCTGGTGGTGCTGGTCTGCGGCGGCTTGTTCATGGAAAGCCTGCGGCAGGCGTCCCGCGCTGACCTCGGATTTCGGACGGACGGGGTTCTGATGGCCTCGCTGGATGTGGGGCTGCAGCGCTACGACGGCGAGCGAGGCCGACAGTTCTACCGCGAACTCATGCGGCGCTTGCGCGCCTTGCCCGGCGTGAAAGAAGCCGCGCTCGGAAGCCATGTCCCCTTCGACTATGGAATGCGCCTGATGGACGTGGCCGCGGAAGGAAGCGTCGACGCCGCGTCGGACTCGTCTCAGGGCACCATCGCCGCCGCCTTTGCCCAGGTCAGTACGAATTACGCCCGGACGCTGGGGATCACCCTCCTTCAAGGTCGCGACTTCGACGCCCAGGACACCGCGACCTCGCCGAAGGTGGCGCTCATCAACCAGACGCTCGCCCGCAAGCTCTGGGGCGAGCAGGACCCGATCGGCAAGCGACTCTGGCTCGGCAAGCCGGGCGAACTCTGCGACGTGGTCGGCCTGGTCCGTGATGGCAAGTACCTGATGCTGGGGGAGGCACCACGGCCGTTCCTCTTCCGCCCGCTGGAACAAGACCACACCGCGCCGATCACGGTGCACCTTCGCGTGGCCGGTGACCCGCTCGCCCTGGTGTCGCCCCTGCGGCGCGAGATCTCCCAACTCGACCCCGACCTGCCGCTCTACGCGGTCCGCACCATGACCGAGCACCTCCAACAAAGCGCGCTGGCACTCATGCCCCTGCGAATGGCCGCAACTCTCGCCGGCGTGCAAGGGCTGCTTGGTCTCTGCCTGGCAGTCATGGGCGTCTACGGAGTCGTGGCCTATGTCGTCGGGCAGCGGACGCGAGAGATCGGCATCCGCGTGGCGCTGGGCGCCCGTCGCCTGGATGTGGTCAAACTGGTGATTCGGCAGGGCTGGCACCTGACGCTCATCGGTCTCGGCGCCGGGCTGGCGGTTTCGTTTCTCATGGCCCTCGGATTGTCGCGGTTGCTGTTTGGGTTGAACCCGCTGAACGTGCCCGTGTTCGCGGGCGCGGTGGTCACGGTGGCGGGGATCGCGCTTCTCGCCTGCTATCTGCCGGCGCGTCAGGCCTTGCGTGTCGACCCGGTCCTCGCCCTGCGAAGCGAATGAATGCACCGTCTGCTGCCCCCCTTTCTTAATCGAACCCGCCATGGACCTCACTCTGCAATGGCTGATCACCACCGCCTTCACGGCCTTGCTCGCCGATTCGGTGGGACCGCGACTGGCGCCCGAGGCTGTTCCCGTGCCGGAGACCGTCCGACAGACCCACCTGTTGCCCGCCAACCACCGCATCCGGGTTGAGATCCACAGCGGGCATATCCGGGTGATCGGCTGGGAGCGTGACGACGTGGAACTCGAGGCCGTGAAGAGCGCCGATTCCAGCGCCCATCTTGCCGCCACGAAGATCCAGGTTCGCACCGAAGCGGATGAACTCGTTGTCCGCACGGAACAGCCTCCGGGAAACCCGGCCCGGGTTGACTACCTCCTGCGCGTGCCCCGCCGGGCCCGACTCGAACGCCTGGCCAACGTGAGCGGTGACATTGAGGTGGAAGGCGTGCTGGGCAAGGTGACGGCCTCGACCGTCAACAGCGCGATCACCGCGACCCGCGTGGGAGGCGACGTTCGTCTCCGCAGCGTCAACGGATCCGTTCAGGCATCCATCGCGACCGTCGTTCCGGGCCAGGTCATCGACCTGACCACCGTGAACGGGAGCACGCACCTCGTCCTGCCCGCGGAAACCGAATTCTCCGCCACCGGCCGAACCGTCAACGGCGTGATCCGCGCCGACTTCGGCCTGCGCGTCGTCCCGAAATTCCCGTCGGGAGCGGTGCTCGAAGACCGTGTCGGGGACGGCGGGGTCAAGGTCCGCGCCGTCACGGTGAACGGGAACGTGAGTCTGCGCGCCGCAACAACGATTCCCGGCGCCGCTTCGTCCGCGATCCCACTCCCATGATCCAGCTCCGCCAACTCGAACGCAGCTACCAAAACCGGGCCGGGCGCACCTACGTGCTGCGCCAGATCAACCTCGATATCGCCGCCGGCGATTTCGTCACGATCATGGGCCCGAGCGGCGCCGGGAAATCCACGCTCCTCGCGATTCTCGGCTTCTACGATCACGGCTGGGAAGGCGAGTACCTTTTCAAGGACGTCGCCGTTCATCGGACCGCACCCAAGGAACGCGCCGTCCTCAACAAGCGCCACGTCGGCTTCGTCTTTCAGCAGTTCCACCTCCTCGATGATCTCACGGTCGCGGAGAACCTCGACATCCCCCTCGACTATCGCGGCGTGAGGAAGTCGGAGCGGCAAAGCCTGGTCGCGGACATGCTCGACCGGTTCGGCATCGTCGCCAAGAAGGACCTCTATCCCAGCCAATTGTCCGGCGGGCAGCAACAACTCGTCGCGGTGGCCCGGGCCATCATCGCCAAGCCGGACCTGCTCCTCGCGGACGAGCCCACGGGCAATCTCCACACCGACCAGGGCCGCGAGATCATGGAACTCTTCAAGCGTCTGAACCAGGCCGGAACCACCATCGTCCAGGTCACCCATAATCGCGATTGGGCCGCGTACGGCTCCCGGATCATTGAACTGCGGGACGGTTGGATGGATAACCCATGAGCGCGCAGCTCGACAGCTCCGTCCCGCCCGGACCGCCGAAGCGTCCCGGCGCCCTGCCCTGAACGCCACCGGCTTCCGCTGCCCTTCCACTCGATGAACGACCTCAAATTCGCCCTGAGACTGCTCTGGAAAAGCCCGGGGTTCACGGCGGCCGCCATTCTCTCGATCGGCCTGGGAATCGGGGCAACGACGACTGTCTTCTGTTGGATCCAGGAAGTGCTCCTGCGCCCGCTTCCGGGAGTGGCCAAGCCCCAACAAATGGTCGTGCTTTGTGCCAGTCGTCACGGGAACGTCTGGGACACGGTCTCGCGGCCGGACCTGCTGGACTATGCTCAGCTGACGAACGTGTTTACCGGGGTGATTGGCTCGCAAGTGACGCCGGCGTGTATCGCGGTGGACGGCCGGCAGGAGTGGGCTTACGGCCAGATCGTCAGCGCCAACTTCTTCGACGTGCTCGGCGTCAAGGCGCTCCATGGCCGGACCCTGGTCGCGGACGAGGACCAGCGCCTGGGCGGCGCTCCGGTGTTGGTGTTGTCGGAGGGTTACTGGAAGCGGCGCTTCGGAGGCGACCAGGGCGTGATCGGGCGCGTCGTCGAGGTGAATCGTCACAGCTTCACGGTCGTGGGGGTGGTGCCCGGGTCGTTCCGGGGCACCATGAGCGCCCTCGTGTGTGATTACTGGGCGCCGCTGGCGATGCACGAGCAGGTCGCGAATTTCGGATCCTGGGACGCCCGGGGAGATCGTTGGATTCACACGCAAGCCCGGCTCCGGCCCGGCGTGAGTCGCCGCCAGGCCCAGGCGGCGGTGGATGTGGTGGCCAAGCGGCTCGAGGAGTCCTTTCCCAAAACGAACGAGGACATGGAACTGCGGGTGTTGCCGTTGTGGAAGGCACCCTACGGCGGCCAGGCCATGCTGCTGCCCGTCCTCAGCCTGCTGTTCGCGGTGACGGTGGGAGTGCTGCTGATCGTCTCCGCCAACGTCGCCAACCTGTTGCTCGCCCGCGCCACGGTGCGTCAAAAAGAGGTCGCGATCCGTCTCGCGCTGGGCGTCGGGAGAGCACGTTTGATCCGCCAACTCCTCACCGAGAGCCTCGTGCTGTCGTTGCTTGGGGGAGCCTTGGGGGTGATCCTCGCCGGTTGGGCCAAGGGCCTGTTCCGGACCTTTCTGCCGAAAACGTACCTGCCCGTCGGATACACCTTCGACATGGACCCCGCCACGCTGGGGTTCACGCTCCTGGTCACGCTGATCACGGGCGTGCTGTTCGGGCTGGCGCCGGCGTTGCAGGCGTCGCGGGTCAATCTCAGCGGCACCCTGAAAGAGGGCGGTCGCACCTCGGGCGCCGCACTTCCGCATCACCGCCTCCGCAGCGCCCTGGTGGTGGCCGAAGTGGCGCTTGCCTTGGTGCTGTTGATCGGCGCCGGGCTTTGCATCAAGGGTTTCCGCAAGGCCCGCGAGGTGGACATCGGCTTTGATCCCCGCCAGGTCCTGCTCGCCGGGCTCCGCGTGGGCATGAACGGCTACACCGAAGAAGCCGCCATCCCCTTCTACCGCCAACTGCGCCAGCACCTCGCCGCCATGCCCGGCGTGAAATCGGCCGCCCTCGCCAGCTGGTACCCGCTGGGATTCGAGGGCGGCTCGGGAACCGGATTCGAGGTCCCGGGTTACGAACGAAGCCCCACGGAGGAAATGGGAGCCCAGTACGCCATCATCACGCCCGGCTATTTCGAAACCCTCCGGATCCCTCTGGTCGAGGGACGGGATTTCACGGAAGACGACGACCGCCAGCACGACCCCGTGGTGATCATCAACGAGAACATGGGGCGCCGCTACTGGCCGAACCAGAGTCCGCTCGGTCGCAAGATCGGCATGTTCGGAGGTTCCAAGTTCGCAACCGTGGTCGGAGTTGCGAAGGCGGGCAAGTACCGTTCCCTGGGTGAAACCCCCGCTCGTTTCATCTACCTCCCCTACCAGCAGGGTGCCTGGGATCTCAACCTGGGTGTCGCTCTGCGCACCGAAGCCGACCCGGCTTCATTCGCCAGCGCCCTTCGACGCGAGATCCGGACTTTGGACCCGGGCGTGGAAGTCTGGGCGTTGCTCCCCATGACCGACTTCATCCAGGCCGCTTTCCTGGCGCAGCAAATTGTGTCCTCGCTGTTGTTTGCCCTGGGAGCGGTCGCCCTCGTCCTGGCGGCGATGGGAATCTACGGCGTCATGGCCTACGTGGTCAGTCACCGCACGCACGAGATGGGAATCCGCATGGCCCTCGGGGCCTCAACTGGCCGCCTGACCGGCCTGGTACTGGCCCAAGGCCTGAAGTTGACTGCGATCGGCGTCGTGGCGGGGATCCTCGGAGCGACGATGCTCAGCCGCGTCCTGACGAGCTTTCTCTATGGGGTAAGCCCGTTCGACCTGTTTACATTCGCCGCCGTGTCCGCGCTCCTGGGCCTGGTGAGCCTGTTGGCCTGCGTCGTGCCCGCCTGGCGGGCGTCACGCGTCGATCCCATGATGGTGCTACGCGGGGAGTAACCGCGTCCCCGAAAACCCGGGTGCCTGCCTTGGCAACACCGTTTTGCTCGGGCATTGTCTAATCGGCTCATTCCAGCGCCGGGCGTTTATTGTACGTGCGCGAGGAAGTGGCTGGCGATATGAACTGCGTTGTCCTGACTGAGTAAGAAACCGATCATGAAAACGTCCCTCTGCGAACCTCGTTGCTCCCACACCCGGGTCCACCCCTGCCGCTTGGGCTCACCGCTCCGCTTGCCCGCCTGGATCTCCGCCCTCACCGCCAGCGCGGCCCTGATGATCCCGGGGGTTCAGGCCGCGGAGGATCCAGTTGACCTCAAGCCCCAATGGAAGCTGGGCCAGCGCGTCGTCCAGCAGAGCAAGACCACTCAGAACCAGAAGATCGCGATGCCCGGCGCGGCCGCCCCCATCCAACAGAAGACCGAACAGGTCCAGGACTTCGCCCTGACGGTCGAGAAGGAGCGCGAGGGCGGAGGCTACGAGATGAGCATGGAGTTCCTTTCCATGCGCCAGGAAACGAAGATGGGCGATACCGTCGTCTCGAAGTTCGACTCCAAATCGCCCGGCAGTTCGAACGACGGCAATCCCATGACCGCAATGTTGAAGAAGCTCGTGGGTGCCAAGTTCAAGCTGTTCACCCGGCCCGACGGCGAGGTCGAGAAGGTCGAAGGCGTGCAGAAAGTCCTCGAGGAAATGGCTGCCGGGCTGCCGGAAATGGTCGCGGGCATGATCAAGTCCGTGTTCAACGAGGACATGGCCAAGCAGATGAGCGGCCTGCCCCAGAACCTCCCCAAGGAACCCGTCGCCGTGGGGCACGAATGGCCGGTCAAAGTCGAGATGGCCCTCGGACCGATGGGAACCATGGTCATCAACATGAAGTACAAGTATTCCGGTATGGAGCGGCGGCGCGACTACGACTGCGCGGTGCTCGAGCACAAGGGTTTCATCTCGAGCAAGGAGGGCAAGAGTTCGGGCCCGGTCAGCTTTGGCTCGGTGAGCGGAACCACCACCGGCCGGACCTACTACGTCCCGGCCATCGGCACCGTCGTCGAGTCGTTCTCCGATCAGAAACTCAAGCTGGGAATGAAGGCCATGGGGCAGGACGCCAATATCGATATGGACCAGCGCGTCACCACCCGCATGACCGAAATCAGCGGTCAGGCCAAGTAACGGCCGGAAGTCAGCTGCCGGTTCCGTTTTCGCACGCTCGAACAAGGCCGACGCGCCTCCGCCCCGTCGGCCTTGTCTCGTGTTCGAGCCTTGGAGTTTTCCCATGAACCTGCCCCGGAGCGCGGACTTCAGTCCGCAGGAAGCCGCGCTGGCTCGGGGACGTCCCTGCGGGCTGAGGCCCGCGCCGGCCGCCACGATCCAGCTCACGCCGGGAATCGGTAAGGCGCGCGGTAGGGGCAGCGCAATCGCTGATTGGCGGCTTCGTGGTTGGTGATGCGCTCGGCTTGCGCATCCCAGAGCAGGTGGCTCTGCGTCTGGTGCGCCACGTTCGCCAGCAACGTCGCCGTCGTGCTGCAGTGACCCGTCTCGATGTCGCAGCTGCACCGTTGGCGGCTCTTCACACTGTCGAGGAAGTTGCGTGCATGCGCGTCGGTTTCGCTGTCGCCCTTGACCAACCGCGGCTCGATCCACTTCTGGAAGCTCGCCCGGTACTTCCCATCCGCGGATCGATCCAGCGGCGTCCGCGCGGGGAAGGCCAGCTTCGGGCCCGACTCCGGCACGACTTCGAACCGGTTCCCAAACAGGTACAACGTCCCTTTCGTCCCGCGGATCTCGACTTCCGCGCCTTTCGCATCCGCAGGCGCGGCGCTGGCGTTGAACTGGGAAAAGGTGACGAGCGTGTTTCCGGGGTACTGCCACAGGGCCTCCAGCGTGTCGGGAATCTCGCGGTTGTCCTCGAGCGCGAACTTCCCGCCCATGGCGGTCACGGCCAACGGGGCGTCGTGTCCCAGGGCCCAGTGTATGAAGTCGAGGTAGTGCGTCCCGAAGTTCGTCACCTGCCCGCCCGAGAAGGGATAAAACCACCGGAACCGGTAGAACGCGCGGTTGGGATTGAAGGGCATCTGGGGTGCCGGTCCAAGCCACGCATCCCAATCCCAATCCGTCGGCGGAGCGGCGTCCGGCGGATTGCTGATCCCCGCGGGCCATTCGTTCTGGATGTGGAAGGCGCGCGCCACCGTGACCTTCCCCAGCCCGCCGTTGCGCACGAACTCCGCCGCCTCGCGGCACATGGCGGAGGAGCGTCGGTGGATCCCGACCTGCACAATCCGCTCATGCCGCCGGGCGGCGTTGACCATGGCGCGGCCTTCGGCAACACAGAGCGAGAGCGGTTTCTCCACATACACGTCCTTGCCCGCCTGGCAGGCTTCGATCATTTGCAGGGCGTGCCAATGGTCGGGGGTGCAGATGACCACCGCATCCAGATCCGCCAACTCCAGGACGCGTCGATAGTCCTTGAATTGTCGGGCCGACCCGCCGCGCTTCGTCACCTTGCTGGCCGCGAAGTCGATATAGGGTTGGTACAGGTCACAGAGCGCAACCACGTCCGCGTCGGCCTGGGCGAGGAAGGCGTCCAGCACCTGGTCACCCCGATTTCCGAGCCCGATGAACCCCAACCGGACGCGTTCGTTGGCGCCCCAGATCCGGAGCGGGTTGACACTGACCGCGGCCGCCGTGGCCGCAAGCGTGGTGGTGAACTGGCGGCGCGACCAGGGCGCCCGGCCTGATTCAGTGGGCTTGGACATGCCCCAAGCCTTGACCCGCTTCCGCCTCGGATCAAGTCCGGAGCGTCGCCCACCCGCACGGAACACCGCGCACTCCCTCGCGAGATGGGGGGGGAGCGATTTCGCCGCACCTTCAAGCACCACCCAAACCTTGAACCCACTCACCGTCACCCCCTACTCTCTCCGCCGCATGACCACCCGTCTCCTCGCCGCGCCCCGGCTCCATGCCACCTTCCTCGCTGCGTTCACTGGCGCGCTCCTCGCCGCCGAGCCGGACACCACGCGTCCCGACCACGTTCGCCAGCTCGACCTGATCCACTTTTCCCACACCGATTACGGCTTCACCGATCACCCCGCCGTCTGCCGGGAGATGCAGGTCCGCTACCTCGACATCGCGCTGGATACCGCCCGCGCGACCCTGGACCTGCCCGACGAGGCGCGCTTCCGTTGGACCGCGGAAACGACCGTCGCCGTGAACGAATGGTGGCAGTCCGCCGCCGCCGAACGGCGTCAACAGTTCCTCGACGCCGTCAAGGCGGGTCAACTCGAAGTGACTGCCCTTCCCTTCAACAACACCCCCTTTCTCAACCGCGAGCAATGGCAGGTCATGACCCATTGGCTTCCGGAGGACCTCTGGCGCGAACTCGCCCCCCGCACCGCTGTCCAGAACGACGTCAACGGCTTCCCTCGCGCCGGCGCCAAGGCCCTGCTCGATCGCAACGTGAAGTTCCTCTTCGCCGGCATCAACAGCGACAGCGGCGGCCCGCCCCTGCCCCGCCTCTCCGCGTTCTGGTGGAAGCAACCCGACGGCCGACGCCTTTTCGTCTGGATGAGCCTCACCTACGGCGACGGCTTTTTCTTCTTCGAAACCGAGGAGTGGCGACGCGGCCCGCTCCCACTCGCAGCCGACGCCCGCTACCGTCCCCCCCGCAGCGGGGATATCCTGAAAACGGACGAAGCCTCCCTGCGCGCCGCCCACCGGAAATGCGTCGCCCGCCTCCGCCAGTTCGAAAGCGACGGCTACCGCCATCCGGTCCTCGCAGTCTCGATGACCAGCATGTGGCGGTACGACAACGATCCGCCCTTCCCGCCGCTCTCCGATTTCGTCGCCGCCTGGAACCGGCTCGGTCTCGAGCCGAAGCTACGTCTCACCACGGTCTCCCAAGCCATGCAGGACCTCGAACGCGTCGCCGGCCCTGCCGCGCCTGAGTACGAAGGCGAATGGACCGACTGGTGGGCCAACGGCACCGCCTGCGCTCCCCGCGAAGTCGCCGCCAGCCGCTTCGCGAAGCGCTTCCTCGCCGCCGCCGCGTCGCCGGTCTGGGGTCCCCTCGACGACCGCACCCGCTCGCGGATGGTTGCACTCACCCAGGATCTCTGCCTCTTTGATGAACACACCTGGGGCTCCGGCATGAGCGTCGGCCAACCCTACAGCCTCGACGCCCAGGGCCAGTTTAACGAGAAGGCCCGCCTCGCCTGGCGCCCCATGGCCCTCGCCGAATGGCTCCTCGGCCAGCGCGCCCGCACCCGCCTGACCCCGGCCGGCGAAGGGCTCTGGCTGGCCAACACCGCCCCCCAGGCGTTCAGCGGCTGGGCCACCATGATTGCCTCCTGTCTCCGCGACGATTACCACTCCGTGGCTGATCCGCTCACGGGCGCGCGCTCGAGGCTCGAATTCGAGCCCGGCCCTCTCTGGGGTCGCCCTGCCAAACCCGAGGACCTCAGTCGCGAGGACGTCTCCGCCACCTTCCCCGACCGCTCGCCCGACCGCTTCGCCCGCTTCTGGGTCGAGAACCTGCCACCCTCCAGTGCGCGCCGTTATGAACTCCGAAAAGAGTCGCTGGAACGGGACGCCCTGCCCACCGGTCCGGCGCCGACCCTTCAACGCGATTCCCAGGGCTGGCCCGTGAGCGCGTCCTGGCCCGGCATGGAGGCTTCTCTGTTCGTCGAAGGCCTCGGCGACTTCGTCTCGGTCAAGGTCAACGCCTTCGCCCCGCGCTGGACCCTGCAGGACATCTGGCACACCGGCGATCCCGCGAAACGAAAGCAGCTCCAGCAGCAGAAGCTCGAGTTCATCCACGCCACGGCCGCTGGAGCGACCACGGTGGAAGAGACTCCCCACACCCTTCGTTACTCGCAGCCTCTCGAGCATCCGCGCCTGGCATGGGCCACGCGCCGCCTCGAACTTTGGAAACGCGAACCTCGGGCCCGGCTCACCTTCCGCCTGAATCGCCGCTCCTCGTTTGATCCCGAACTCCTCTGCATCGTCAGTCCGCTGCCTTGCGACGGCACCCTCCCGCGGTTCAGCAGTGGCGGCATGGGGTTCACACCCTTCAGGGACCAGTTTCCGGGCACCTGCCGCGACTATTACGCCGTCGACGGTTGGGCGCACTATGCCACGCCCAAGGGCCACTGGCTGTGGGTCACACGCGACGCTCCCTTGGTCACCCTGGACGGCCCCCATCCCAAGTCGCACCTCGTCGCCGCTCCGGATCGATCCGGCCGTCTGCTCGCCATCGTCTACGACAACTTCTGGTACACCAACTTCCAGGGCGACAGCCCCGGCGTCATGGAGTTCCAGTTCGACCTGGTCTGGCGGGAGAATCTCGACAGCGACCGCGACGCCGAAGCGCTTGCCGATACGCTCGTGACCGAGCCCGTCATGGTCATCAACCCAGGTTTCCCCGAGCACCCTCTCTTCCTCCGGCATCTCTATACGCCCTGAGC
Source organism: uncultured Verrucomicrobiota bacterium (assembly GCA_964535555.1). Classification (GTDB taxonomy): domain Bacteria; phylum Verrucomicrobiota; class Verrucomicrobiia; order Limisphaerales; family J093; genus DSVZ01. Next base: position 126,405 of record CAZHUS010000010.1, read on the forward strand.
CGCCGTCCGTGGGTCACCCACTCAGCTTGAGGCCGCTCTCACGGAGCTACCAAGGCACTGAGACTTCGAATCCAAACGGCCCGACTGTTCCATCCTCTCCGTGTCTTCGCGCCTCCGTGAGAACCATTGCCCCTCAGCCCGGATCTCGGCGGATTCCCCTCTCACAGAGCCACCAAGCCACAGAGACTTCGAATCCAAGCAGGCCTCGCGGTTCCGCCCTCTCCGTGTCTTCGCGCCTCCGTGAGAGCCAACGTCGTTCAACCCTGAGCGAGGTGAACTCGCCTCTCACCGAGCCACCAAGCCACAACGACTTCGAATCCAAACGGCCCGACTGTTCCATCCTCTCCGTGTCTTTGTGCCTCCGTGAGGACCATTACCCCTCAACCCGGATCTCGGGGGATTCCCCTCTCACAGAGCCACCAAGCCACAGAGACTTCGAACCCAAGCAGGCCTCGCGGTTCCGCCCTCTCCGTGTCTTCGCGCCTCCGTGAGAACCATTGCCCCTCAGCCCGGATCTCA
>CAZHUS010000011.1:0-122516 GCA_964535555.1 uncultured Verrucomicrobiota bacterium
CGAAGCGCCTGGAGTGCGGGGATTCATCCCCGCTTTTCGGGACAGGTTCATGGAGGGTCCCCTCGGCCCCGAGGCCATGCGAATTGACCGTGGGCCGGTGAGGAGCGCGGGCTTCAGCCCGCAGGGACGCCCCCAACGCGGCGCCGCTTCCTGCGGACTGAAGTCCGCGCTCCGGGGCAGGTTCATGGGGAGTTCATCGGAAGCCACGTGTTCCCATACGACTGGCGGCGTGACCGGGGATGTCTCCTTCTTCCAGCTGGGCGTGTCGGCTCTGCCCTCCAGGAAAAGAGAACACCCGAGCCCTTGCGAGCCCGGGTGTCTGCGAATCACTTCAGTTTCTTACCGCCGTCGCGATCTACTTGGCGACCGTGCGATAGAACTTGGCCTCGCCGGTGGCAGCCTCGCTCATCGGCGAGGTGGCCGCGGAGTCGGTCCAGGGACCCGTGATGGTGGTGGCAGTCTGCAGCGTGCCACCCTGCCAGGTCACGGTGATGTTGCCGCCGGCGGCGCTGATCTGAGGCTCACCGGGCCCGCTGATCACGGGCTCGCACACCACATCGGTCAGCGGCTTCTTGGCCTTGCCCTGGTCAAAGATGCCTTTGACTTCGCAAGGCGTGAGGGCGCGGGTCCAGAGGCCGACATCGTCCAGCGGACCGGACATGTAGTTCGGGGTCGTTTGATCGGCCGCAATCGTTCCGTTGCCGTCGTCATTCAGCCGGGCGCCGATCGACAGGTACGGGATCTCGGGAACGTTGATGTCGGACAGGTAGTCGCGCGAGGCGATCTGGTTGCCGTCCAAGTATAGGCGCAGTTGCGCCCCGTCGGCCGTGAACGCGACTTGGTGCCATGTGCCGAACGGATACGGATTCGGCGCCGTGACGCGCACGACGTTGGGGCCGGCGGTGATGGCTGCAGAGAGGCGGAGTTCGCCGGTCGTCGTGTCATACACCAGACCCAATTCGAACTGGCCCGCGGGGAACCCGTTCTGGCCGACGCCGAGGCCCAGGCCGCCCTGGGCGTTGCGGATGATGGCCACGTCGCTGAAGAACGAGCCTGCCGGAGCGTTCATCCAGGCCGAGGCGCTGATCGCCCGCTTGGCGACGGAATAGCTCGGCACCTTGATAAAGGTGTTGCCGTCGAAGTTGAAGGCGTTGGCGATCTGGCCCGCGGACCAGGACGCCGTGCCGTCGACTGTGCCCGGCTGACCGCCGGAGGCGGAATTGGCGGCCGTGGTCCCGCTGGTGGAATCCAGCTTCCAGTAGCCGACCAGCGCGTCGTTGATGTCGAACTTGGACAGGCTGACCGCGGCGTTCGCCGAGATCACGCTGCCGCCCGGGTTGAACACCGCGACGCTGTAGATGCCCTCGTCGGCCTCGCTGAAGGCCGAGATGGTCAACGTGGCGCTGGTGGCACCGCTGATATTCCCGCCGTTGGGCAGGTTCTTGCCGTTCTTGCGCCACTGGTAGGTGAGGCCCTCGCCCGTGGCGGCAACGCTCAGGCGCGCCGTCGAGTCGGCGGCCGCGACCGTGGGTTGCGGCTGGGTGGCGATGGCCGGCGGCGCCGGCGCCGCCGTGCTGTTCAGGATCAACTGGATGGCGTTCACCGGAGCGCCCCGATCGAAGCCGGTCGTCAGGGTCTCCCAGCTGAGGGCGATCGTACCGTCGGCGGCGGGGCTCACGCCGTCGAACCGGACGTAGGTCGCGCGGTCGCGGTTGTTCGGATCCGTGCTCACGCCGCGATAGAAGCCGGGGGCGAGGTTGTACTCGTCGGCGTTCACCACGGTCACGTACGCGGTCTTTGCGCTCGAACCGGTCACGGTGTAGTTGGCGTCCTGGAACTGGAGCGGGATGCCCACCATGTACGCGATCACCGTGTGCTGGCCGGCCGGCACGCTGCTGAAGGTGATCGTCTGCGGGCCGCCGGGCTGGGCGTGATTGAGGCCGTTGAGCATGCGCTGGGTGGCCGAACCGTCGCCGGTGCCGGAGCCCCAGGAACCGGAGGTGGTGAACTCGAAGGTCATCGAAGAGGCGTTGCCATCGCTGTCCCACAGGGTGGCCAGCGGGTCCGCGGGATCGGCAACATTCGGGTCCGGGATGAAGCCGGAGCCGGCATTCTGGGCATTGTTCCAGTAAGCCTGCAGGTGAATGCCCGCGATGTCGTTACTGCTCATCACGGTCGGAGTGCCGTTGGCGCCGCCGCCGCGGAAGCTCACGCCCACGCTCTTCGTGGCGGAGGGTGTAAAGATCACCGCCTTGACCGGCGTGCTCTTCTCGCAGCCGACGATCTCGACGGCATAGGTGTCATCCGCATTGGCAGCCGTGACGGGCCCGGTCGTGTAGGTGGCCTTGTTGGCACCGGGGATGGCCACGTCATTCTTGTACCACTGGAGCGGCCAGGGACCGTTCACGGTGGTCGAGAAGGTCGCAGTCGCGCCCGAGAGCACCGGGGTGTCCAGAGGCTGGACCAGGAAGCGGGCCTGGGTGCAATCGGTCTGCGTCGTCACGGCGAGCAGTTCGACTTCGGCAATCTGCATGCAGCAGGTGCTGGGACCTTGGGTCGTCACCACGCTCCAGCGGTAGTGCTTGTAGGAGGTCTGGTTGGGGAAATAGAATTCCTGCCATTGGAAGCGGTCGTTCCCCGGAAAGACAGCGGACCAGGCCGGGGCATCCACGGTGGCGATCAGCGTCCAGTTGCCCGACGCGAAGTCGACCACACTCGCATCGTTCGAGCCTTCAATGGTGACCCGCTTGGGATCGCGGTCCGCGGCGTCGTTCGCCGACTCCATTCGGAGCCCGATGATCGTCGTTTCGCCGATGGACGGGGTGACGACGAAGCCGGAGATCTTGGCGTCATTCGCCGAGTCCCGGTTGAGGTACTTGGTCGGCTTGCCGTCGATGGCGTTGGCCACGCCTTCCGATCCGGGGCTGTTGGCGGAGGAGGCAATGATGGGATCGCCCGGCTGCACCACGTTCGCGGGGGCACCGGAGCCCAGGAGCTGCACCTCGGCAATCTGCATGCAGCAGGTGCTCGGGCCCTGAGTCTTCACGACCGACCAGCGGTAATGTTTGAACGGCCGGTAGTTGTCGAACAGGAATGTCTGCCATTGGAAGCGGTCGTTGCCCGGGAACTTCGCCGACCAGGCCGGCACGTCGATCGTGGCGATCAGCGTCCAGTTGCCCGAGCCGAAATCGGTCACATCCGCGTCGTTGGAGCCTTCGATCGTGATCAGCTTCGGGTCGCGGTCCGCGGCGTCATTGGCCGATTGCATGCTCACGCCGTTGACCAGCGTGGCGCCGAGCGACGGCGTCACCACGAACCCGGAGATCTTGGCGTCGTTGGCCGAGTCCCGGTTCAGGTACTTGGTGGGCTTGCCGTCGATCGCGTTGGCCACGCCCTCGGAACCGGGGCTGTTGGCCGAGGAAGCGATCACGGGGTCGCCGGGCTGCACCACGTTCGGAGGCAGCGTGGATCCCAGCAGCTCGACCTCGGCGATCTGCATGCAGCAGGTGCTCGGACCCTGGGTGGTCACCACCGTCCAGCGGTAATGCTTGTAGGGTTTGAAGTTGTCGAACGTGAAGGTCTGCCACTGGAAACGATCGTTGCCGGGGAACTGCGCGCTCCAGGCAGGTGCGTTGATGGTGGTGATCAGCTCCCAGTTGCCGGAGACGAAGTCGACGAGGGTGTCGTCGTTTGAGCCTTCCAGGGTGACCTGCTTTGGATCGCGATCCGCGGCATCGTTGGCCGACTGCATGGCCATGCCCGTAACCCAGGTGGTCCCGATGGACGGCGAGACCACGAACCCGGACACCTTCGCGTCGTTGGCCGAGTCCCGGTTGAGGTACTTCGTCGGCTTGCCGTCGATGGCGTTGGCCACGCCTTCGGAGCCGGGGCTGTTTGCTGAGGAGGCGATCACGGGATCGCCCGGTTGCGTGACGTCATCGAGCGCCAGCAAGGCACCCGGCAACGCCACCGCCAAAGCGACCAGGGCCTTGGCGGGATGGATGAGGCATTTATGCATACGTCAGGTTTTACTTCGGTTGTTCAGGCATTGGTTGTTCCGCGCACAGCTCACTCGAACATCTTTACCCAGGGAAAAAAGCGGCTGATACTGTGGCAGGTCGGACCGCCCTCCTGTCAACCCTTTTGTGGTGAAGTTCCGAAAAAGCGGTGACCGCGGCGGCCGCGGAGGGGTCGCGAGCCTGGGCGGGAGAACGGGATTCCCCCTACGGGCGGATCGCCTGATCGGACCTCTGGTCCACGGACCCGGAGCCAAGAAGACTCAGGCTGCCAGCGGCGAGCGGGCAGACGCGGCCGCTCCCACGTGGGCCTTGCCGTGCGCTTCGGCGCATGCCGGCACCCGGCCCGCGCGGACCTTCGGGTACGCGCGTCGTTGCAGCCCGTACTCCGTCACGATCCGTTCCACGCTGCGCTTGCTGACCTTCAGGCCACGATCGAGAAGATGCCGCACGATCTCCGTCGACGTGGAATCCGGATGCTGGAACCGGTAGGCGATCACGGTGCGGACCACTTCATCGGTGCGACGGTAGTTCGACTGGGGACCAGGACGCCGAAAAAAGGCGGCCGCCCCCTCGGCGGAAAACTGCTGAAGCACCTTGTAGTACCCCTGCCGCGTGTACCCGAAGTTCGCAGCCGCCTTGGCCGCGCCCGCGCCCAGGCACTCTCCCTCGTACAGCATGACCAAACGAATGGTGGCGGTGTCCTCGGGTTGGAGGTCCAGGTATCCTCCCGGACCGGCGAGACGCGATCGGTCGGGGGTCACGCGGGCAACCACCCGGGCGGCTTCGGTGGCCGAACCCTTCCCGCGATTCTCGGACGCTGGGACCGAGGCCTCGCGTACGGCCGATACAGAATCCAGACCCCCGGTGGCGTTGGCCACCGTTGCTCCATCGACTGGTATTGTCATTAATTCACTCCCGGCGAACCGGGCTCGTCAGACGTGCGTCGGGGTCAGGACGCTCGCCATTCTTCCGTGGAGAACATGCGCAAACCAAGATTGAAATCCGCAGCGCGATTCAGATCGACGCTGCCACGCGGCAGGCGGCTACCGCGGAGCACGGATCTCCCGCTTCAGCCAGGCCCGCGCATAGGTCCAGAGGCCCTCGACCGAGCGCTTGGCCATGCCGAGCGCGTGGGCGGCTTCCTCCATGTTCATCCCCACGAAATATCGCAGCTTGACCAGCTCGGCCGCCACAGGATCGGTCCGACTCAGCTTGTCCAAGGCTTCGTGAACCGCCAGCAGTTCGTCCGGAGGCGCCGCAAGCACCAGCATGGACTCCTTCAACTCGAGTGGTGCGGTTCCGCCGCCACGCTTCTGGCTCTGGTGCCGCCGGGCGTGCTCGACCAGGATTCGCCGCATCGCCTCGGCTGCGGCCCCAAAAAAATGGGCACGGCTGACCCAACTGCGTTGATTCGGGCCGAAGAGACGCATCCAGGCTTCGTTCACCAGGGCCGTGGCCTGCAACGTGTGTCCCGGCGATTCCCGGGCCATGCGGTTCGCTGCGAGCCGACGCAGTTCCTCGTAGACGACCGGCAGTAAAGACTTCGCATCCGGGGTTTCGCCTTCCCGGATCGAGTTCAGAAGCCGCGTCATGTTCTGCATCCGAGTCTCGAGCGCTCAGTGAGAGCATGAGACGCGCTCGCCGGAAGCTGGTTACGCGAGATTACGGGGGCGGTGACGCGGCAATCTCCTCGAGGGACGGCGCGCGCACCGCGGTGAAGCTCGCTCCCTGGGGCGCGCGGAAGCTCGACAGCACCAAGACACTCCCGTCCGGCGAGAACAACAGTTCCTGGGCCGGACCCGGCGCGCTGGGCAGGGACAACAACTCCTGGCCCGTGGCCACGTTCCAGAATCTCAGCGTTCCATCGTCTCCGGCGGACGCCAGAGTAACAGCATCTGGCGAAAAGGCCACCGCACGGACGCCTTGCTTGTGGCCACGGAACTCGTTCACGCGTTTCCCGGTTCGGGTCTCCCAAACCTCGAGGATATGGTCGGGTCCCGCCGCTCCGCACGTGGCAAGGAGCGCGCCGTCCGGGGAGTACACGACTCCGGATAGCGAATCCAGCGAACCTTGGAGCCGCAGGTGCAGGCGCCTGGTCAACGGCTCCACGAGGTGCACCGAACCGGAACGGACACCGAAAGCAATCCGGTTCCCATCAGGTGAAAACGTCGCCAAGTGAGCCTCGGTCTCGAACTCCCAACGTTCGAGGGTTTCGACATTCCAGCCCCGGGCACGGAACCCCGGAGCGCCGGTCACAACGGTCCGCACGTCTGGCGAAATGCAGACAAACCATACCGGACGCCCGTCTCCGGGCAACTCCTTCGACACGTCCCGGTTAAGATCTCTGATCAGCACGGAGCCGTCCCGCCGGGTTTCCGCCACATTCGAGAAGTCTCGAGTCAGCGCCAGGGTCGGGCGAAAAAGACCAGAGACGGGCGTCAGGGGAATCTCCGACCGCACCTGGCCCGTGGCGGCGTCGAGAAGGCGCAGGGCTTGGCCATTGGTCCAGACGGCGAGGAGACTCCCGTCGGCCGAGAAGGCGAGAGGAATCCCTCCGCCGGAAGGCACCTCCCGGCTTTCACGCCGGGCCGTGCTCCAGATCTTGACCGCACCATCCTTGCCTCCGCTGATCACGCTTCGTCCGTCGGGCGTGACGGTCACCGCCCAAACCTCGTTGCGGTGACCCCGCAAGACCGCGGTGCGTCGCTGACTCGCCAGGTCCCAGAGCCGGATGGAGTGGTCCATGCTCGCAGTAACCAGCGTCCGACCATCCGGGGTGATCGCCAGACTTGTCACCAGGCCACTATGCTCCACGCGTTCCGGATCGGCAGGCATCACCCTTTCCTCTCCCGATGCGACGTTCCAAAGACTCAACGCAAACGGGCTCAGCCCCGCCGCCGGAGAACGCGGGCTCACCAGGAATTCGCCATCCGGCGTGAACGCCATCAGCGTTGAACCCCCAAACCACCATCCTCCCAGGAAGAACCGATCGCGCGAGTCCGGCAGATCGCGGGGGGTCTTCCCTGACTCGAGATCCCACAGCCTGAGACCATCGCGGCTGCTCGTGGCGAGGAGGTCACCTTGCGCGGAAAAAGCCGCCGGGGCACTTGCGCCGGGGAATCGGCGAACCACGCTCCCCTGCGAGACATCGAGGAGCGCCATCCCGCCCCGGGTCGAGGCCGCGATGAACTTCGAGTCCGGCGACACGGCGAAAGGCGCACCCACGCCCTCGAGGACCCGATCCTCCGTCCCCGTGAGAGGGTTCAGGATGCGCAAGGATTGGGGGCCGGCGACCGCAAGTCGCGGGCCAGGATCGAGGAAGGCGGCGGTCAGGCCACCGTGGGCGATCCGCCGGAGCTGCGTTCGACGCTCGAGATCCCAAACCGTGCAGGCATTCCGGAGTCCCACGACCAACCACCGGCCATCAGCGGACACGCTGAGGCACTGCACGCTCTCCTCCTCGATGGGCAGCGAAAGGTGTTCGTCGCCCTGGCACCGGCGCCAGAGGTAGCGCCATTCGAAGCCGCGCAGGTCCGGACTGCCGGCGGCCGAACCGTGCTTGTTCACCAACTGGAAGGCGCGACCGACATTGCCCGCGAGCAGGGATTGGTGGGCGAGGTTGATGTCCGCGATGTATTCGTTCAAGCGGGCGGCGGCCCGCTGGCGCTCGGCTTCGCGCCGCAATTGTTCTTCCTGGGCCTGGGCCGCCAGCGCGTCGTGTTCGGCGTGGATGGCCCGGACGGCCTGCCAGGTACTGACGGCAGTGCCCGCAATCAAAGCGAGGCTCACCCCGCCGGCGGCCGCGAGCATGCCCCGGTTGCGCCGAACGAACTTCCTGAACCTGTAGGCGCGGCTCGGAGGCCGGGCCAGAACGGGCTCGTTCGTGAGATACCGCTGAAGATCCAGCGCCAATTCACTGGCGGTTGCGTACCGCCGCTGACGGTCTTTCTCGAGGCACTTCATCACCACCCAGTCCAGATCCCCCCGTAGCAAGGGGACCAATTGGGTCGCATCCAGGCCCCGCTGCCGCGTCATCTCCGGCGGGGCCGACGCGGCCAGCGTTGCCAGGCGGGCTGACGGGCGCACGGGATCGACCTCCCGGATGGTGTGGCGGCAGGCGTCCAGTCCCGAATCGATGAGGGCGCGGGCGTCGAAGGGCGGCGTGCCGGTTAGCAACTCGTAAAGGAGCACCCCCAGGCTGTAAACGTCGCTGCGCGTGTCGATGTCCAACCCGCTCATCTCGGCCTGTTCCGGGCTCATGTAGGCCGGCGTTCCGATGAAGGCCGTGAAGGCGGTGAACAGCGTCTTCTCGGTGAGCCGGTGTTCCGTGGCCTTGGCAATGCCGAAGTCGATGACCTTGGGAACCGGGGCGCCGTCCAGAACGGTCACCAGGATGTTGGACGGTTTGATGTCGCGGTGAATGACTCCCTTTTGGTGCGCGTGCTGGATGGCGTGGCACACCTGGACGAACAGGGCGAGCCGTTCCTGGACGGTCAACCGGTTCCGGTCGCAGTACTCGGTGATGCGGACGCCCCGGACCAGTTCCATCACGAAATACGGACGGCCGGTCTGGGTGGCGCCGGCATCGAGCGCCGTGGCGATGTTGGGATGGTCCATGAGCGCCAGCGCCTGGCGCTCGGCCTCGAACCGCGCCACCACGTTGCGGGTGTCCATCCCCAGCTTGATGATCTTGAGGGCGACGTGGCGGCGAACGGGTTCTTCCTGCTCCGCCATGTAAACCGCACCCGCGCCCCCTTCCCCGATCTTCTCGATCAACCGGTAACGTCCAATGCGATCTCCCAGGCGGACTTCATCAAGACCGGGAACTTCATCCCCGGACAACAAGCCTGCCGCCTCCCGTTCCTCCGCCCCCCAACCGACAAGCGCCGGCGTCTCGAGAAACGCGCCCAGTTCGGCTTCCTCGAGCAACAACGATTCGACCTCGGTTCGCAGTTCGGTGTCTCCCGCGCAGGCCTGATCCAGGAAGGCAGCCCGCTCGGTGGCTCCCGTCACTTGCAGCGCGGCGGCGAAGACCTCACGTCGTCGCGCCGGGTCAACCGCACCCTGAGGCGAACTAGACATGCACGCTCCAGCTCTTCATCGACGAATCGAGCCGCAACCCTGCCCTCAATCTTCCGGAAGGGCGAGTTCCTGGCGCGTGTTCACCGCCGGTCCGGTCAGGGTGGTCTGGCGCCCGCCCGGCCAATTCACCTGGACGGAGTGCACGTGGCGTGCCTCCCCCAAGCCAAAATGCAGCACCGGCGCCTGTTGCGCCCGGTGACTGTCGCCCGCGACGAGCGCCCCCGCGACCGGAAGCCCCGGCTCGGCCCAGACCCGCACGACCGCACCCACCGGCGAGCGTCCCCGCAGGCTGGGCTTCAGTTGCACCCTTAACCAATTCCCCACCGGCTCAAGCTCGTTTCGAAACACGCGAACGGTCTGCCGCCGCTCCGGCCACACCTCAAACGCCGTCACAATCAGATCCAGCCGGCCATCCCCATCGAGGTCCTCGACCGCCAGATTCCGCGAATCGTTGCCGAGCGCCACACCGAACAGGTGAGCCACGTCCTGGAAACCGGCCGCGCCTCGACGGAGCAACAGGCGGTTCTGTTCCCATCCCCCATACGAGTGACCTGCGCCGCCGCGTTTTTGCTGGATCTTCGTGGCGAAATACGTCGCCACAACCGGGTCCTCCTCCGAATCCCCAACGTAGAGGTCATGGAGCCAGAACTCAGGTTCGTATTCGCGCACCGAGGACCGGGTCTCGTGTCCGTTGGCAATCGCGAGATCGGGCCAGGAGTCATTATCGAAATCGGCGGCGGCGCATCCCCACGACCAGCCGGTGCGCGCCGCGCCCAGGCGCGGGGCCGCGTTGACGAATCGCCCGTCCGGCTGCGCCAGCAACAACTTGTTGCCTCCCGTCATCGCGGGCACCATCGCCTGGTAATCCGGACGCTCCGGTCGCTTCAGCCCGAGCGCATGGGTCCGGGAGGGGGTCGGACAGTGCATCCCGGTCACGAAAAGGTCCAGCCGGCCGTCCCGATCCACGTCGCTCACCGCGTGGGCCATGCCGAAGCCGAGCGCGTCTTCCACCTGGCTTCGCGTGATGTCCTCGAATCGACCCCGGCCGTCGTTGGCATACAAGGCCACCCCCGCAAAGTCGCTCACCACCACGAGGTCCAGGTCCCCGTCCCCGTCCAGATCCACCAGCGAAGCAGCGTAGGTGCGGCGCCAGCGTCGCGCCCCGAGTCCCGAGGCTTCGGTGGCATCGGTGAACCGCCCCTGACCATCGTTGAGCAGCAGGTACGAGGGATGACCATCGTTGGCGTCGTAGTACGGCGTCGGCATTTGCCCGCCATCATAGGGATTCTTGTACTGCCCGAGCCAGACGTCGAGGTCGCCATCCCCATCCACGTCCCCGCACGTCAAAGCCTGGCCATGGCGGATGCGTTCCGGCGCCTTCCAAACCTGCCTTGCCACCGCGCCAAATCGGTGGTCGGCATCTTTCGAAGCCAGAAACAGGCCGTCGAACTGGACCGTGAGCAGATCATCGCCCGGCGCCTCGTCGAACGCCTCGACCAGGGCGGTGAATAGCAGCCCCGACGGCGCCACGCACAGGGCGCGGGACCCGAACCGTCCGCCGGCTTGGAGTTCATAAACGCGGTTCGCCGAGGCCAGGATGATCTCGGATCGGCCGTCCCCGTCGAGATCCCGCAAAATGAGCGGATCGATGAAGTGGGAGCGGGACGGTGGCTGGACAACTTCCGTCAGCCACGGGCGAAACGGCGGCAGACCCGGCCGCGTCGTGAGCGTCAGTCTCCGGGCATCGATTTGACTGGGAACGGGCAAGCCGTCCGGCGCTTCGGGAAGTTGCCAGTCCACGGCCAATTCCCCCTCCATCGCAGCCCGCTCGGCTGGCTCGTTGCGGCCGGCGTGGAGTCGGAACTCGAACGCGCTTCGGGCGGTTCGCCGGGAACTATCGACGGTGAACCTCGTGTGCCGGAACTCGATCTGGGTTACCCCCCAACCCTCCTGCTGTCGCTGCGCCAGCCAGTGTCTCCAGCCTTCGGAGTCCAAGGCCAGCCCGGCTTCGAGTCCGGGGTCAGTCTCCGCCCCTTGCCAGCGTGTGATTCCATGGGGCAACGACTCGGGCGCGCCCGGAACGGGCAATATCAACCGGGGGCAGCGAAGCTCCATGGCAGCCTGCACACGATCCGAGGCCGAGTTCAGCGCGTCCCAAAGCGTGTCGAAAAACGCGCCGCACCGTTGAGCCAGCATCTCGGGCGCCCAAGCGGTCTCCTCGGCCTGACGCTCCCGGGCTTCCAGCGCCAGCAACTGGGGCAGGAGGCGCGCGGCCGCGGCCGCGGCCGCCTGGGGCGCTTGGCGCGCTGAGCCGCGACGCGCCTTCCAGGCGAGCAGCATCACCAGCGCGAGCAGGCCCAGCAGAATCACCAGCCGACGAGGGTCACGCCCGCGCATTTTCATGGCCGCGTGGACCGGGCACAGCCGGCCCGCCCGCCCGCAAACCGGCCCTCGAAGTCATCCCTCGGGCGGCGGGTTGGCTCCGGCTTAGATTCCGAAGGCCTTCTGCATCTGTTCACGGACCGTTGTCAGCCGCTTCACGTCGCCCCCGCCCACCTCGGCGGTCGCCCATCCCGCAAAGCCAATCTCCGCCAAGGCCGCCCGCACGTCGGCCCACGGCAGGTCGTCGTCGGGGCCGGTGATCTCCACGAACTTGTCGCGAGCCCGGCTGAAGCCTTTGACATCGAGCTTCACGCACCGGTGTCCGAACGCCCGGATCCAGGCACCGGGTTGACCATACTTCCAGTGATTGCCGAGGTCGTAATACATCCCCAACCAGGGGCTGTTGAAACTGTCCACAAACTTCACGAACCGCTCCGCCGTTTGCTCCGGGCCCTGGTTGTGCTCGTACATCATCTGGTTCCAGACGTTCTCGATGAGCACATGCTGACCGAGCGCCGCGGCCAGCGGGAGAACCTGTTTGAGTTCCGCCCGGCAGCGCTCCTCGATCTCGCTGGCGGGACCGTCGTCGCCCTTGCCGACCACGATCAGGACGCCGCTCCCTCCCGCGGCGTGGGACACGCGCAAGCAGTGTTCCAGATTGGCCCGCGCCTGCGCGCGGACCTCCGGCTTGGGATCCGTGAGGCGCACCCCCCAATGCGCGTGATTGATGGCGTTGTGCACAAAAACGCCCGACTCCTGGACGGCCTGCCGAACCTCGAGCGGCTGAAAATCACCCGCCTCGTCGAAATCCACTCCGTCAAAGCCCGCCGCTGCCGCCATCTGGAGGCGCGCCACGATCGGGAGTTTCTTGCCCGCCGCCTCCTTGGCGATCATGCCCAGCTTGCACGAGAGCAGCAGTCGCTTCCCGGTCGGGGGAAGCACCACGCCAGGGGCCTTCGCGGACGGTTGCTCGGCACCGCGAAGAGGGCCGGTCGCGGCCAGGGTTGCAACGGCCGCCGCGCTTTTCAGCAGGTGACGTCGGCTCAGCTTTAGGTTCGCGTCGTTCATAGCTCACAGTCGAAGTGGTGTTCGCACCAAGGTAGTCACCGCGCGACGGCGAGGGAAAGCGGAATCCCGCGCACCCCGCCTCCGCCGTTGGAGAGCCCACACGCCCTGGCCTGTCCCGCCCGGCGCGCTTGATGATCGGCTTCACCGGTCTGGAGGGTTCGATGCCCCGCCAGATGCGGGCGGAGGTCTTGCGATCTTTCGGCTCGCCTCGGGACGCCCGGCATGCCAACTACGACCCATGAACCGACCCCGAACGGCGTGGGTGTACCCCCGCACCCCAAACGCTTCGCGACTTCCGAGGCATGTCCTTCCTGCGCGAGGCGTCTGGAGTGCGTCCGGCTTACCGGCGCTTCCAGGTTCATGGTCGCCATGCGCACCAAGCCGTCTGGCAGCGGAGCTCACCCTGAACCTCGCCCGGAGCGCGGACTTCAGTCCGCAGGCGGCCATGTCGGCGGCGGGACGTCCCTGCGGGCTAAAGCCCGCGCTCCTCACCGGTTCATGGTTCCTGCGCCTGGCCGCCGGGCCAGGGGAGCTTCCCATGTCGCGCAACCTGGTAGGGCAGACATTCCTGTCCGCCGGTTGGGGCGACTTCCAGGTCGCCCACCGCTTCCCCGGACTGGAAAGTCCGGCCCACCGGCAAGCTCGAAAGCCTGCCCTACGCCAGGGAGCCAGGGCACGCCGCTGCCCGCAGACGCTGCTTCTCCTGATGCTGCTCTGCCTCCCTTCCCCAGCGCGAGGCGCAGACGTCGCGTCGTCCTCCGGTGAGGAACGCCCGCCTTCGACCCCCGCGGTCGCCCTCGCCCCGCGGACGCCAGGCACCTTTGACGTCAGGTCGTTCGGAGCTGTCGGCGACGGACGAACGTTGGATACGCCGGCGATCACCGAGGCGGTCGAAGCGTGCGCAACCGCGGGTGGGGGCCAGGTGCTCTTCCCGCCCGGCCGCTACCTCACCGGTACCATCCGCCTCCGCAGCCGGGTCGCCCTCCATCTTGAGACCGGCGCGCGGATCATAGGGACCACGAACCTCGCGGCCTATCAGCAACCCACGCTGCCAGCCTCGCTGCCCGAGGCGCGCTGGGGCAAATGGCACCGGGCGTTGCTGCTGGGCGAGGGCGTCGAGCACGTCACCCTCAGCGGCACCGGCGTCATCGATGGCAACAAGGTGTTCGACCCCACCGGCGAGGAGCGGATGCGCGGCCCGCACACCCTGGTCCTGGTCGGCAGCCGCGAGGTCGTGGTGCGAGACCTCTCGATCGTCGATGCCGCCAACTATGCCGTTTACTGTCAGCTCAGCGATGACCTCGAGTTTCGCAATGTCCGGTTCGTTGGCGGCTGGGATGGCGTGCACTGGCGCGGTGCCCCCGACCGCTGGTGCCGCAACGTGAAGATCATCGGCTGCCAGTTCTACACCGGCGACGACGCGATCGCCGGGAGATACTGGGACGACACCGTGATCTCTGGATGCCTCATCAACTCCTCGTGCAACGGCATCCGCCTGATCGGACCGGCACGGCGGCTCCTGGTGAACGATTGCCTCTTCTACGGACCTGGCGAGCAACCTCATCGCACCTCCCGCGAAGCCCGTCGCACGAACATGCTCTCGGGCATCATTCTGCAACCGGGCGCGTGGGACGCCACCCAGGGGCCGCTGGACAGCGTGTTCATTTCCGACGTCACGATGCGCGACGTCGCGTCCCCCATCACGCTGTGGATCAAGCCCGGGAACACCGCGGGGCGCATCATCGTCGACGGACTACGCGCCACCGGCGTCTACCGGTCGGCGTTCTCCGTGGAGAGCTGGGCGGAGAACCCGGTCACCAACGTCGTGTTGCGGAACGTCAGCGTTGAGTTCGCTGGCGGCGGCGATCCGTCACTCGCCACGCGTCCAGTGAAAGGACCCGGCGTGGACGCCCGTCCCTTGCCCGCGTGGGGTCTGTACGCGAGGAACGTCGAGCGCCTGACGCTGGAAGACGTTCGCCTGGCGCTGGAACGCGACGACCCGCGGCCGGTGGTCTTTGCCGACAAAGTGGGCCAACTGACCTTTGGAGGCTTCCGGTTCACCCCCGTGGCCGACGTCCCGGACTGGCTCGTCACCACGAATGGAAGTTCCGTGATGCACCGCGAGGCTGTCCGCCCTCCCAAGTAGGGCAGACATTCCTGGCTGCCGGTCGGGGCGACTTTCCAGTCGCCCCGGGGTTCCGCCGGCTCGCCAGTCCATTCCCGGCGTGGGGTGCTCTTCCGCGCGCCGGACTCGTCGGGCTCCGAGCACCCGACCCGCTGGGCGTCGAACAACCTCAAATGTCAAATGTTGATGTTTGACCCCATCGCTCAAGCTTCATCCTTGTCCGACGTTCCCTGAACTCCGCACAGTGCCGACGTGAACCTCCTGCTGCCTTCTGGCCTCTGTTTGGCCACGGCCCTTTCCTTCGTTGCCTGTGCCGACAGCCTCCACCTCAACCTCGCCGGCACCTGGCGCCTGCGGCTGGATCCAGCCGATGCCGGCCTGACGGCCGGCTGGCCTTCAACGCCGATCGCGTCCACGAACGTCATTACTCTTCCCGGCACCACCGACCTGGCCGGGTTCGGCTTTCCCCTGGATACGAACACCATGCTCCACGCCGTGGCGTATCCGGTCACGACCCGGTTTCCCGCGGCGAAGGAACCTGCGCGCGCGGACGAACACGGGTACCTGGTGCGGCGCCATCTGTTCGTTGGACCCGCCTGGTACGAACGTGACGTCGAGATCCCGCCCTCCTGGGCCGGTCGTTCCGTGACCCTCTGCCTCGAACGCGCCTTGTGGCAGACCGACGTCTGGGTGGATGGCCGCCACCTCGCTCCCAGCGACAGCCTCGTCACCCCCCACCAACACGACCTGGGCGTCCTCGCAGCTGGACCTCACCGCCTCACCGTTCGTGTGGACAACCGCATGATCCATAACCTCTCCACGATCACCCACGCCTACGGACCCGAAACTCAATCGCGCTGGAACGGGATGATCGGCATGATCCGCCTCGAAGCCTTCCAGCCGACATCCATCCGCTCGCTCGTCGTCTTTCCAGCACCCGATCGGCTTTCGGCCCGCATCGTCCTGAAAGTCATGAACACGCGGGAAGCGGACGTGCGGGTGAGCTTCCTGGCCAGACTGCAGCGCACCGAGAACGAGGCCCCGCTGGCGGAAAGCACCGCACCCGCGGTGGTGCCCCCCGGAACGAGCACGCACGAACTGCAGATGAGACTTGCGGCGCCAGCGGCGGCCTGGGACGAGTTCCAGCCCATCTGCCATCGGGTTCAGGTTTCGATGGCCTGCGCCGGCCAGGAACGCGACCACGCCACCGCCTCGTTCGGCTTCCGTCACGTCGAGCGCGTCGGGAAGGAGATCCGCTTGAATGGCCGCACCATCTTCCTTCGCGGCACGCTCGATTGCGCCGTGTACCCGCGGACGGGCCATCCACCCATGGACCTCGCCGGGTGGGAACGGGTGCTGAAAACCGTGAAGGAGTACGGGTTCAATCACGTCCGCTTCCACACCTGGTGCCCTCCGGACGCGGCCTTTGAAGCGGCCGACTACCTGGGCATCTACCTGCAGGCGGAGACCCCGGCCTGGGTGGATGACTGGGGAACACAAACGATCACCCAACCTCGCGGTATCGGCCGCGACGCCGATGTCGAACAGTACCTGCGCGCCGAAGGGCGCCGCATCTCGGAGGCCTACGGCAACCACCCGTCGTTCGTGCTCTTCAGCATCGGAAACGAATTCGGCATGAACAGCACCGATTGGGATCGCGTGAACGCCATGGCGACGGAAATCAAGTCCCTCGATCCGCGGCGGCTCTACTCCGCTTGCGGCGCCCGGCGGAACCTCCCGGCGGACGACTTCTGGTTCACGCATCGAACGGGCGCAAGCACACGCGGCGTCGGGCCGGCGCGAACCGACTGGGACTTCAGCGAGGCGCTCGCCACGTCGCCCGTCCCGGTCATCGCGCATGAGACCGGCCAGCACCCGGTCTTCCCCGACTACGACGCGTTGCTGCCGAAGTTCGACGGACCGCTGCTCCCGCTGAATCTGGTCCGCTACCAGCGTGACCTCCGGGCGAGCGGTGTTGCCGGGCGCGCCGCCGACTTCGTGCGGGCATCGGCGCGCTTTCAGTTCACCCAGTACAAGGCCGAGCACGAGGCGATGCTGCGCACGCGCGGCTACAGCGGTTACCAACTCCTCATGTTGAACGATTTCACCGGCCAGAGCGAAGCGCTGGTGGGCATCCTCGATCCGTTCTGGGAATCCAAGGGCGTCGTGAGTGCCGCCGAGGTCCGGGCCTGGAACGCGCCCACGGTGATCCTGGCCCGCTTCCGAAAGTACGTGTGGACGGCGGATGAGACGCTTCGGGTCCTGTTCGAGGCGGCCCATTTCGGCGCGGCGGACCTGCCCGCCGGCGACCTGAAGTGGGCGCTAAGGGGACGGGACGGTCTGGCCGCGGCCGAGGGGACCTTGAACACGCCCCCTCTGGCCGCGGGCCGCGTCTCTGACCTGGGCACGATCGAGCTTCCGCTGCACAACCTGCGAACCCCGTCGGCGTTCACCCTCACTGCCCGCCTCGAGGGATGCGAGAACGGCTGGCCTTTGTGGATCTACCCCGATTTGCCGGGCGCACCCGAGCCGCCGGGAGTGCATGTCACCTCGGAACTGAATGAGCCCGCAATGGCGGTGTTGCGCGACGGTGGCAAGGTCTTGCTGCTGGCCCACGGCGTGAAGAACCCGCACGCGGCGCGCACAGGTTTCGAATCCGTGTATTGGTCGGCGGGGTGGTGGGGCGACAAATTCTCGTCGCTGGGCGTGCTGTGCGACCCGGCGCATCCTGCCCTGCGCGGCTTTCCGAATGACGGCTGGAGCGACTGGCAGTGGCACGAGCTGTGCAACGGGGCCACTACGTTCGAACTCGCAGGCGCGCCGGCAGACTTCAAACCCATCGTGCAGCCGGTGCCGGACTTTCACTTCAACACGCCCCTCGGACACGTGTTCGAAGCGCGCGTGGGCGGCGGCTCGCTGCTCGTGTGCGGCTACGACCTTTCGAGCCAGCTCGAGCAGCGGCCGGCGGCCCGCCAGCTCCGTCGGAGCCTCTTAAGCTACGTCAACAGTCCCGAGTTCCGCCCGGCGGTTGAGGTGCCGGCTTCGTGGATTGAAGCCCGTTGTCTCCCGCGCTGAACGGCAGGAAGGGCGGGCACTCCGCCGCCCGCCGCATTCGGCGCGCCCTACCCAGAAGCTTCGCGGGTTGCGAGACGCGTCCGGGCTGCGCAGAGCGTTTGGTGGGGCGAGGCTGCGCCGAGCCATGCTCCGCAGACCGGAGCCGCCTCGCGGGACACCCGCCCCACCGGCGGACAGCCAGAGACTGGCGTCCGCCTGGTCGCGCTCACTTGCCCATCAGGTGTTCGAGCACCAATTGGTCGAGCGCCGCGTAGTTGCGGTCGGCCACAGTTTCTGGGCCTCGTCCTCGGGGAAGGAACGAGCCTTCTCGACGAGCCGCAGGAACGCCCGCCGGCTGTTTTCGAGGTGAGCGGTCCAGTGTTCGACCTTGGTGGTCCGGAACGGGTGCACATCGAACGCGACATACTCGCCCTTGCGGCCGTAGCCGTTGCGTTCGAGGGCGCGCACCTGGTTGAACGCGACGCGCAGGTTCGCGGACCCGAACGGCTTGTCCTGGTCGAACTTCAGGCCGTTCTGATTGTTGAGGTGAAGCGACCACAGTTTGCCGAACAGCGAAGCGAAATCGATCTCGTCCGCGGGGTCGAGTCCGGCCAGCAACGCATGCGCCGTCTCGATGAGGCAGCGCACGCGACGATCTCGGCCACGATGCCGGCGTCGTCGAGCTTCTTCTTGAGCGCCTTGGACTCGGCCTTGAGCTGGGCGTCGGACTTGTCGTTGATGTCCGGCACGGCGGCGTCGTCGTGGAACATCATGGCGTCGTAGCCCAGTTCCTTGAGTTTCCCCAGCTTCCAGTCGAACGACTGGACCGGCCGGGTCGGCGGGCCGTAGGGATCCTGGCCCTCGCTCAGGTTCCAGGGACCGAAACAGAACTTGTACGTGATCGCTTTTGGCATCGGTGTCGTGGCATGGAGCTTAGGAATCAGCGCCGCTTTGGGAAGGAACAAGCCCCTGTTGCCGCCTCCCGCTCCGGCGGAACGAGACGTGGACTTTTCAGCCGCCTTCGCAAAGCGCCGAACTGAGGAAGGGCCTCCAGCGCAAATCGACATCGAGATCGATTTCACTGACCAAGACGTGGTCAGACAGGATGAACAGGATTTGCAGGATGGGATCTTCCCGAAGATGACCAAGGGAAGCGGTCTCGCCCTGATCCTTCACATCCTGTTCATCCTGTCTACAAATTGAGGCGGCCCTGTCCGCGAAAACCCTCGGCGCGACGGCGCGGAAATCTTCACGGGAGCCGCCCATGACCGGATGCGGCTTGACGACGCCCGACACGCATCGAACTATCCATCGTAACGACCCCGCATCCTGAACCATGCCCAAACTCTTCATCTCCCACAGTTCGCAGGACGACGCGTTCGTTCGTGAACTGCGGGCCGCGCTCGCCGGACACGGTCAGGATGGCTGGGTCGATTCGCGCGAGCTGCGCGGGGGTGATCCGCTCTGGATGGAGATTCAGCGGGCTCTTGAGGACGCATCGGCCTACGCGGTTGTTGTCAGCACCGATGCGTTGCAGTCCAAGTGGGTTGGCAAGGAGTTGCGCCACGCGCTCAAGCTTCGGGACGAGCGCGGCAAAGAGAAGTTCCCCGTCATCCCGCTTTCGCTGAACAGCACGAAGCTCGGTGTGCTCGAAGAGTTCTTCGGCGAGGAGCCGCTCTACATCCCTGTCAGCAGCGACGCCGGCGGTATCGAGGCGGCGATGAATGCGATCCTCGTCGCGATGGGCAAACGACTCCCGGCAGACGTAGCCGCCACCCCGCAGCCCCGGGCCGAGCCGCTGGAAGAACTCGTGCTTGAGCTCACCGACTTGAAGTTCCAGGAGCAGGACGGCGTCCGCCGCGCGACGGCCCGGGCGCGCCTGGTTTATGAGCCGGCCACGCCGGGGCAGCCAGGCGTCCATAGCGTCCAAAGCTGGCGTCTCGTCGCCCCGATCGGCCCCATCGAGGCCGGGGAACTGCGCTGGTATTTGGAGCACTATTCGATCTGGCCCAGCCACTACTTCCGGGACCGCGCGCGCAAGGTGGAGGAGAATCTCGTCAAGTGGGGCCAGTTGCTGCACGACGCGGCCATGCCTGCAGCTCACCGGGAGAACGTGATGACCGCATGGGGTAAGATCGGGGAGCACGCCGGACGCCGCTTCTCGGTGCACGTGGATGCGGCGCTGGAAGCCGGCGCGCCAGATGCCGAGGTGAAGGCCGCCCAGGAGGCGGCCACGCTCTTGCTCGGCCTGCCTTGGGAATTGTTGCACGATGGGAAGAGATTTCTCTTTCAAGGTGCGACTCCCACTCGCGTCCGCAGGCGGCTGCCGGGCACCGAAGTGCTGGGCGTTCCCGTCGTCGCCACGCCCATCCGCATCCTGCTCGTCACGGCGCGGCCGGAAGACGAGGCCTGCGGGTACATCGACCACCGCGCCAGCGCGCTGCCGCTGGTCGAGGCGATGGAAGCGCTGCCGGGCCTGGTGAAGATGCACGTCCTGAGCCCGCCGACGCTGCCGGCGTTGCGCGACGAACTTGACCGTGCCCGCACCGCCCGCACGCCGTATCACGTCGTGCATTTCGATGGCCACGGCGTCTATGACCGCACCGTGGGCCTCGGGGGGCTGTGCTTCGAGCACCCGGAAGACACCGGCAAGCTCGACGAGCGCCGGCACGCCACCGTCTTTACCAGCGAGCTCGGGCCGCTCCTGCGTGATCACCGCATCCCGCTGGTCTTCCTCGAAGCCTGCCAGACGGCGACCGCGGAAAAGGCGTCCGAGTCGGTCGCCTCGGAGCTGCTCAAGGTTGGCGTGGCCTCTGTGGTCGCCATGAGCCACAGCGTCCTGGTCGAGACCGCCCGCCGGTTCGTGGCGGTGTTTTACCGGGCGCTCGCGGCCGGCAAACGCGTCGGCGACGCCATGCTCGCGGGCCAGCGGGACCTCGAGGGGAATAAATCGAGGGGCCGCGTCTTCGGCGTGGATGAACTGAAACTCCACGACTGGTTCGTGCCCGTGCTCTTCCAGGAAAAGGACGACCCGCAGCTCTTCAGGAGGACGCCCGCGAAGCAGACGGTGGAGGATTTCCAGGCGGCGCTCGCGTCGCGCCTCGGCCGGCTGCCCGAAACGCCGAGGACCGGTTTTGTCGGACGCAGCCGGGAACTGCTCGCGCTCCAGCGGCTGCTTCGGCACGAGCGCTACGCCGTGGTGCGTGGGCAGGGCGGCGAGGGGAAGACGGCGCTGGCGGCCGAGTTCGCCCGCTGGATGGTGCGATCGCAGCAGGTTCAGCGCGCCGCGTTTGTCTCGGTCGAAACCCACAGCCATCGTCTGGCGGTGCTCGATGCCGTCGGCAGGCAGCTCGTGGGAGAGAATTACTCGGCCGCCGCCTTCGACGATGTGGAAAAGGCGATCCTGCCCATCGAACGCGCGCTGCGTGAGCAATCCACCCTGCTGGTGGTGGACAACATGGAGAGCATCCTCCTCCCGCCGTTCGTGGTGGCGGAAACCTCGTTCCCCGGGAGCGCACGCGGCTCGCGTGCCGAATCCGCCGGCCCGCCGGATTCTCCATCTTCCGATTCCGTCGTTGATAGGGATAGCGGAGGAAGCGAGGGGGACGGGGTTTTCGGCGGGCCGCCGAAAACAGCAGGCCGGCGGCCTGCGCTCCCCGGCGCGGCCATGGCCGCCCTCTCGGAGGACATGCACCGCGAGGTGACGGCCATTCTCGCCCTGTGCGACCGCCTGTTGAAGGTGGGCGACACGCGTCTCGTCTTCACCAGCCGCGAGGCGTTGCCGGCGCCGTTCGATGCCGCGCGGCATCGGCGCGAGCTGCACCGGCTCGACAAGGAAGATGCGGTGAAGCTGGTGGAGCGCACGTTGAATGCGGAGGGCGGTGATGGCGCGGCCACGGATGCGGCACGCGAGGAAATCGAGCAACTTGTGGAAGCCGTCCATCGCCATGCGCGGACGCTGGCGCTGCTGGCGCCGGCGCTAAGGGAACGTGGGGTCGAGGCGACGCGCAAGTCGCTCGTCGAGCTGATGGCGGCGATGGAGGAACAATTCCCCGGCAGCCGGGAGCAATCGGTCTTCGCCAGCGTCGAGCTTTCCCTCCGCCGCATGTCGCCGGAGAACTGGAGCACGCGCCCGACCTCTGGGCCGCCGCCGCCGGGTCAGGAGACCCGGCCTACAACCTGTAGGCCCGGTGCCTTCACCGGGCGGCCCGCAGGCAGGGTGCTCGCGCTCGGGGTGTTCCGCGGCGGGGTCAACATCGTGGTCCTTCGCCTGATGATGCAGTGGGAAGAGGCAGAAGTGGCCTCGCTGGCGGGCGAGTTGGTCGGAACGGGGCTGGCGACGCTAAATCGCTTCAACCATCTCACGCTCAGTCCCGCCCTTTGCCCCTACCTGCGCGGGCGGATGGACGCCGCGGAGCGCGAGCCGCTCACGGCCCGCTGGGTCGAGACGATGCGCGCGTATGCCGGGTTCCTCGTGCAGCAGCAGAGCCAGAACATCGAAGTCGCGGCGACACTGACGGTGCTGGAGCTGCCGAACCTCTTTGCGCTGCTCGAACTCGTGCAGCGCGCAGGCGATCCGGAAGCGACGATTGGCCTGGCCACTTCGCTCTACAGCCTGCTGCAAATGCTCGGCCGGCCGCGGCTGCTCGAGCGCGTGGGGCAAGTGCGCGACGCCGCGGCGGCGGCGCTGGGCGATGCCTGGAATCACGCGCGGTTCGAGGCGGCGCGGACCCGCATCGAGCAGCAGTGGGCCGGCGGGCGGCTACGCGGGGCGTTCGAGGGCGCGCAGCAGTTGCTCCAGCGCGCCCGGACGGCGGGCGAGCAGGCGTATCCCGGCGCCGATTACGATCTGGCGATGGCCTGCTGGCTCCTGGGCCGCGTGCTGAAGACGGCCGGTGGCTCGGAACAGGCCCTGCCGCTACTGGACGAGGCCCGCCAGCGCTTCGAGGCCGTCGAGGAGCGTAGGCCCGGCTGCGGCGCAGCGGGGATGGCGTCCGTCTCCATCACGGAACAAGGCGACTGTCTTCGGGACCTGGGCCGGCTCGACGAAGCGGCGGCGGCCTACGAAGAGAACATCCGCCGCGCCGAGCAACTCAATGACGCCCGGCAGGTCGCTGTGGGCAAAGGCCAGCTTGGGACCGTTCGTATGCAGCAGCGCCGCTACCCGGAGGCGCTGGCGGCTTATTCCGAAGCGCGCGAGCGGTTCACGCAGTTGGACGAACCGGGCATGGTGGCCGTGAGCTGGCATCAGACCGGCATGGTGTATCAAGAGGCGGGGCAGCCGGAAGCGGCAGAGGATGCCTACCGCAAATCGCTCGCGATCGAGGTGCGGCTCGGCAATGTCGCCGGGCAGGCGAAAACGCTGAATGAACTTGGAATTGTGTATGACGATCTCCTCGGGCGAACGGAGGAAGCCGTGGCTTTCTTCCGCCAAGCTGCGGACAAGGCCGTTGAGATCAGCGACGTAGCGGAGGAAGGCGGGCACAGAAGCAACCTCGCAATCCGCCTGCGCAAACTCCGCCGATTGGACGAAGCGCGGCAGGAAATCCACCGGGCGATCGAGTGCAATGCGCAGTTCGGCCACGCATCCGAGCCGTGGAAGACCTGGGCCATCCTCGCCGACATCGAGACGGACGCCGGCCACGCCGCCGCCGCCGCGGAGGCGAAGGGCAAGGCCATCGCCTGCTATCTCGCCTACCGCCGCGACGGCGGCGAGAACCACTTCCCCCATGGCCGCATCGCCCTCGCCGTGACCCAATCCCTGCGCGCCGGCAATCCCGCCGAGGCCGCGTCCCTCCTTCAGCAACTCGCCGCTCACCCGAACGCCACCGGCGGGCTCGGCACTTTCATCCGCGCTCTCCAGGCCATCGTCGCCGGCCGCCGCGATCGCACCCTCGCCGACGCTCAGGAATTCCACCCCACGATGGCCGCCGAAATCCTCTTCCTGATTGAAACCCTGGAAAAGGCCGGCATGTGATCCACGCCCCCTCGCCTCCCGTCGCGCGACAAGTCGGAGTCGCGATTCGCGATGAGGCGCCCAACGAGTGGCGGTGGTCGGGCGCGCCACGCGGGTGAGGAGAGGCAGCGCCCCACCCAAACCAGACGGAGAAGATCGGGCATCCGGAGCGGCTCGGCGCAGCCTCGCCCCACCAAAACTTGCCTTTCCTCACCAAGATCGGCCTCAGTTCAACAAATCCTCAGCGTGCGGCCTGCAAACGCGCGAGCTGGAGGAGCAGCGTTTCGAGCCGGCGGTAATAGTCGTCCTCGGCCAGCGAGGCCTTCTTGTCCCGCAGGCGGAAGACCTCGAGCTCGAGGGCGTCGCGACGGGAGCGGAGTTCCGGCGAGAGCGCCTGTTCTTCCGGGCTCAGGACCAGACTGAGTTGATGCGCGCGCCAGCCGTCCACGGCGCCCGCCTGCTGGCTCTTCTTCACGGCGCGAACGCCACGAAACCAGTCCGACGGCGTGCCCAACCCGTCGCCGTTGTCGTCGATCAGCGCGTGCTCGGTCGCGAGCCGGCCCTCGGTCTTGTAGAACTCGGCCACCCGCGACGCCGCACTCAGGAAGGCCTCGAGCACCGAGGTCTGACCGTCCTTGTCGAGGTCGCTGTCCGGGCTGGCAATCGCCTGGGCGAGGTACGTTCCGAAGCGGGTGAAGTTCTGTTCGTTGCCGCTGCGGGTCGCGGTGATCACGATGCGGTTGGTGGCGGAGAGCTTCGTCAGGAACGGGGCGCTGGCCGAGGTGGTGTTGACGACAAGCAGCGGGCGCTCGACGGGCTTCAGCCATTCGGCGAGTTCGGTGGCGGTAAAGTCGGGTCCGCGGAGGTTGAACCGGGCTTCCTTGTTGTCGAACGTGCCGTGGCCGATCAGGACGAGCCAGAGCGGTGCGGTGGCGGCGCGGGATTCGGTGTCGAGATGCTCGCGGAGGCGGGCGAGATCGTTGGTCTGGACTGAGCCGGGTTCGAGATCAGGCGTTCCCACGGTCAACAGCGTGGCTCCGGCCCGCTTGCCCGCCGCGGTCCAGGCTTCGGCTTGTGCGACAAAGTTGGTGCCGAATTCGGGTTCGCCCGGAGCTCCTATGACCAGGAGGAGCGTGGGGGCGGAGGAAGCGGGTTGAGGAGAGGCGGCGTCGCTGGCGAGGGTGGGACAGGTGAGAGAGAGCAGGGTGAGGAGGAGGAAAAGACGGAGGAAGGTGGGAGAGAGCACGGAGACGTGGAGGGACGCCTCCGCGGAACCTCGCCCACCCCATGAACCGACCTCGAAAAGCGGCGGTGAACCCCCGCACTCCAAACGCTTCGCGACCTCGGAAACCCGGCTGGCAAGCGCGGTGCGTTTGGAGCGCGTCCGGTTTACCGGCGCTTTTGAGTCAGCTGTCCCGATGAAAGAAGGAAGCGGCTGGACGCGGCCTCGCCCTACCTGGTCGACGAGATGCGTCTCCGCGCCGCGTCGCTGCACCAGGGCGGGTCGCCCCACCGGGCAGTGAACCGGAAGAGATCGCATCGTCATGGCAGGCCTTTCGAGCGTCTCAGGCCCCATTCCGTGGCGAAGCAGGCCAGGGCGGCCAGGAACATCCAGGGCGTGTGCCACAGGGGACGGGTCATCGGCTCCATCACGGGTGCGCTGCGCGTCGGGAGGCCTTCAACGAATTCGCCCAAGGCCGACATGGGAACCAGGTCCCCGCCGGTCTGCCTGGCGATGGCCGTGAGCAGCGGCAGGTTCGGCTGCAGCGAGCGGAACTCCTGCGCCGCCAGGTCGACACTCCAGCCTGCCTGAACCCGGCCGATCTCCATGCCGTCCGGGCCGGTGGCCACGGCCGTGGCACGGTACGCGCCGCTTTCGCGCGGCACGAACGTCGCCTCGTAAAGTCCGGCTTCCTGGAGTGACGGCTCGGCACGCAACCGGATGGTGTTCGTCGCGACGGCGGCGGCTGTTGCCACGACGGTATTGGTCCCCGGGAGCGCCTCACGGTTGGGGGCCATCACCGGGTCGATGTCGATGGAGACGGTGGCGTCGTCCAAGGCTTCGAAGGCGGGATTGCGCACGCGCACCTGCACCGTGGCGATTTCGCCCCGCTCTTCCACGTTCAGCTCCACGCGCCGGGGCACGTCGGACACCAGCCAGCGCACCAACTGGCGCCACGCCTTCTCCATGTCCCGACGGGCGTCCGCATCGCGCATTCCCCAGCGCCAGACATCGCCCACGAGAAACGCCGCGGTGCGCCCGCGTCCAAACCGTTGGGTCACCAGCGCCGGTTGCTGGTGTCCGGCTTCATCGTCGGCCACGGCGATCACGCTGGCGCCGGGTTTCACATCGCGCACGCGGTTGAAGACGAGGAAGGGAGGCATGCCTTCGAGGCGGACTTTCTCATCGCCTTCGTTGTCGCGGAGTCGCGACCAGGCCTGGAGCCAACCCTCCCGGTCGAGGTTGAGGCGCTGGGCGCCGGGCGGTTTCGGATCCTCGGGCCGATCGAGGTAGACCGGGAGCGTGTCGCCGATGGGCGTGCGGTGGTAGCCGCCTTGCTGGAACGACTCGGCGCCGCCCAGCATCAGGAAACCGCCGCCGCGTTCGGAAACGAACCGCTGCAGCAGGGCGGCCTGGTCCGCCGCGAAGAAACCGGCTTCGATGTCGTCGAGGATGACCGCGTCGTAGGCGTAGAGTTCCTCGGCGGTGCGTGGAAAGCCGCCGCGCAATTCGAGTTCGTCGCGGGTGTTCAGGCGCGTGAGCACCGGCTGGTCGTAACGCTGGACCTCCTCGCGCGACTGGTCGCCGAACCCGCGGAACAGCGGGTTGCCCGTCTCCCCGGCGCGGCCAATGAACTCGAACTTCGGCTCGCGGAGTGCGATGCGAATGAGCCCGACCAGTTGCACCTGCTCGTCCTCCGCCAGCGCGCGGTTGAGGAACTTGTATTCCCAGTTGGGCCGCCCGGCAACGTACAGAACTCGATGCGGACCCTGGCCGCGGTCCACGGGAAGCATGCGCGTGTTGTTCAGGAGCGTGGCCTCCCGGGACTCCGCTTCCTCGGTGCCGGGCGCCCGTTCCTCCCGCGAGGCGACGCGGAGTTGGTAGAAGGAGAGGCCCGGTTTGTCCGGCCGGATCTGAAAACGAAAGGCGAGCGTTTCCGGGCTCTTGCGGGTCCGGAGAGTCTGCTCGTGGGCCACGCGGCCGGTGGAGTCGAGGAGTTGCGCCACGACGGGTTCGCCGGCAAAGCCGGTCGCCGCCACGTCCGACCGTATGGTCACCGGCGCGTCTTCGAAGGCGGTCTGGCTGATTTGCGACTGTCCAAGTGCGAGGTCCCGAGCCGGACCGTCGCGGCCCATGACCACGGGGTACACCGGAGGCATCGAATCGCCCAGCTCAGCGGCGTCCGCAAGGTCGGTGGCATTGCCGTCGGTGAAGAGGAGCACCCCCGCCAGCGGCCGGTCGGAGAAGCGCTGGGCGATGCCTCGCAGCGCTGCGCCCAGACTCGACGAACGGCCTTCGAACGAGAGTTCGCCGAAGTCCCGTGTGGCATGCAGCCGGGCGTCGAAGTAGAAGCGGCGCGTTTCGAAGTCCGCCTCGAGCTTCTCAGGCCAGTTGCCGCTCCGTGGTTCGACGAGCTCGCGCAGGATCTCGCCACGCGAGCGGTTCTCGCCCCGGTCCTTCACCTGGAAGCTTTCGCTGTTGTCGGCCAGCACGACAAACAGGTTGGCACCGGGGCGCACGCGTTGTCCGGACCAGAGCGGCTCGAGCAGGCAGAACGCGAGCAATGCGGCGCCCAGGGCCTTCAGGGCGGCGCAGATCCCCTTCCATGATCCGGGCGGCCCCGAACGATAGCTCCAGAGCACGGCGACGACGGCGAGGCCCGCCGCGATCAGCGCCGGCCAGAACCAGCCCGCCCCTGAGAATGTGAGAGCGCTCAGCATGGTCTAGGGAGCGCACCCTTGGGGAGCGCACCCGGCCCGGGTGCTGTGGCGGGCGGCTCGCCCGACACTTGGGGGAGTGAGAGTGATGTCGGAGAACCGACCGGCGGGGGCGCCCGTCGGAACACGCGAGGGCGCGTGTGCTCCTCAATTTCAACAGGTCCCGGGTTCATCGCTGCTTGCCCAGTTCCTCGTAGTACCGCCGCACCAACTCCGCAAAGCGGACCGGAACCGGGTCGCGATCAATCGGCACCAGGTCAGAGGCAGGTTCGCGCCGCGCAAGTTCCTCGGCGATCTGCTGTCGCACTTCCACCAACGGCTTCACGATATCGAGGCGAACCACGGCCCAGTCGGGCTTTTTCTGCTCCCGGCGAAAGTCCTGTCGCATCTGGCGGGCACGCTCCCGCGCGGTGGCGATGTCGCTGCGCAACGAAGGTAGATCCACCATCTCCTCGACTTCGCGCAACCGATCCGACCAGGGCCCGAACTCCTCGCCGGTGATGGGACCGCTGCCGCGGCGATTGCCGCCTTCCATAAACTGATCCAGGGCATCGGCGACGGGCACGCCACCTCCGCCTCCGCCATCGGGCGCACCCCTCTCCTGCAACGAGCCGCCCCGGCGCTGGTTCGAACCGTCGCGAGCCTGATCGGCATTGCGCGGCTGGCGTTGGCCGTCGCGCCCCGCTCCGGCGCGGTCGCCCGGAGCTTGTCCCGCTGCGCCGGTTTCGCCGGGATTCTGTTCGCCTTCGCCGGGGCCCGGTTGGCCGGAGGCCTGGGCTTGCTGCGGTCCGTCCCGACGCTGCCCTTCGCCCTGGCCCTGGCCCTGGCCCTGGCCTGGTTGGCCTTGATTCTGGGGCTGGCCGGCCTGGGCTTGTTGGGAATTGCCCTCGCCCGGTTGCCGTCCCGGCTGACGTTCGCCCGCGCCTTCACCCGGCTGGCGGCCTTCGCGGTTCTGCTCACCTTGCTCGGAACGATCGCCGCCCGGGGCCTGTTCGTCGTCGGCCGTGGCGGACTCGCCGCGTTCGGCACGCGCGACCTCGCGCTCGATCTGTTCCGTGAGCGCGTCGAGCTCGCGCTGGGCGGTGCGCAGCGCCTCGGTATCGTCGCCGAGGACGCGTTCGGCGGCGCGCTCAACGCCGCGGCGCATCTCGTCGATGCCGGCGCGGGCTCGTTCCTCGGCGCTGTCGGCCTGGGGCAGGTAGCCCTGGCGCAACATCTCGGCGGTGACTTCGAGGGACTTGGCGCCTTCGCTGGCGGCGGTTTGTTCGAGGCGTTCGAGCAGGCTGCGGGTGAGCATGCCGCGGTCGAGCAGCTCCTGCTGCATCTCCTTCACCACGGAACCGTCGTCCTGGGTGAAGCGCCGGACCGCGTCGTAAAGATGCTGGGAAACGAGCGGCTCCGAGGCCTCGGCCTGTTGGGAGACCTGGGTGGCGCGCTCGACGAGGTTGGTGAGGCGGCCCTTCTGGTCGGCAAGTTGCTCGACGAGTTGCTGCCGTTCGGCGGAGTCGCTGAGACTCTGGCGTTCGGTGGAAGCGAGCTGGTCAAGCTCCTGTTGAATCGCCTCCTGCCGGCGCGAAAGCTCCCGGGCGTCGCTGCGCATCTCGCGAAGTTCTTCGCCAAACTCGCCGGCGCTCTCACGGCGCAGTTCATCGCGCATGTCCTGCATCTGGCGTTGGGCGCGAGTACCGGCGGCCAGGGCCTGGGAAACCGCGCCCTGCTCCGTGGCTTCGGCAGCCCGCTGCATGTCCTGGCGCGCCTGGTCAAGCTGCTGACGCTGGTCGGCCATGCGGGACTGCTCTTCGGCGCGGTCCATCCGCTGCTGAAGTTCGTCCACGTCCGCGAGCATTTCGCGTTGCTCCTCCTGGAGGCGCTTCAGTTCGCGGCGCAGTTCCTCGCGTTCCTGCTCGGTCCGGGCCTCCTGCAGGGCGGTCTGGAGTTCCTTCAGTCGTTCATTGACGTCCTGCTGACGGCGGGCGAGTTCGGCGAGGCGGTTCAAGACCTGGAGCTGTTCGCGGCGTTCGCTGCTCTGGGGCGCTTGCGCCTGGCGTTCCGTCTCGTAGCGGTTCTCGTCCTGGGTGAGCTCGAGCTGGTCGAGCTGCCGTTGCATTTGCTGCTGACGCCCGCCGGCCTGCTGGCCCTGGCTGCGATTCCGGTTGCGCGTCACTTCGTACTCGCGCTGCTGGAGACGCAGCAGCGCCTGGTAAGCGGATTGTTCCGCGGCAAGGGCCGTGGGCAGCGGTTCCGGGGAATTCACGGCTTCCTCGAGTTCGGCTAGTGCGAGCTCCATTTCCTTGAGGGCCGTCTTCCAAAAGGCGGCGGTGCGGGCGTCGCGGGTTTCGCCTGAGGCTTCGGTGGCCTGCTCGAGCGCCTGGGCCTGGGAGTCGCGCACGACGGTGGCATCCTTCGAGTAGGACTCAGCCACCTTCGACTTCCCCGTGTGATGGTCACGCTGCAGGCGCCAGGTGGCGTTGATGATCTGCTTTTGCAGTTCAGCCAGCCGGGCCGAGGGACTTCCTTCGCCCTGCTCTCCGGGTTGTTGTCCCTGCTGTTGCTGCTGGCCTTCGGCGCCCTGGCCCTCGCGGAAGATTTCGTCGAAGGGGCGCACCTCGGCGAAGTACATGTCGCCCGCCGTCCGACGCACCGCGCCGTCGGGACCGATGTCGTCTGCCCAAACATACCAGGCGAGGAGCTGGTCAGGCGCCACGCCAAGATCCTCGAGCCGGAGCAGGTGCCGAAACGGGCGCTGCTCGCGGGCGGGCACCGGCCGACCGAGATCGAGATAACGCGTTTCCTGTCCCGCCAGCGTGTACGCGAGGCCGTGGGCTTCGACGCCGAAGTCGTCCCAAACACTGCCCTCGAAAGCGATCTCCTCGAGGGCCGACGGACGGCTGTCGCCGCGCGGCGAGGCGATCTTGAGTTCCGGCGTCCGGTTCTTGAGGGCGCTGAAAACGAACGAGGCCGGCAGCTTGTTGGTGCGGCCGTCGGCATCCACCAATTCGAGGTGGTACGTGCCGCTCGCCTCCAGCGTGAAGCCCTCGAGCGTCGCCGAAGGCTGGTTGGTGGCGACCAGGAGCGACACGGGGGCTGGCAGGATGCCCGAATCCTCCGCGATTTGAGCCAGTGCCGAGAGGGTATTGGTGCCGGCGGGATCGTTCCGGGGGCGCGGCGTTCTTTCGCGATCCGGCGGCACGAGCCGGGCCGACACGACGGGCTTGTTGAGCTGCAGGGCGAGGTCGATGCGCGTGCCCTCGACCGCGCTCAGGCGCCGCGTGTCTTCGATGCGCTTCGGTTCCAGCCGCGTGTAAACGGGGTAGGTGAGATTGGCGTCGGCACGTTCGAGTCGCGGATACTCGAAGGTGGTGACCTTGAACTCCCGGGTTTCATCTTCGCCAAACTCGATCTTGTAGAACAGGTCCGAACTGACCCCCGGCACGGTGCCGCCGAACATGGGATCCGACAGGCTCTTCACCAGGGCGATCCGGCGCGTCGAACCGTCCGGTTCGCGCACCACGAGATCCACGTTCGCGGGAACCGGTCCGCCAAACCGCGCCATCACCACCAGGCTCTCACCGCGCTCGAGTTGCGTGTCGCCGGGGGTGACGGTGATGCCGGAAGGAAGCCGCGGGCTGGCGGCGAGCCGTTGGGCGGCCCCCGGTTGCAGGCGCGTGAAGGCGAAGACCACGAGTCCCAAGGCAAGGAGGTTGGCCGCCTGGCCCGTCCAGACCCGGGACCAGGGAATCACCTGCGGCCAGGGGTGACGGTAGCTGTGGTCCAGCACCTCATCGACAAGACGCCGTTGCAGGAAGCCAGGTTCGACGTCGGGTTCCGTCTGGGCCTGGACCGCCGTGAGCAACCGGCCTTCCAGCTCCGGATGCCGGACTTCGAGGAGTCTTGCCAGCCGTCGCCAGTCGGGTTGGGCCCGGCGATGTCTCCACGCCAGGACTGCCGCGGCGAGGAATCCGAGCGTTGCGGTGACCGGAAGGACCCACCGCGAGCTGCCCGCGAGCTCACGCGTCAGGGTCAATGCGGCGAGTCCGGCAAGCAGGGTGAACACCCAACAAACGGCGAGCTTGCAGGCGAGTTCAAGTTGACGCTGCCGCCGCCAGAGCGGCATGAGGCGCGACTTCAGGAAAGGATCATTCATGGCGTTGCCTCCACAGTCGTGGTCCGGCGGGCAGCCCATCCCGCCAGCAGGGTTTCCGTGAGCACCAGTCCAAGCGCAGCCACGACGAGCCAGCGCCATAGTTTCTGGCGTCCCTCAAGTTCGGCACTCTGTAGACGGGCCTGGTGCACGGCGGTTACGGCGGGCGAGGCGGAAGTTCGGGCGAGGGGCACTCCGAGACGTTCCAGGTCGTCGGGCGCGAGTGGCGCGGTGCGGCTTTCGACCGGATCCAGATTGATGGCGAACCGGTTCGTGGCGCCGCCGCGCACAAGCGTGTAAATGCCTGGAACTCGCGTCTGGTCGAACTCGGTTGCCGTGTCCGGCAGCGCGATCGAAGCACCCTCGGGGGTAAAGGCCACCCGCGCCTGTTGCTCCGGCGTCGCGGCGAGCCGAATCTGGTCCCCGACCTTGTGGAGCGCCGGAACGGCAGGCCGGACACCACCCAACTCGAGCATCGAGTACAACAAAGGCACGAACTTCGACGACAACGCGAGCTGGCTGTCGGCGGCGTGCCATCCAGACGCCAAAACAAAGACACGCCCCTTCCCGGCGGTGACTTCGACCAGCGCCGGATCGCCGTTGTCGAATCGCGCGAGAACCGCGGCCGTTCCCAGCGCGTCGGCGTTCAGCCGGCGGTACTTCCAAAAGTGGATCTTCGTGAAGTCGCTGAATCGCGGGTCGGCGAAGGGAACAAAGAGCGGATGCCGGAAGTCGATCTCGCCAAGCAGCCCGTAATTGGTGAACCGCCCCTCCTCGCCCTGCAGGGTCGCGAGCTCCGGGATCGCGGACAACGCCGCGAGGGCAGCCGGGGTTTTCGGTGCGAACAGCACGGTCTTGCCGGCGCGCACCGCCTCGGCCACGGCTTGAGCCGTGGCCGGGATCATCGGTTCCGTCACCACCAGCAGCGCCGCTTGGTTGAATTGGTCTGGACCCGGCGTGGAACCCGGATCGGGGGCGAGCAGTTCCACGGTCAGGCGGCGCGTTTGCTGCAGCGCCCGGGTGAGGAAATAGCGGCTGCCGCGGGTATCCCCGGCAGGTTCGGTTCCCAGATACAGGACGGCGGCGTTGGCCGGTTGAGGCGGGACGGCAAACAGCGTGTTGTCGAACGGTTCGTCGTCGCCCCGCAACAGGATGCGCTCGGTGGGAATGCCTTCCGGCGGTGGGGGCACCACGACAATCCGGTTCTGCCCGGCGGGCACGTACACCGAGAGGGGGTTGGTGACGTAGGCTCCCGCCGCGTCTTGCCAGCCGAGCTGGAATTGTTCAATCCGGGAGTCCGGCTCGTTGCTCACCCGCAAACGGGTGCCCGCCTCAGCGGGTGCGCTCTCGGCGGTTTCCGCCGCCAGTTGCAGGCCGGCGTTGCTGGTTTTCAGCGGCGGGGACGCCGCGATGGTGACCTCGATCCCCTTCGGCCATTCGTACGATTGCAGCTTCTCGAGGTGGCTCCCGCTTTGCAGATCGCTGAAAAGCAGCAACTCGCGGCGGCTCACCTCGGGTTCCCCGGGCGCGACCTCGGCCAGCGCTTCCGCGGCCCGGACCAACGCCTCATCGAGCTGACTTCCACCCCAACCAGGGGCAAGATCGGTCAGGCGCGATCGGACCAGCCCAACCCGCTCGGTGAAGGGGGTGGCGCGCCATTGCTCGAACGTGACCAGCGGCGTGAGTTCATGGTCGTAGGCGAACAGGGCGACCTGGTCGTTGACCGTGACCTGCCGGAGCCAGGTCTCGACGCCAGTTCGCGCCGCATTCCACAGGCCGTCCCGCCGCATGCTGGCACTGGTGTCGAGCAGCAGCGCCACCTTGCGCACTTCAGACGCGGGGGGAGGCGCGGAGACCGCCTGCCGCCAAAACGGCCGGGCAAATCCCAGCGCCAGGAGCACGATGACCGCGCAGCGCAGGAGCAGGAGCAGCAGGTGCTCGAGCCGGTTCCGACGCGTGAGCCGCGGCGGCTCCGGACGAAGAAAAATCAGCGAACTGAACCGCGTCCGCTCCCGGGTGGTCTTGCGCACCAGGTGAAAGAGCACCGGC
The DNA here is from genome assembly GCA_964535555.1 of uncultured Verrucomicrobiota bacterium. Lineage (GTDB taxonomy): Bacteria > Verrucomicrobiota > Verrucomicrobiia > Limisphaerales > J093 > DSVZ01. The sequence continues at coordinate 33,816 of CAZHUS010000011.1, forward strand.
AACGCGATCGCGAGCCCCCCCAGCAGAAAGAGCGGCGCCAGGAAACTCATGCGCCCCCTCCCGCATGGAATCGCGCTGCCCGCCGGACCCTCCGCCCGCGGGCCGTCCGGCTCTGGAGAAAGTCAAAGAGCGCCAGCTCGAGCGGTTGATCCGTCCCCAGGCGGGAACAAGTCGCGCCGAGCCGGTCGGCAAGCTGCCGCAGCCCGGCGCAGTGGGCCTCGAACCGTCGAAGGTAACCTCCACGTGCCGTGCCCGGATCGAGCATCAGGGACTTCCCCGTCTCGACATCCTCGAACAAGGCGGGATCGCGGAAGGAAAACGTGATTTCCGCCGGGTCGAGCACCTGGAACAGAACCAGTTCGTGACCCGACGCCGCCAGCTGGATCAGGGCCTTTTCCAGGCGGTCAACCGGTGCGAGAAAGTCCGAGAGGACAAGGATCAATCCCCGCTTGCGTACGATCTCGGCAATGCGCTCGAGCGGGGCGACCACGTCGGTGCCGGTCCCGGCTGCCGGTTGTTCGAGCGACAGCATGAGCCGCCGCAAATGGCCGAAGCGGTGTCGGGGCGGCAGGTAATCCCGGACCTGGGCATCGAACGTGAGCAACCCGGTGGCGTCGCCCTGCTGGTGGAGGAAGTAAGCCAGCGTGGCCGCGAGCGTGGCGGCATATTCCGCCTTGGTGTAGCCCACCGAGTTGAACGTCATGGACCGGCTCTGATCGACGACCAGGTGGCAACGCAGGTTCGTTTCATCTTCGAACCGCTTGAGAAAATAACGGTCGCTCCGCGCGAAGACTCGCCAGTCCAGGTAGCGCGGATCGTCACCGGGCGTGTATTGGCGATACTCGGTGAACTCGACGGAGAAGCCGTGGTAGGGGCTGCGATGGAGACCGCTCCAGAAACCCTCGACCACCACCCGCGCCCGCAACTCGAGGTTGCGAATGTTCATCACCACCTTCGGGTCGATCAGCGATCCGGAGAAGGCGACTGGCGTGGCGGTCGTGGCGGTCACTTCGTCAGGGGCGACTTGACGGACTCGACGAGCCGGCGAATGACATCCTCGACCCGCACCCCTTCCGCTTCGGCGCGGTAATTCAACAGGATGCGGTGCCGCAGCACCGGGGCGGCGAGTGTCTGGATGTCCTCGATGCTCACATGCGAGCGGCCCTTGAACAGGGCGCGCGCCTTGCCCCCGAGCACCAGGAACTGACCCGCGCGGGTCCCGGCGCCCCAGCTGATCCACTGGTTGACGAAGTCCGGCACTCCCGGCTGTTGCGGGCGCGAGGCGGCGGCGAGTTGCACCGCGTAGCGCACGATTTCCTCGGCCACGGGCACCTTCCGCACCATTTCGTGGAACCGGAGCACATCGTCCCCGGTGAAGAGCGCCTGAATCGGCGCCGCCGGCGCGGCGGTGGTGCGCAGGACCACCTGAACCTCGTCTCCTTCCGGCAGGTAGTTCATCACCACGTTGAACATGAACCGGTCGAGTTGCGCCTCGGGCAACGGGTACGTGCCTTCCATCTCGATTGGATTCTGGGTGGCCAGGACGAAGAACGGCTCCTCGAGCGCGTGCCGTTGGCCCGCGGCGGTGACCTGGTGTTCCTGCATCGCCTCGAGCAAGGCCGCCTGGGTCTTCGGCGGCGTGCGGTTGATCTCGTCGGCCAGGATCATGTTCGCGAAGACCGGCCCGCGCACGAACACCATCTGGCGTCCGTCCGCGGCATCCTGGAGGATCTCCGTGCCGGTGATGTCGGCCGGCATGAGGTCGGGCGTGAACTGGATCCGTTGGAAGCGGAGGTGGAAGATGCGGGCGATCGATTTGACGAGCAGCGTCTTCGCAAGACCCGGCGCGCCGGTGATGAGGCAGTGGCCTCCGGCGAACAGCGCGATCAGGATCTGCTCGATCACCTCCTGCTGGCCCACGATCACCTTGCCCAGTTCGGCTTCGATCTGGGCGCGGCCGGCCACCAACCGTTCGAAGGTCTCGCGCTCGTTCGCGGCCGGAGTCGCCGCGGCGGCGGTGGGGTTCTGGAGGACCGGTGGCAGGGGCGGCGTCGAGGAGGGGGCCTGGCTTTCCGCGGGCGGCGTTGGGGTTCGATAGCTCATCGCATCAGTGGGTCATGACGTAATACAGCACGTTGATCGCCAGGGGATAGGCGGCCTTTTCGGAGAAATTGCGGAAGTAATACCCGTCCTCGCCTTCGCGTTCCCAGCCGTCGCCGTTGTCGGTGTTGTGCGTGGCCAGGACCATCAGGCGCTGGTCGTCGTCGAAGATGGCCTTGTGGTGCACCTCGCGGGCGTCGGGCCGCTCCCACGTGACGCCGTCGTCGCGGCTCGCGTCCACCCACCCGATCGCGGGAATCTGGTACTTCTCCTTGATCTCGAACACGCCGTGGTAGAGAGGATGATCGAGCCGCAGTTCCTCGAAGGCGCGGTTGGGGAACACCTCGCGCAGGACCTCCTCGCAGTTCTCCCATTCGCGTTCGCCCCAGAAATCATCCAGCCAGAGAAAACCGCCGTTGAGCAGGTACTCGCGGAGGGCGATGATCTCCTCCGGATCCAGCTCCAGTCCGCCCGGTTCGACGATGTAGATGAACGGGTAGTTCCGGAGCTCGGGGTCCGTCAACCGGAGGATCCGGCCGTCGGGGTCGACTTTGAGCGAAGTGATCTGTTGCAGCCGGAACGAGAGATTCAAGTCGCTGTCCGGCAGGTCCGTGGTCCAGCCGCCGCCCCGAAAGCCGCCCTGGCTGTACCGGACCCGCACGAACGTGAACACGTCCTTGTCGAACGCGGGCGGGTTCGTCCAGTTCGGCGTCCCGGTGCTGTGCGACGGGATTTCGCGGGCGGTGCGGAGGCTCTCGCCGTAGTCGCCGTACCAACCCCGTCCCCGGCGACGCTGCTGGCTGTACGCAACCACGGCCATCGCCAGCAGGCCAAGGAGAAGGATGGACTTCCAAACCCTCATTCCGCGGCGCCTCCTGCGGAGCTCGCCGGAAGCGCGGCCGTGTGCGTTTGGGCTGCGGGCGGAGGGGGAGATGGCTCCATTTCGAGCAGGAGCCGCAGGGCGTCGCGATAACGGGGCGCCTCCTCGAGCGCCTGGAGGAGGTGACGGCGCGCCGTCGGGTCTCCCAGGGCGTGGAGTTGACGGGCCAGACGATAGTGCACCTCGGCCGGGTTGGCGGGGTCCAGTTGCAGCAAGGCGCGGCAGGCAATGATGGTCGCCGATCGGTCGCCAATGCCCTCGGCGGCTTCCGCGAGGTAACGGTAGGGCGCCGCGACCAGCGGGTTCACCGCGAGATAACGCCGGGCGTTGGCCACGACGGCCGGCCAATCCGTGGCCGCGCGGGCGAGTTCCATGAGACGCCCAAAGGCGTCCAGGGCCTCGCCATCCTGCTCCGCGAGCCTTCTCCAGGCCTCGCGTTCCGCGGCCTCGTCCCCGAGTTCGCGGCACACCTTCGCCAGGCTGCGGTAGGCGCTGTCCGAGCCGGTGAACCGTGGGTACAAATCCACGAGCTGTTCCAGCACAGGTCGCGCGTCGGCCCAGCGCTTTTCCTCGATCAAGTCGTTCGCCTGACGCGTCAGGACGTAGAAGTTCTTCGGGTGGCCCCTGGCCCAGAGCTTCCAGGCCGTGTCGTCGGCACCACCGGTGAGCAGCGCTTCGAGTTCCGGCTTCTCCCAGTCGAGGCCGGGCGCGAGTTCGTCGGCCAGGCGCCGGGCGAAGGTCTCGAAGCCTTCCTCGAACTCGTCCATGGGCACCGTGTGCGCCTCGAGCGCGTCGTTGATGGCCTTGCCATCGCCGAGATCGCGGAGGATCGCCTGCAGCGCCCCGGCGCCGAAGCGGTCGACGAGGAACTCAATCACCAGCGAGGACTGGTAGTACGCAAACTGGAGGTGGGTGGGTGTCGGCGGCGACATGAACGCGCCGCTGAGCTCCGAAACCGGCGTGAGCTCGCCTTCCACAATCATCTCCCGGTACCGCGGAATGAGGCGCTCGCCCCAGGCGGGATTCGCCTGCCGCTCTTCGTAAACCGAAATCCCCTCGCTCACCCAGCGCGGCATCTTGTTGTGCGTCAACTGCAGCGTGATCACGTGGGTGAACTCGTGCCAGAGCATCGATTCCCAGTTGAAGGCCTGCCCCGGACGCGACGCCGGGCTGTTCGCGGTGATCACCTGGCCGAAGCAGACGCCCAGGAAACCATGGTTCTGCGGCATCCCAAACGTGCGCACGGCGAAGTCTTTCTGGTCGGCGAAGATCTCGATTCGCACGGGCCGGGTGAGCTCGAGGCCGTACTTGGGACTGAGCCGGGCGCGCGCCTGTTCGAGCAACTCGAGCACCCGGGCACCGTAAAGGCCGGCTTCCTGGCGGGTCATCCGCACCACGAAATGCTCGTTCGTCAGAACGGCGAACTTGTCCATCGCATCCCGCAGCGTCACGAGGTTCAAAGCGGCGATGTCGTAGCCGTCGGCTTCGTGCACCTCGTCCGCAAGGCGCCAACCTTCCTCGTCCTCACCGAGCCGCAGGAGATCCTGGGCGAGCTGCGACTTCGCGGGGAGGAATTGGCGGTCGAATCGCAGCGCCCGCCGTTGCAGGGCCGCGCCTTCGGTAAAGCGATAGTTCTGGGACAGCTTGCGGCCCATGAGATGCGGCACGCGCGGATTCGTCGGCCAGAACTTCAGCGCCATCTCGACGGCTGCCTGCTCGCGGGCCGGCTGGTGCTCCAGGTGCGCGGCCACGGCGGCATACGCCCAGGCCTCCGGGTGGTAGGGATTCACCCCGTGGACGCGGCTGATCAGGTTCCGGGCCTCGTCGTAGTTTTCCGCGTCAACCGCGCGGTCGATGAGGAGCAGGAGGCTGGAGACGTGGTTGGTATGGCGTTCGAGCGCCGCCTCGAGCGAGCTGATCATGAGCGTCTTCTCGCTGGGCTCGTACGCCCGGGCCAGGCCGAAGTGGAGATCGGGATCGTCGGGAAGCAGCTTGAGGCCGTCCTGAAACGTCCGCGCTGCGAGCGCGTAATCTCCCTTCTCGAGCGCGAGGCCGCCGATGGCGAGGTAGGTGTCGCGCAGCTTGGGATCGAGCTTCTTCGCCGGTTCGAAGACCCGGTCCAGGACCCGTTTGGGGTCGAGGCCCTTGGCCATCGCGGCCTGGCCGAACACGACCAGGTCGGGCGCCTCCCGATACGCCCAGGGACGCGCGGTCACGAGTTCCGTGATCTCGTCCACGAACGCGGCGGCGCGTTCGGGCTGGTTCTGCATCTGGAGCACGTCGCGGCCAACCCAGCGCAGGCGGATGCTGCGTTGCTCGTGGGCGAGGGCGTTGGTGAGGGCGTTGTAGGCGTCAGGATAGCGGCCGAGCTCGAACAGCGACCGGACCAACAGGAGATGCCATTCGTGTTCGTCGCCCGTGTCTTCCACCCCTTTCTCGGCGGCGGCGATGCACTCCGCGTACCGACCCGCGAGGAAATCGCTGCGTCCCTGCTTGAGATCGGCCGCCCAGGCACCGGCGACCACCAACAGGGGGACCAGGAAAAGCAGAAAGCCGGGCAGCCCGGCGGGCCACGGGGTGCCCGCCCTGCCTGCTGGCGGTTCACAAGCTGCAAACCGGCCCCACGGCGCTCCGCGGTGCCGGGAGCGGGTGTGACAGCGACCGGGAATGTTGGTGATCCGCGGCATCGGCTGCTCCGAATGGCGGCAATCTAGGGCACGACTCCGTGACCCACAAGCGCGCGGGGCGAAGAACCTTGGGGTCAAACCTTGACATTCGACATTCTCCCGCGGCGCGCCGGTGCCGATCTCAGCGCCAGAGTCCACGGGATGAATTGTCCAATAGTCAAGGTTTGACCCCAACGGACACGGAGTGCTGCTTGCCCGGCGCTCCCGGATCAGACATGCTGGCTCCGCACTCGACGCACGGCCATGGGGAAAAATCGGTCCGTGAGAACCGCCGCCATCCACCTCCTGCGATCCCCCGGCGCTTTCGCGCCCCACCGCGGCGCGTGGGAAACCCTCTGTCAGCGCGCAGGGTGCCACTCGCTCTTCCATTCGGCCGAGTGGCTCGGTGCGGCCTGGTCCTACCCCGGAAAGCCCTTCCTGCTCGCGGCCGTCGAGGACTCGTCGGGCTGGGCGGCGGCGCTGACGCTCTGCCCGCGGTTCGATACCGGCGGTCATCTGGTGCTTCCGGCGCGCGCCCTCACGATTCTCCCCCACTTGATGTGGATCTATCCGTCCCTGCCGGTCGCTGCGTGCGCTCCGGACCGCGACCCGGGCCACGTGGATCGTCTGGTCGCCGAAGCGCTCGCGGCCCAGCCGTGGGATGTGCTGAGTTTCGACTATTTGTCAGCCGACACCGACTGGCTCGAGGACGGCGTCCGCCGCCTGGCAGCCCGGCGTGGCTGGCATGTCGAGTCCGTTCCCACCTCGGACGAGGCCTGGCTCGATTTCCCCGCGGGGCCGGAGGCCTACTGGGCGGAGCGTTCCGGATCGCTCAAGCGGAAGCTGGCGAAGGCCACGCGGGAACTCGCTGACCGCGCCCGGATCACTCACGAAGACCTCGCCGCCGGGGCACCCAACCTGACCGCCTGCTTCGAACGGTTCCAGCCCACGTTCGAACGCACGTGGCAGAAAGGGGCGGGTCTCAGCCCGTTCGACCAGCCGCACCGCGCGTCCAACCTGCAGGCGCTCGAACCGTTCTTCCGCACCGGTCGGATCTCGGTGCCGGCCCTGCTCGCCGACGGCGTGATCATCGCCTTCGAGTTCTGGGTCCGCGGAGGCGGCGAGCTGTTCGGCATCGCGCGCGGACACGACCCCGCATTCGCCCACTACTCGATCGGCAGCCAGCTCACGCAATGGACCATCGCGGAGGCGTTTCGCCGCGGCGTGACCCGCCTGTACCTCGGCCCGGTGAACGCCAGCCCGCACATGGCGTACAAGGAGCGCTGGCTGACCGGCCGCCGTCACAATCACCGGTTGGTCGTGACACGACCCCGCTCCCTTTACGGAGGGGTCCACGGACTCCTGGCCCGGCACCCCCGGCTTCGCACGCTTTGGCGCAAGGCCCGCCTCGATGCGCTGGCCCGGGGCGCCTTCTACGCCCTGCGTGCGCTGAAACGCCGATGACCTCGCACCCGGCGGCCCCCCTCCAGACGGCGATGCTCGCCACGACGCGAGCGCAGGCCGGGGCGTACGTCCAACAAGTCGAGATCGTCTTCCCGGACGGCACCGACCCGTCACGCCTTGCGTCCGGTTTCGTGCGGCTTACCGCACGCTTTCCGGCCCTGAATCAGGAGTTCACCCCAGACCTCCACGGCGGCTCGCGGGTGCAACTGAACGAGAACGCCAGGGTGGAGGTTCGGGAGGAGTCCGGTGCCGCACCCGACGCGGCGGCCTGGATGCAGCTGCTCGCCGTTGACCGCGCCGAAGGCGTGGATGGCCACCGGCTGCGGATCTGGCCACAAGCGCGCCGGGTCTTGTGGACCTTTCACCACGCCGTCCTGGATGGACGCAGCACCGCCCGGGTCGTCCGCGCCTGGATCGACGAGGCAGCGGGGACCGCCCCGGACCCCGGCGCCCCATGGAGTCCTTGGAGGCCACTCGCGGACCCAGACGCCGTCCGCACCGCCCGCAAGTGGGCCGAACAGTTTCCCCCCGAGCCGGAGGACCCACCGCCCGGGCGTGTCGCGTATCAGTCCGCCGTTCGGCCTGTCGCCATCGATGCCGCCGCCGTGGCAGGCAGGCTCGGCGTTACGGTTCACACCCTCGCGCAGGCGACCGCGGCCCTCGTGGTGGGCCGAATGGTTGACCGTGATGCCGTGGTCCTTGGTCAGGTGCGCGCCTGCGGCCCGTCGGGCACGGTCGGGTTTGGCATCAACACGGTCCCTCTCGTCCTCGGCTGGGATCCCGGCGAGCCGTTGCGGGCACTGCTGGCCCGCGCTCGCGAGGCCAGCCGTTCGTTACGGGAGGTTGCTCCCATGGCCCCGGCGCAATGGCTCAACTTGGTCCGCCCCCGGAGCCGGCAGGCCTGGGACGCCGTGCTCGTGTCCGAACGCGGAACTCTCGACGAGCTCGTGGCCCGGCCGGCCGCGCGGGTGACTCTGCACGAGCGTTCCGACGATCCCGTCGTCCTCGCCGCCTATCTCGGGTCGGACGCGCGCGTGCAGGTCGAATCCACCGTCCTCGCGGCGCCGCTGAACGACTGGATCGCGGACACCTGGCGGGAGCTGCTCGAAACCCTCGGCGATCTGGCGGAGACGGCATGTCATCGGCTCCTGCCCCCCGAGCACGAGACAGCAACCGGTGACCCCGAGCCGCGCACCGCGTTGTATCCGGAGTTCGCGGCCGTGGCGCAGGCGCACCCCGACCGCCCAGCCATTGCCTCGCGTGGATCCGTCGTGACCTACAGCCAGCTTGCCGAGGCGGCCGGCCACGTTGCGGCCACGCTCGCAACGGCCGGGGTTGCGCCGGGCGACCGGGTTGCGGTGCGGCTCACCGAGCGCCCGCTTCTGCCGTCGGTACTGCTGGCGACCCAGCAGGCCGGCGCGGTGTTCGTTCCCTTGGATCCGGAGCATCCGGCGGCGCGACACGATCGCATCTGGCAGGATGCCCGTCCGCGGCTGTTGGTCTCGGAAACCCCGCCCTGGCGCGAAGAAATCCCCCGCCTTGACCCGAAGGACTTGCCCGCGGTCGCGTCGGCGGCCGGGGGTGGATGTCTGCCGCAATTCGTGGACCCGGAGGCGCCAGCGGCCCTGCTCTATACGTCTGGAACGACGGGAGTGCCCAAGGGGGTAAGGCTCACCGGTGCGGCCATTGGGGCGGAGGCGCGCGCGATCGGGAGATTGATCGGCATCGGGACGGAGGACCGCGTGCTTCAGTTTGCGTCGCCCGGCTTCGATGCGTTTCTCGAGGAGGCGTTCCTCGCCCTGTTGCACGGCGCCACCCTGGTCCCACGTCCGCCGGACGCACTCGTGGATTTCGAGGCTTTCACGGCCTCGCTCGAACGCGAACGCGTGACGATCGCGGACCTGCCAACGGCCTTCTGGCGGGGCTGGACGGCCTGGCTTGCGCAGAAGCCAGGAAGGTTTCCCGTCGGATTACGAGCGGTCATCATCGGTGGCGAGGCCGCAACCGAAGCGGCGCTGGAACACTGGCGTGCCGCGACGCCGGGCGGCTGTCAGCTCTGGAACACCTACGGTCCGACCGAGGCGACCATCGTGGCCACCGCGCATCCGCTTCACTCGATCCCCGGGGATGTCCGCGGGGATCCGCCCATCGGCCGCCCGCTGCCGGGAGTCGTGGTGCGCGTCGCGGGCCGGCATGGCTCGCCCCGGCCGCCGGGAATGCCCGGGGAGATGTGGATTTCCGGTCCAGGGGTTTCACCGGGCTATTGGGGACGCCCCGAACTCGACGCAGTCGCGTTTGTGGAACACGACGACCGGCGCTGGTACCGGACGGGGGATCGCGCAAGGTGGAACGAGTCAGGCGATCTGGTGTTCCTCGGGCGGACCGACGACCAGATCAAGCTTCGGGGACACCGGATCGAGCCGGAGGAGGTCCGCCGGCAGGTCGAACGGGTCCCGGGCATCCAGGCCGCCCACGTGGGGCTGGCCGGCAATCCACCGATGCTGGTGGCGTGGGTGGTGGCGCAACCGGCAGGGGCGGAGGTGTCCGAGCGCGTCCGCCAGTCTCTGGCCACGGTGCTGCCCGCCCCGCTGGTTCCCGGCGCCGTGCTGAGGGTGGCCGCCCTGCCACTGACGGCCCGGGGCAAAGTGGACCGGACGCGCTTGCCGCTGCCTTCGGCAGGGAGCGTCGCCCTAGCGTCGGACGATCCCATGGTCGCGTGGGCCTGTCGCCTGTTCGCCGGCATCCTGCGTCGACCGGTCACCGAGATCGATCCTGCCCAGGACTTTCAGCGGCAGGGAGGCGACTCCCTTTTGGCGATGGAACTTTCGCTGCGGCTGCGGGAGGCTGGGCTTGCCCTCGAACCCGGCGAGCTTGCACACGACTCCGCTCCGGTCGCCATCGCCCGACGCTTTGCCCATCCCACCCACACGACTCCCAGCCGCTGGGAACCCGTCGTCGTGCTGCGCCCAGGGAGCGAGGGTTTCCCTCCTTTGGTGCTGATCCACGCCACACCCGGCGATGTTCTCGGCTACGGAAACCTGGCCGCAGAACTGCCGGACAATGTGCCGTGCTGGGGGGTGGTTTCGAGGGTCTTGCACGAGCCGAACCATCCTCATCGCTCGATTCCGGAGATGGCGACGGATTACCTCCGCGCGCTTCAAGCACGGCTCGGCGGCAAGCCCTTCTTCCTCGGGGGCTGGTGCTACGGCGGACTGGTGGCCTACGAGATGGCGTGCGCCCTCGAACGCGCCGGACACCCAGCCCCGCTGCGGCTGCTGCTCCTCGAAACGTGGAGCCCTCCACCCGCAGCCTTCGCCCTCCGCCTGCATTGGCGCGCGCTGCAGTTACGGACGCTCCTGGGACAGCCGCGTGGATGGCTGGGCGCGTATCTCCGCCACAAGTGGCGGTGGGGACGCCCATCCGGTGCGGAGCCCGCCGCTTCCACCCCGCGTCGCGACGCCGCGGTGGCGCACAATCTGGCCGCGGCAGCCTGCTACCGGGCCGGGTCCTACCGGTTGCCGGTGGACTTGTTTCTCACGCCTGACCAGGGCACGGACGTGCTGCCGCTGCCCGAGGGAGGCTGGTCGGTGCTGGCACCGTCCCGGACCATGCACGCGTGCGCGGGAGGTCATGCGGACCTGCTGCATCCGCCTCACGTGGCTGGCTTGGCGGCGCGCATCACGGGCCTGCTCGCTCAAATTGGGGTCAAACCTTGACATTCGACAATCCCCCACGGCAGCGGCAACCGCGGCGACGAATGTCAAATAGTCAAGGTTTGACCCCAAGGGTCTTCTGCGTCGGCCCCACCATGTCCCCGGGCCGCACCCAGCGCTCGAAGTCCGCCTCGCCCACCAGCCCGAGCTGGGCCGCCGCCTCACGCAACGTGAGGCCCCGGACGTGCGCTTCCTTGGCGACCTTCGCCGCCTTCTCGTACCCGATGTGCGGGGCCAGAGCAGTCACCAGCATCAGGGAGTTCTCGACGTTCCGCTGAATCACCGGCCGGTTGGGTTCAATGCCCACCGCGCAGCGGTCGTTGAAGGACACGCAGGCGTCTCCGAGCAATCGCGCCGATTGCAGCACATTCGCCGCAATCACCGGCTTGAACACGTTCAACTCGAAGTGCCCGGTCGCACCCCCGACGGACACCGCGACATCGTTCCCGATCACCTGCGCGCAGACCATCGTCATCGCCTCGGGCTGGGTCGGGTTCACCTTGCCCGGCATGATCGAAGAGCCGGGTTCATTGTCGGGAATCAGGATCTCGCCGATGCCACTGCGCGGACCGGAACTCAGCATGCGCACGTCGTTGGCGATCTTCATGAGCGAAACCGCCACGCGCTTGAGCGCTCCGGAGAGCTCCACCATCGCGTCGTGCGCAGCCAGAGCCTCGAACTTGTTGGGCGCCGTGACGAACGGACACCCCGTGGCCTCGGCGATCTTCCGGGCGACAAGCACATCGTAGCCTTCGGGCGCGTTCAAACCCGTGCCGACGGCCGTCCCTCCCAACGCCAGTTCCCGCACCGCCTCGAGGGCGTTGCGGAGCGCCCGAATGCCATTCTCGAGTTGTTGAACGTAGCCGGAGAACTCCTGGCCCAAGGTCAAGGGCGTGGCGTCCATGAAGTGAGTCCGGCCCACCTTCACGATGTCCTTGAACGCCTCCGCCTTCGCCCGCAACGTGCCCAGCAAACGCTCGATCCCCGGGATCGTCACCTGGGACACCTGCTGGTATGCCGCAATATGCATCGCGGTGGGAAAGGTGTCGTTCGACGACTGCGACATGTTCACGTCGTCGTTGGGATGCAGGACCTTCCTGGCGTCGGTGAGCTGGCCGCCATTCAGCACGTGCGCCCGGTTCGCGATCACCTCGTTCACGTTCATGTTGCTCTGGGTGCCGGAACCCGTCTGCCAGATGACCAGCGGGAACTCGCCGTCCAAAGCCCCTGTCAGGATCTCGTCGCAAACCCGGCTCACGAGATCTCGCTTCGCGGCGGGCAGGACGCCCAGGTCGTGATTCGCCAGCGCGGCGGCCTTCTTCAGGTAGGCGAACGCCCGGATAATCTCGCGGGGCATGCTGGCTTCCGGTCCGATCCGGAAATTGTTGCGGGACCGCTCGGTCTGGGCGCCCCAATAACGGTCGGCGGGCACCTGGACCTCGCCCATGGTGTCGCGTTCAATTCGGAAGTTCATAGAGGGTCATCTCAATCCGTCACTCGGAGCGGGAGCATGCCAGGCGGGTCCGGCCCGGGGCGAGTCTCCGGTGGGGAAAAATCAACCCGGCGGCCGGGTCGCCAAACCTGCCAGGTCGAGCCTTTGCGCAGGCCGGGATCAGCTCAGCGTCCGTTGGCGGTCCCGGGAACGCAATACATCCGGTTCTTTCCGGGCATTTGGGCTTCCCGCTTCCAGGCCTCGTAACGGACGATCTCGACGTGGCCGTCAATCGCGAGGACCACGCCGCCCTTCTTCCCATGGCGCTTGCCCAGACCGCCGTCGACGTTGGGATCGGGGTAGCTCGAGCCGTCGTTGTAGCCGTAGCCGAGGACGGCGTTGGCATCGTCCGGCTCCCACATCAGGAAGGCGTCCGCCGTGAAATCCGAGAGCTTGTAGGTGTTGCCGGCGGGGGTGAGAGCGCCGTAGCCGCAGACGGCGCCGTTCATGACGTAGGTCGCCATCTTGTTGGGACGCGCCTTGAACGTTGCGGTGTTGGTCCGGTCGATCGGGCACTTGTAGCTGCGAATCGCGCCCATGAACGGCCAGAGCTGTCCGCCTTCGTAGGCGAGGACGTTGTTCGTGGAGTACGGCGCGGCCTGGAGGTTCGGGACCGAACCCCTGCTGCCGTCGTACAACCAGCCCCGGACCCAGGGAGGATTCCAGTTCGGGAAGGCCATGCGGTCCTGGTAATCCTCGGCGTACATGTGGGTGGCCAGGCCGAGCTGCTTGTTGTTGTTCACACACATCGTCCGATGGCCCTGGTCCTTGGCGTTCGCCAACGCGGGCAGCAGCAGCCCGGCGAGGATGGCGATGATCGCAATCACCACCAGGAGTTCGATCAGGGTGAACGCGCCGGCGGGACTCGGTGAACGGCGGGACGGTGACGGTTCCATGCTCAACATCGTGCTCATGACAGGTACTCGGGGTCGGGGCAGATTCCGAGCGCCCCGGTGCCCGGACGTTGACATCCCGCGCCCCTCCGGACAATGAGTCTTTCGCGGCACAGGGCGCGGCCGCAGCCATGAATGGCTGCCCGACTAGGATTTGAACCTAGACAAACAGATCCAGAGTCTGCTGTGCTACCGTTACACCATCGGGCAGACGGCGGTCAGACCCTAAGCGCTTCGAACTTCCAGTCAAGCCTTGGCGGCGACCCATTTCCTGCGGCAAACTCTCCCCGGCACGAGGTCAACCAGAACGCGTCATGCCGCAGGAATACCGATTAATCCTCAAGCACCTCGACGAGCCGGGGTACACCCCGGACCTCGAGTGCTATCTGCGTCATGGCGGTTATGACACCCTCCGCAAGGCCCTCGCCCTGAAACCAAGGTCCCTCCCCGACGGCAAGGTCCTCACGCCGCAGGAGCAGATCCGCCAGGAAGTCATGACCTCCGGCCTCCGGGGTCGGGGCGGCGCCGGATTCTCGACCGGCATGAAGTGGTCGCTCGTGGACCGCCGCAGCGGCAAGCCGATTTACTTGATCTGCAACGCGGACGAATCCGAGCCTGGCACGTTCAAGGACAAACAGATCCTTTACAAGGACCCCCACCAGTTGCTCGAAGGCATGGTGGTGTCGAGCTTCGCCAATGACGTCCACCTCGCGTATATCTACATCCGCGGCGAGTTCGTCGAGGGCGCTCGCTTGTTGAACCAGGCGCTCACCGAGGCGCGAGCGCGGGGGTTCCTCGGCCGGAACATCCTCGGCAGCGGGTACGATCTCGAAATCCATGTTCACCGCGGTGCCGGCGCGTACATCTGCGGCGAGGAGACCGGCCTCATCGAGTCCCTCGAAGGCAAACGCCCGTATCCGCGCATCAAACCGCCCTACTTCCCGGCCGTGCTCGGCCTGTATCAGTGCCCGACGATCGTCAACAACGTGGAAACGCTCTGCGCGGTGAAGCACGTGTTCGCCATGGGCGGCGCCGAGTATGCCCGGCTCGGGACTTCGAACAACACGGGGACCCGCCTCGTCTGCCTCAGCGGCCAGGTGCGGCGCCCCGGTTACTTCGAGGTCGAGGTGGGCAAGGTCACGTTGCGCGATCTCATCTTCGACCCCGGCTTCGGCGGCGGTCTCCGCGAGGGACGGCAGCTCAAGGCCGTCATTCCCGGCGGCGTGTCTTCGAAGGTCTTCAAGGCGGGCGAGAAGGTGAAGATCAAGTCCGTGGGGCCGGACGGCCGCGAAGTCGAGTCCGAACCGGATGTCCTGGATTTGCCCTACGATTTCACCACGATCATCGCCGCCGGGAGCATGTCCGGCTCGGGCGCCATCATCGTGCTGGACGATTCCTGCGATCTCGTCGACGCGATCGCGAACATCAGCGAGTTCTTCGCCCACGAAAGCTGCGGCCAGTGCACCCCCTGCCGTGAAGGCTCGCTCTGGATGGCGAAGGCGCTCCACCGGTTGACCCACGGGCAAGGGCGCGCCGCGGACGCCGATTACCTGCTCCGGATCGCCGACAACATTCCGGGCGGCCGGACGATCTGCGCCTTCGGTGAGGCGTGTTCATGGCCGGTGCAGAGCTTCGTGCGGAAGTTCAAGGACGACTTTGTGGCCCGGGGGCAGACCGACGAGGCGAAGCGCGCCCCCGTCATCAGCCCGCCCACCCCGGCAGCCGGACCCGGAAGCGCTGTCAAGCTGGCTGCAAGCCCGGCACCTCACCCATGACCATGGCCGTTGCTGCTGCCAACCCGCCCGCGATGGAGACACCTCCGGTCGAGACGCTCTCCGTCAAAGTGAACGGCCGGCCCCTGGAGGTGCCGAAGCTGAGTTCCGACTGGTCCGGGAAGCCGGTGCCGACCACGATGATCCAGGCCTGCGAGATGGCCGGTGTGACCGTGCCGCATTACTGCTACCACCCGCGCCTGCCGGTCGCCGGCAACTGCCGGATGTGCCTTGTCGAGTACGGCACGCCGACCCTCGGTCCCGACCGCCAGCCCGTGCGCAAGGCCGACGGCTCGTTTGTGATTCAGAAATCACCCCGGCCGGCGATCGCCTGTGCGACCGCACTGTCGCCGGGCATGGAAATCTACACCGATACCGCGACCGTCCGGGCCATGCGCGAGGGTGTCCTCGAATTCCTCCTGATCAATCATCCCCTGGACTGCCCGATTTGCGACCAGGCAGGTGAATGCAAACTTCAGGAGTACTCGATCGATTACGGCAAGTCCGCGAGTCGCTTTGTCGAAACGAAGGTCCACAAACCGAAGCAGGTCGACCTCGGACCGCGCATCATGCTCGACGACGAGCGCTGCATCCTGTGCACGCGATGCATCCGCTTCACCAAGGACATCGTCGGCGATGACGCCTTGGGGATCATCAACCGCGGCGGCTACAACACGCTCACCGCGTATCCCGGTCGCAAGTTCGACAACAACTACACGCTGAACACCGTGGACATCTGCCCGGTGGGCGCGCTGACTTCGAAGGATTTCCGGTTCCAGATGCGCGTCTGGTTCCTCAAGGAGACGCTGTCGCTCTGCACCAGCTGCGGCACCGGCTGCAACATCCACATCGGCTCTCGTGAGAACCGCGTTTATCGCTATACCCCGCGCGAGAACGCGGCCGTCAACAAGTCCTGGATGTGCGATGCCGGCCGCCTGAACTACCGCTGGATCAATCGCCCGGACCGTTGGACCGACGTCCGCGTGGCCGGGCAGAGGTCGACCTGGACCGCCGCCGTGGCCGAGGTCGCCGCGCGGCTCCAACGAACTCCCGCTGGCCATGCGGCCATCGTGGTCTCCTCGCGCCAGACGAACGAGGAACTCTACCTGGTCCGACGCCTCGCCCAACGCATCGGGGCCGTGACCGATACCGTGCCGCGCCAGGGACCGGGCGATCGCCTCCTGGTCAGCCCGGACAAGAATCCGAACAGCACCGCCGCGCGGCTGATGGGCCTCGCCGCCAACCCGCCTGGCTCGAACCTCGCGCGCCTGGCCGACCGCATCCGGGACGGCAGCGTGACAACCTTGCTGGTGATCGGTGAAGACCCGCTCAAGTGGGGTCTCGACGAAACGACATTGCGTCGGCTCAACACCCTCGTCGTCTCCGACATTCTGCCGAACGGAGCCAGCGAAATCGCGCACGTGGTCCTGCCGGGCTGCGCCCATGCCGAGAAGCGCGGCACGTTCACCAATGTGGGCGGCCAGGTGCAACGCTTCCTCAAGGCCGTCGAACCGCCCGGCGACGCTCGTCCCGAGACGGAGTGGCTCGGTGAATTGCTCGAACAGGTCACCGGCGAGAGAATCGCCGGGAGCCTGGAAGGGCTATTCAATCAGATGGCCGCCGACGTTCCGGCCTTCCACGGGCTGACGTGGGCTCGGCTGGGCGACACCGGACTTCCGGTGCCGACAGGTTCGCCCTGATCACCCGTGGCCGGTCCGGAGCGCGGGGGGCTTTCGTCGGCGGGTGATCGCCACTCACGTTCCGCGTTGGTGACCAAACAGGCGGACATGGAGCCGGTCGCATAGCCGGAAGCCGTACCGCTTGCACACCGGCACCAACTCCGCCGCCCCGCGGGCAACCACGTCACTGGACGTTCCTTCAGGCATCAGGAGAATCCGGGAGGGCGCGACCGGCACCTCGAGGGCCTCCACGAGTTCGCGAATCTCCTGGACGTCATCGGGCGAACTCACCACGAACTTCAGTTGGAAGTCATAGGCGGAAATCCACTCGCGCAACACCGTCGGCTGCAGGCGGAGCGCTTCGTGCCGGACGTGCCAGGCCTGCGGCAGGCGTTGGTCCGGAGCCGAGTTGCGCAGCTTGGGACTCAGGGACGCCAGGTCGCAGGCGATGCCCTGCGGGGCGATGGTTCCCGCCGTCTCGATGGTGATGTGCCTGGCGAGCTGTCGGAGACCTGCGGCCAGGTCGTGAATGCCCTTCGCCACCATGGGTTCGCCCCCGGTGAGCACACAGTGCTGCGCCGGGTAACGGCTCACCTCGTCGAGGATTTGCCCCACGGACATCTCGGCTCCTTCCGGCTCCCAGGAGGCGTACAGGGTGTCGCACCAGTTGCAGCGGAGGTTGCAGCCGGACGTCCGCACGAAGACGGACGGAACGCCCGTCAGCCCGCCCTCGCCCTGAACGGAATGGAAGATCTCGGAGATCAGCATCTGGCGGGAGGACGCGGCGGAAGCGGTCCGGTTTCAAGGTAGGTGGTGGGATCGACCAACCCGGCGCGCTGAAACGCCTCCCGGCGCTCGACGCAGGTGCCGCACGCGCCGCAGTGAACCTCGCCGCCCTTGTAGCACGACCACGTGCGCGTGAAATCGATGCCCAGTTCGACACCGCGCCGCGCGATCTGTGCCTTCGTGAGTTCGATGAACGGACGGAGCACGTCGAGTTGGGCATAGGTGCCGAGCCGGATCGCCGCACCCATCGCGCTCATGAATTCCTCACGGCAGTCCGGATAAATGGCGTGGTCGCCCGCGTGAGCCGCGATCACCAGCGCCGTCGCTTCAACGGACTCGGCGTACCCGGCCGCGATGGCGAGCATGATGCCGTTGCGGAACGGGACCACGGTCTGCTTCATCGTCGCCTCTTCGTAATGGCCATCCGGGATCGGCCCGCCGGATTTCAGGAGCGACGACTGGAAGAGCTCCCCGACGAAGCCGAGCGGAATCACGCGGTGAGCCACTGCCAGCCGTTCGCAGTGCCACGCCGCCAGAGGCAACTCGCGGTGATTGTGTCGGGAGCCGTACTCGAAGCTCAAAGCCGCCACGACCTCGTGATGCTCGCGCGCGTCATACAGCGCGGTCACCGAGTCCATGCCGCCGCTCAGCAGCACCACAACACGACACTTCATGGGATGGTCGGGGTACCCGGCCTGAAGGTGGTAGGCCCGGTGCCTCCACCGGGCGTAGCGCAGGCTTTCCAGCCTGCCGGTCCACCGGGCTTTCCAGCCCGGCAGCAGCCTCGGCGATTGGGAAGTCGCCGCGACTGGCAGCCAGCGATCACTGCCTTACCTCCTCGTCTCATGGTTCATTCCGCGCGTCGCTGTTGCCGGTCCGGAACGGCGTGGGCTGTCTCCGCGGCGTCCGGGCCATGTTCCGCAACCACGCTCAGCGCCAGTCCTCCGCGGGGAGCGAAGCGGCCTTCGATTCGCATTCGTCGCGGTTCGCACGCGCGGACGAGATCGTCGAGAATCCGGTTCACCACCGCCTCGTTGAACGCGGGCTCGTTGCGATAGGACCCGAGGTAAAGCTTCAGGGACTTCGTCTCGAGGCAGCTCGCCCCCGGCGTGTACTCGATGACGATCTCCGCGAAATCCGGCTGCCCCGTCACCGGGCAGAGCGAGGTGAAGTCGGGACAATCCAGGCGGATCACGTAGGGGCGACCCGGACGCGGGTTGGGGAAGGACTCCAGGCGCGCCTCCTTCGGGGTCTGGGGCAGTGTCGCCTGGGCATTCCCGAGGAGGGTGAGCCCGGCGGCGCTCCGATGGCGGCGATTCGACTTCATAACGTCCGGCTACTTTCGCAGCCCGGACACGGCGCGGGAAGTCCAGATCGAGCGGGAACGCGCGCGCTACCAGACCGCGTTCGCGTCAATCGGCAGGCACGCTTTCCTCGAGATTCAACCAGGCGGCCTCCTGCGGGCTGAGCTCGACCTCGAAGGCTCCCCAGAGACCGGCAAGTTCCTGCTCGGTGCGGGGACCCGCCACGGCGAAGACGTGCGGCCCCTGGTGCAACACCCAGGCCAGGGCGAGTTGGGTCGGCGTGACTCCCTTCTCGCTCGCCAGGCGTTGCGCACGGTCCAGCCGGGCGAAATTCCGATCGCTGTAGTAGCAGCGCACGACATCGCTGGTCCAGCGCTCCGACATCAGGGTTCGACGCTCCGCGTCGGACACGAGCGACAGTGGCCGGTACCTGCCGCTGAAGAAGCCGAGCGCCAGACACGACCACGCGAAAAGCGGGAAACGACGATGCGCATGCCAGTCGCGGCTGAACCGGTCGCACGCGGTGACGCAGTTCGGCCACGAGGGCTCGTTCATGAACGCCAGCGCAAGGTTCGGCGAGTTCAGCACAAAGGCGGGCAAGCCGCGTTCAGCCGCGTAGGCATTGGCGGCCTCGAGCCTGGGAATGGACCAGTTGCTCGCGCCGAAGGCCCGGATGCGGCCGGCGGATTGTTCGCTGGCGAGACACTCGATGATTGGCCCCACCGGCTGGTCGGGATCGTCCCGATGCAGCACGAGCAGATCGATGTAGTCGGTCTGCAGGCGCCGCAAGGTTTCGTCCAGGTCCGCTCGAATGTCCCGCGGTGTCACGCGCGGGCGGTGGTATTCGAAAGGGCTGCCCGGGGTCCCGATCGTCTCGTGGTGCGCCACCTTCGCCTGGAGATGGAACGAGGCCCGGTTCCTTCGAGACCGCAACCAGCGGCCGAGGGTCTCCTCCACGTCGAAATACACGAGCGAAGTGTCGAAACAGTTGCCTCCGCTGGCCACGTACGCGTCGAACAGGCGATCAGCGTAAGCCTGTTCCACCGAGGCTCCGAAGCTCGTGCCCATCACCAGCCGGCACAAGGGCCGCTCCAGGCCTGCAACGGAGGCGTGGCGGGGAGGCTTCATGGCGCGATGCGATCCTGGACCGCTTCCGGTAGCGAGGTCTCGCGCAGCCGAAAGTTGCGAAGATGCACGATTCCTTGCCCGTCTCCGGGCGGCTCTCCCTCGCCCGCATCCGAGCCAAAATCGATCACCAAGCCGACGATCATCGAGAAATCCGGCACGCGGCGGGCGTATAGATAGTTGCCGTCGGACGTGAACACGGACCACGCACGATCGGCGAGGTCGATGTTCAGTGTCGTCCAGCGGTCATCGGTCACCCGGTCAATCCGGGCGCCGCGTTGCAGCATCCAGTGGGTGCCGAACCGGTCGATGACCCGATAGGCGAGCGCGATGACCTCGAGCGTACCGGGCTCGGGCTGGGGGCGGCGGGCCTCGAAGGAAAGGTAGCGCCTGCAGGCATTGTTCGGCCCCGGCGGGTTGCCGGAATTGTCCAGTCCACTGGTGCCACCGGGGCGAAAGGCCACGTTGCTCGAGTACGTGCCTGGGGCGTTGTTGAAGCGGATGGCGAAATGGCGCAGGCCACCGCGTGCTTGGTCGGGGGACTCGAGATTCGCCGAGATCGAACTGCCTTCCGCATCGGCCCACAGGTAATAAATGGACGTGAAATCGGGAGGAGCTTCCTGGATCGGGCGGGCGCTCAGCCCGTAGAACGTGTGGAGCAACAGGTCCGGCGCGCGACTCACCTGGACCATCCGTTGCACGTGGCTCAAAACCGGCTGACGCGAAATCGCGGTCGTACCCGGGCTGACCGACGTGTCGGGATCGCGCGACGGGACGTCCCCCGGAAAGCTCGGCTGGGGCAGGGAACGCGGCCGCGCCCCGAGGTTCGCCCCCGGATAGGGCGGCATCTCCGCAGGCTTTACCCGCGAGATGGTGACGGCCTTGAGCAACAACTCCTTCGCGGCATCCTGGCCCAGCCCCACGAGATCGCAGTAGACGCGCGTGTTCAGGAGGGGGCCAGGGTCGCATTCGGCGATCCGGACTGGAATGAGCGCGCGCGCCTTGCCCAAGGGGTCTTTGCGGAACGCTTCGGCCCACTCGGAGGAGGCGAATTCCGAGTTCAGGTACTCGGGGCTCAGGACGGCGATGACGCGCTGGCAATCGCGGAGGGCGGTCCGCATCTCGTGGACCCAGTCGGTTCCGGGGGCAAAATCCCACGCCTGGATGCACGTGGTGTAGCCGGCGTCCTCCAGCATCCACGCGAGCCATTCGGCCCAGGTGCGGTCCTTGCCGGTGTAGCTGATGAAAAAACTGCGCTGCATGGCCATGGATCTGTTCTGCGACGCGTCATGACGGGCTTCGTGTGTGGCCAACGTGCCAAACGGGGCAGGGCTCAGCAAGTGTGGTCTCGACCGGGGACCAGGGCCATGAGCGCGGTTGGAGCACCCTCGGAGTCCCTGGTGTCGCTCCTTTCGTCGCCTCGGGAGATACGGCTCCGCCTTCTGCCACTGCCTGACTGCCGGCAAACGGTCACCCCATCCCGCCATCCCGCCAACGGCAGACGCAGCAATCAGGGAAATGGCGCACGCCTCCTATACTATAGAGTGACAGGTTCATAGTCTTGACATTGTCTCGGAGCGCCCTTCTTCAGAGGTGGGAACTGAGCATACCCCCCCCCCGCCAAAGCCCTGACGTCTCACCCAACCTGGACCCGTGCTATTCAACAGGGTCTTCATTCATTCTTCATTCATTCAATAGAGATAGAGTGACAGGTTCATAGTTATTGACTCCGGGCAGCGGGGCCTTCACCGTCCTGCGTAGTCGAGCCCAGCCAACCCAGCCAACAACAACAAGGCTTCCCGCATGCGCATGGCACGAATCAAGATCACCGGTCGAGGCGCCGTCTATCACTGCATCTCCCGCATCGTCGGCGCCCAACGGCTCCTGGGGCCCACGGAGAAGGAGCGCCTCCGCCAGATGCTCTGGCAACAGGCCGCCTTCAGCGGCATCCAGGTGATCACCTACTGCCTCATGTCCAATCACTTCCACCTGCTCCTGCGTGTGCCGGCCGATCTCCCTCTCTCCGACGCCCAACTCCTCGAACGCGCCCGCGCCTATTACGGGCCCAAGAGTCTCTACGTCCATACCCTCCAGCACGCCCTGTCTCCGGAAGGGTCCCTCCCGCAGGACCTCCGCACGGCCCTGCGCGAGCGCATGGCCGACGTCTCGGTGTTCATGAAGGAGCTCAAACAGCGCTTCAGCAAGTGGTTCAACCGCACCCGCAACCGCTTTGGCACTCTCTGGGCCGAGCGCTTCAAGAGCCTCCTGGTCGAGGATCAACCCGGCGCCCTGCAGGCCGTGGCCGCCTACATTGACCTTAACCCCGTCCGCGCCGGCCTGGTCCAGGATCCCAAGGACTACCGCTGGTGCGGCTATGCCGAGGCCGTCGCGGGGCGACCCGAAGCGCGCCGGGGCCTGGCCAGCTTCCAGAAAGGCGCGGAATGGGCGCACGTCAGTCGCGCCTACCGGGAGGTGCTCCTGGTCAGCAGCGGCGCGTCGGGAAGCGCAGGCAAGGTGGCGATCGACCCCCAGGTTCTCCGTCGTGAGTTGAAACGCCAGGCAACCCTGGGCCTGGGCCAGATCCTGAGATTGCGGGTCCGATACTTCACCGACGGGGTGGTGCTGGGCTCACAGACCTACGTGGAAAGCATCTTCGCCGAGTACCGGGACCGCTTCGGACCCCGACGACGCACCGGCGCCCGCCCCTTGCGCGGGCTCTCCGCGTTGAGCGATCTCGCCACCCTCCGCGACCTGCAGGTCGATACCGTCGGCTGAGACGGTTCGCACCCTGCCCCAGCTGCCGCAGGGACGAGTTTGCGCCGCAGACTCACGACGCGTTAGTCGTGTCGCATCGCCTGCACAGGGTCGAGCCGGGATGCCCGCCATGCCGGTAGAAAACCCGCTCCCAAACCAACCACCACGAGCACCGTGCCCGCCACCGCGAGCGCGCCGAGGGAAACGTGGAGATGGATGTCACTCTGCCCGGAAGTGTCTTCGAACAAGGGCCCCAGCAGCGGCAATTGCCCAATGCTGTGGGTCAAGACGGCCGCCAGGGCGAAGCCGAGGAACCCGCCCAACAGGGTCAGGGTCAGGCCTTCCATGAGGATCTGGGCCAGGATGTGGCGCCGGCGCGCCCCGATCGCCTTCAGGACCCCGATCTCGCGCGTCCGTTCCGTCACCGAAACCAGCATGATGTTCATCACCCCCACCGCCCCGATGCTCAAGGTAAGCGTGCCGATGATCGTGAGCAGGACTTGCAGACCGAGACTGAGATTCGTCACCAACCCCCGAAATTCGTTCCAGTCCAGGATCGTGACCGCCCGTTCATCGCGCGTCCCGAAATGATGGGCTCGCGCCAACGCCGCCCGGATGTCACCGATCAGACGTTCTCGAAACACGTTTTGGGCCGGCAGCACGACGAGGTTGTCCAGGTACCGGGCGTCCACCTGCATCGCGAGCGTCGAAAACGGAATGAACACCGAGCGGTCGTCCGGCGTGGTGTAGTTGGTGATCTGGGTCTTCTTGCGAAGGACGCCGATCACGGTGAAGCGCACCCCGCCGATCTTGATCTCGCCGTCCACGGCGGGCATGCCGCTGAACAGGTCCTTCTTGACGTCAGCGCCGATGACGGCGACGCGTCGACGATGCAGAACATCCTCGTCCGAAAGAAAGCGCCCGACTTCGACCTCGGCGGAGCGGATGCGCTCGAAGGCGGCGTAGACACCGGCCACGCTGAACTCCTTGCTGCGGTAGCCCTGGCTGAGCTGCAGGCGTCGCCGCAACTCCGGCGACACCGCGTCGATCGTCGGAACGCCCTCCGTGAGCGCGTCCACATCGCTCAACTCCAGCAGGATTCGGCGCCCGGCCCGCTCACCTCCGGCTTGTTCGCTGGTCTGCCCGGGGAAGATGACGATGAGGTCCTTGCCGATCTGGTCGAAGGCTTTGACCAGGGCCGCGCCGAAACCGTTGCCGTACGCCAGGAGCAACATCAGCGAAGCCACACCCCAGGTGACGCTCAGCATCGTCAGGAGCGACCGCAGCCGATAATGCGCCAGCGTGTTCCAGACTTCGCCGAGGATGTGCCGGATCATTCGTATCTCAGCGCTTCCACCGGAGGCAGCCGGGACGCGCGCCGGGCCGGGTAGGCTGCCGACGCCAACCCGACGACCCCGAGCGTCCCGAACGCCAGCAACGCCGTCCCGTGCGTGATCGGCAGGCCGGCGAACATGGTCGGCAGCGGCATCCGCGCCACGGCGCCGCTCACCAGCCACGCGAACGCGACCCCGACCGCACCACTCACAAATGTCAGGAGCAGGGCTTCGAGAAAGAACTCGGCCTGGATGTAACCCGGCGTCGCTCCGACAGCCTTCTTGATGCCGATCTCCCGCGTGCGTTCCGCCACCGCGACGAGCATGATGTTCATCACCCCCAGCCCGCCCAACCCGAGCGTGATGACCGCCACAAAGGCCAGAAAGATCTGCATCGACTGGTAGATGCCGCTCACCATCTGCGCGTCTTTGACCGTGTCCCATACCCAAAGCGCGCCGGGGTCTTTCGGGTCGAACCCGTGTCGCCGCCCAAGCAGAGCCCTGACCTGGAGCAGGGCCTGCTGGTGCTCGCCCGTGGAGCGGGGCATGACAATCAGGTTGTCGATCGCCCCGACCCCCACGTACGGCCGCGGGTCGGGAAAATGCCGCATCATCGTCGAGGAGGGAATCAGGACCTTGTCCCCATCAAACCCGTTGTACGAGTTGTTCTGGTCCTTCTTCGCGAGTTCCGCGATGACGGTGAAGGGCACGTTGCGGATCCGTACCTGCGCGCCCAGCGCCTGGCGATCGGCGAACAACTGCTTTCGGACCTGTTCTCCGATGATGCAGACGCAGCGGGCCTCGCCCTGGTCCTGGTCGTTCATCCGCCGGCCCCGGGCGAGGTGCATCGAGCGAATCTCCTGGTAGACCGGCGCCACGCCGTGCACGGAGAAGGTCCCCGAGTTGTGAGGGCTGGCAATCGGGAGCGAACGGTCCTGTTCGGGCGTGACTTCGGCAACGAGGGAACATTCGGTCCGGATGGCTTCCGCGTCGCCCAACGTGAGCCGAACGGGACGACCCGCGCGTTCGTCGCCGGCCTGCGCCGCCGTGCGCCCGCCCCAGATGATCGCGATGTCGGTCCCGAG
This sequence comes from uncultured Verrucomicrobiota bacterium, assembly GCA_964535555.1. GTDB lineage: Bacteria > Verrucomicrobiota > Verrucomicrobiia > Limisphaerales > J093 > DSVZ01. The sequence continues at coordinate 58,863 of CAZHUS010000011.1, forward strand.
TGCGGCCAGGGACTGCCGGTAACCGATCTTGAAACCGTCGCCGATGGCCATCATGAAGATGATCGAAGCGACACCCCAGGCCACGCCGAACATGGTCAGCGCGCTGCGCAACTTGTGGCCCCAGATGTTGGACCAGGTCTGGAGCACCAACTCGCGCCACCAGTTCATGGCAGGACCAACCGGTCGCCCTCCGCCACCCCTTCCAACACCTCGGTACGCTGGCCGTTCGAGATGCCGGTAACCACCGCCACCTGCCGGAAGCCCGTGCGCATGGCGGGGTCCAGCAAGTTCAGGGAGGGCTTCTTTTCACGGTCGTAATTGAGAGCCGCCTCGGGAACCAGCAGGACTCCCTGGCGGTCTTCGAGGATAATCTCGGCGTTGGCGCTCATGTTGACGCGCAGCCGGCCCTGGGGGTTCGCGATCGAAACGCGAACGTCGAACGTCGTCACGTTATCCCGCTCCCGACCCATGGGGGCGATGCGCGTGACCAGCCCGCCGAAGACCTCGCCGGGGAACGACTCGACGGTCGTGCGGACCGGGAGGTCGGTGCGGATCCGGCCCACGTCGGACTCATCGACCTGGCCTTCCACATAGACGCTGCTCACGTCCCCGAGCGTGAGGATGAGCGTGGCGGCGCTCCCGAGGTTCAGGATGGAAGAGACGGCGTCACCGACCTCGACGTCGCGCGTGAGCACGAGTCCGCGGATCGGCGAACGGATTGTGGCGTGACGCTGGTTCTCCTCGGCCCGGTCGAGGCTGGCTTCAGCCGCCGCGGCGCGGGCGCGAGCCTGCGTGACCAGGGCGCCGGCGCTGCGGACGGCGGCTTCGAGGAGTTGCTGGCGATTCAGGCTGATCGCCTGCGCCTTCTCCGCCTCATCCAGCGCCTGGGGCGAAGCGATCCGGTCGGCCACCAGGGCCTTGATGCGTCCATGGTCACGCTGGACGAACTCCAGTTCCGGGTGCATGGCCTCGATCCGGGCGCGGGACTCGCTGGCCAGAGCCACTTCAAGGCTCGCCTGCTCGGCGTCCCGACCGGCTTTTGCTTCCCGGACCTGGGCATCGAGGTCCTCCTTGTCGAGTTCGGCGAGCACCTGGCCTTCGACGACCAGGTCTCCCACATCGACCAGGAGCGACTGGATGATGCCGTTGGCCTTGGACTTGATCTCGACCTTCGACAGGGGCTCGATGCGCCCGACGGCCACCACGGACCGCGCGATATCCCCCCGTTCGACCTGCACGATCTTCTCGGGCGGAATCGGCTTGGGCTTCCCCAGCCAGGCCACGAGACCGGCCGACAGCGCGGCCATGGCCAGGAGAATACAGCCGGCCAGAAGCACCCACCGCCGGCGGCGTCCACGGTTGTTCATAGGCGGTCCCGGTTCCCCCAGGAGACTGCGCGCATGCTTAGGTTACCCGGTGAGTGAGCCCGCGGTTTCAGAATTCGAACCCTCACCGGATGGGCTGGTGGAGGGTTACCTTGGGGGCAGACTTCGTCCGCAGTTTCAGGTTGAGCACCTCGACGAAGACGGAGAAAGCCATGGCGAAGTAGATGTAGCCCTTGTTGATATGCTGCCCGAGTCCGTCCGCCACCAGGACCACGCCGATCAGGAGAAGAAAGCTCAACGCCAGGATCTTCAGGGTGGGATGGCGATCGATGAACCGGCTGATGTGACCGGAAAACACGAGCATGAAACCCACCGCGATGACGACTGCCGCGATCATTACACCCACCAGTCTCGCCATGCCCACGGCGGTAATGACCGAGTCCAGCGAGAAGACGATGTCGAGCAACAGGATCTGCATGATCACGCTGCCGAACGTCGGCGTCACCCGGCGGCTCACGTGACCGTCGTCGCCCTCGAGCTTCTCGTGGATCTCCTTGGTGGCTTTGGCGATGAGGAACAAACCGCCCGCCAGCAGGATCAGATCTCGCCCGGTGAAGGCGTGACCGAAGGCGCCGAACAGCTCCTTCTTGAGGCCCATGATCCACGTGATGCTCAGGAGCAGCAGAACCCGCGTGATCAACGCGAGGCTGAGCCCGAGCCGCCGGGCCTTCTCCCGTTGAGATTCCGGCAGTTTCCCTGCCAGGATCGCGATGAACACGACGTTGTCGATGCCCAGCACGATCTCCAAGACGGTCAGCGTGAGGAGACTGATCCACGTTTCCGGACTGGCGAGCGCTTCCATGCCGGAAGAATGCCCGCCGCGAGTCAAAACTCAACGACGGCTCTCGACGGCTCAATCGCGGCTTCCTTCCCCGCCGGCAGCGGCTACCCTCCGTCCATGACCTTGTTGGAGCAGATGACGATTCTCGCGCAACAGGCCAGAGCGGCGTCACGCGAGTTGGCGAAACTCACGACAGCCCACAAGAACGCGTGTCTCCTGGCCATGGCCGAAGCCTTGGAGCGCGAAGGGCCGGCCCTCAAGGACGCCAACGCGCGTGATCTTGAATTCGCCCGTGAAGCCGGCCTTTCGGCCGCGATGCAGGATCGCCTCAAGTTGGACGACAGGCGAATCGCGGGCATGGCCAAGGGACTCCGCGAAGTCGCGGCGCTCCCGGATCCCGTCGGCCGTCTGCTCGACGACCGCACCCGTCCGAATGGCCTGCGGCTTCAGAAAGTCTCCACCCCGATCGGCGTCGTGGTCATCATCTACGAGTCGCGGCCGAACGTGACTGCCGACGCCGCGAGCCTCTGTTTCAAGAGCGGCAACGCGACCATTCTGCGCGGGGGCAAGGAGGCCCTGAACTCGAACCGCATCATCGCGGACACGATGGTCGCTGCGGGCCGCCAGGCTGTTGCCGGCTTTCCCCGGCACGCGATTCAACTCGTGCCCGTCACGGATCGCGAGGCCATTCCCGCGTTACTGTCGCTCACCGCGTATGTGGATCTCTGCATGCCCCGCGGAGGCGAGGGCCTGATCCGCGCGGTGGCCGAATGCTCGAAGGTCCCCGTGATCAAGCACTACAAAGGTGTCTGCCACGTGTTCGTGGATGCCGAGGCCGACCTGGACATGGCCGAGACCATCGTGCTCAACGCCAAGTGCCAGCGTCCGGCCGTGTGCAACGCGATGGAAACCCTCCTCGTGGACCGCGCGATCGCCGCGGGGTTCCTCCCTCGCATCGCCGCAAAGCTCTGGGAAAAGCACGTCCAACTGCGCGTCGATGACGCCACCCTCGCCCTCCTCAACTCCAAAACCGGTCCTTCGCGAGCCGAAGGCAGCGGCGCAAAACCACAACTCCTCACCGCCTCCGACCAGGATTTTTACACGGAGTACAACGACCTGATCCTGAACGTGCGGGTCGTGGACGACGTCGGACAGGCCATCACCCACATCAATCACTACGGCTCCGCGCATTCGGACACGATCGTGACGCGGGATGAGCCGGCCGCGAAGCGCTTCCTGGCAGAGGTGGACAGCGCCGCCGTGTACTGGAACGCGAGCACCCGTTTCACGGACGGCGGCGAGTTCGGCATGGGGGCCGAGATCGGCATCAGCACCGACAAGATTGGAGCTCGCGGCCCGATGGGGCTCGACGAACTCACCACCTACAAGTGGCTCGGGTTCGGGACCGGCCAGGTCAGGACCTGAGACGAACCCGCCGTGTTGAATCAAGTCCGTGAGGCCGATCCAGCCTCACCGGAACCGCCGCTTGGCGTGAGCCTGCGATCGACCTCGGGCAGGGTACACCGGAACCGAGGTGTCGCCCTCGGCGGGCCACGGAATGCCCACCCTTCCGGGCTGTGGTTCAGGGTGGAGCCTCACGCGCGCGGATGGGCCGCATCGTACACCCGCTTTAACCGTTCGGTGGTCAGGTGCGTGTAGACCTGGGTCGTCGCGAGATGCGCATGGCCCAGCAACTCCTGCACGCTGCGGAGGTCGGCGCCGGCATCCAGCAAGTGCGTCGCGAAACTGTGACGCAGCTTGTGCGGAGTGAGCGCAGGATCGAGTCCCGCCGCCGCGAGATAGATCTTCAGGCGCAGTTGAACCAGCCGTGCATTCACCGGCCGGGAACCGGCAAGCCCGGTGAGGAAAACCGCCTCTTCCGCAGCGGGAGCTTGATCCAATTTGCGCCAGTAGGCGCGAATCGCCTCCAGGGCCGGTGCGCCGATCGGCGCCAGGCGTTCTTTGCGTCCCTTTCCGAAGACGCGCACCACCTGATCGGCCCCATGGATGTCCCCGACCCGCATGCCGCAGAGCTCGCTGATGCGGAGTCCGCAGGAGTAGAGCGTTTCGAGAATGGCGGCGTCACGCCAGGACGCGGCCTCGACCGCCGGGCTGACGGGTTCTCCGGCTCGCTGAAGGCGCTCGAGTTCCTGCAAGGGCGCCCGCAGCAGCGCGGTGATCTGTTCGCCGGTGAGGAATCGGGGCAGCCGCCGGGGGAGCCGGGGCAACGCCAGATTGCGGATCGGTGTGTGCAGGATCTCGCCGCGGCGCACGAGAAAGCGGAAGAAGGTGCGCAGCGCGCTGAACCGCAATTGGATCGCGGACCGGCTCAGGCCGGAGCCCCCGGGTCGACGGGCGTGCGTCCGGCCCAGAAATCGCAAATAGGCCCGGAACTCGTCGCGCTGGAGGGTTCGCCACTCGGGCTTGCGACCGCGTTCAGCCTGGTGCCAGCCCGCGAACTCGCGGAGTGCCTGTTCGTAGTTCCGGTGGGTGTAGGCTGAGGCGCCGCGATCCGTCGCCAGGTGCGTCAGGAACGCCTCGACCAGCGGGTCGCGCGAGACCTCGGGCGCGGCGGAGACGTCGTTGTTCACCGCCCCAGCTTACCGGGACCCAAGCTCGCTTGCGAAGTTGCTTTGCATTCCGCGGAAGCGTCGCCCCTTCCCCTGAACCTGCTCCGAAAAGCGGGGATGAATCCCCGCACCCCAGGCGCTTCGCGACTTCGCACGCGCGTCGGTCCGGCGCGAAGCGTTTGGAGTGCGTCCGGTTCACCGGCGCTTTTTCGTTTCACTTCACGGCACCGGCTCTCGCGAACGCCCTTGACGTCGGTCAATGGAATCTCGGCGATCCGTCCCGAAGCTGCCCCGCAAGCGCCACCCGCAATGAACAAGACCGACCAGCTTTACCAGGAAAGGCTCAGCCGCTATGTGGCTGCCATGCGGAACGAAAAGCCCGACCGGGTACCCATCCGGCCCTTCGTGGCTGAATTTACGGCCACGTACACCGGCATGTCGTGTCAGGAAGTGGTCCATGATTATGCCCGGGCATTCGAAGCCGCGGTCCGCTGCGCCAAGGACTTCGACTGGGACGCCGTGGTGCCGAACATGGTTTACGTCTGGACCGGCCTCACCCAGGCGATGAACCTGCGGTATTACGGGATCCCGGGCATCGGCATTCCCGCGGACAAGGGCTTCAACTACATCGAACCCCCCGAGGACCAGGCCTGGATGCGCGAGGACGAGTACGACCATCTCATCGACGATCCGACCGGCTTTCTTTACGAGGTCTGGTTCCCGCGTGTGTGCGCCGACGCCGCCAAACCCGGGACACCGAACACCTATCGCAACAACCTTGCCTTCGTGAAGGGCGGCATGGCCATGATGCAGTACTTCTACGCGTTCGGGCCGCAGATCGCCCGGTTGCGGAACGAGTGCGGCACCGTGTCGGCCATCGCGGGCATCTTCAAGGCGCCGTTCGACATCCTGGCGGACAAGCTGCGGGGTTACGTGGGCCTGACCATGGACATGCACACACAGCCGCAGAAGGTGCTCAAGGCCTGCGAGGCGCTGATGCCGCACCTGGTGCACGTGGGGCTCTCGACTGCCGACCCGTCGCGGCAGGTGCCGATCGGCTTTTGGATGCACCGCGGGTGTGTTCCCTTCGTGAATCCGCGCCAATTCGACTCGCACTACTGGCCGACGCTCAAGCCCTGCATCGAGGAATTCTGGAAGCACGGCCATCAGACGCTGTTCTACGGAGAGGGCAAGTGGCACCACCATTTCGACACGTTCCGCGAATTACCGGATCGCAGCATCGTCTACCACTGCGACCAGGACGACATCTTCGAGGTACACCGCAAATTGCACGACAAGTTCTGCCTCTCCGGCGGCATTCCCAACGTGCTGCTCAGCTTCGGCAGGCCGGAGGAAGTCCGGACGTTCTGCAAGCGGGTGCTGGCCGAAGTGGCGAAGGACGGCGGCTACATCATGGACGCTGGCGCCATCATGCAGGACGACACGCGGGTCGAGAACATGCGGGCGCTCACCGATACCACCCGGGAGTTCGGTGGCTACGCGAGCCCTGGCTACGCCGTCACCGCGCCGGACAAGACGCAAGGTCCGCAGCCGACGGCCGAGGATCTCAAGCGCCCTGGCATGGCGAGCCCCCTGGTGACGCGCAAACCGCCCGGCACGTGCGTGCCTTGGGAAGAGAAGGCCAAAGAACTACCCGCGATCACCGGGGATCCTGACTTGGTGAGGAACGTGTGGCAGCAGACCGACGCGCTGGGGAACATGTTCATCTGGCAGTGCCTGCTGAGCTTCTGAGCGGAGAGGACCGGGGTGGGGTCTCATCCAGCGCCGGTAGCCCCGGCTTTCCCTTCGCGGCCGCACCGACTGCCGCGGACCAACCCGCCGCCGGCGTGACGAAATCTTGAAACAGCTGTTTCAGTCTTCCGGCCATGGTGCGAGGGGCGTTCGCGTTCGGGGATGGGAAGGCCTTCGGCGTCTTCCGTGACGAGGTCACCCGCCATCCCCCGCCAGGTCATGGCCGAATTCCCAGAAGCCGCGCTCCGATCAGGTCGATTTCCATGATGGCGGACCGGCCAGGTTCGGCTAACGTGGGCCCGCGTGAGTCCGACAACGCAATTCATCCTGTACAGCGCGCTCAAGGCCCTGGTGGCCGTGGTGGGCCTGCTCGCCATCGTGGCGTACACGGTGCTGGCGGAACGCAAGATCTGCGCCGCGATCCAGGGCCGCATCGGTCCCAACCGCGCGGGTCCGTTCGGACTCCTGCAACCGGCCGCCGATGCGGTGAAGGCCTTTCTCAAGGAGGACTTCGTGCCCGGCCACGTGCGGAAGGTGTATTTCTGGCTGGCCCCGGCGCTGGCGATGGCCCCGGCGTTGGTAACCGTCGCGGTGATCCCCTTCGGCTCCCAGCTCGGGTCGCAGAAGATGGTGTTGGCCGATCTGGATGTGGGGATTCTCTACACGTTCGGCATCGTCTCGCTCGGCGTGTACGGGATCGTGCTGGCAGGCTACGCGGCACGATCGAAGTACCCGTTCATGGGGGGCATCCGGTCCAGCGCCCAGATGATCTCCTACGAGATCGCGATGGGCCTGTCGGTGATCCCCCTCTTTCTGCTGGTGGGCCAATTGAACCTGAGCCGGGTGATCGATTACCAGGCCCACAGCTTGTTTGGCTGGCTGATTTTCAAGCAGCCGCTGGCGTTTGCCATCTTCCTGGGCGCGGCCTTTGCGGAGACGAACCGCCTGCCGTTCGATTTGCCCGAGGCCGAGCAGGAGCTGGCCGGTGGCTACAACGTCGAGTACAGCTCGATCAAGTTCGCCATGTTCTTCCTGGGCGAATACGCGAACATGGTGGCGGCGTGCGCGATGATGGTGACCTTGTTCCTCGGGGGCTGGACGCTGCCTTTCCTGGGGCTGAACGAGCCCGCAACGACGTTTTTGGGAGGGGTGTTGCACATCGGCATCTTCCTCGCGAAGGTGCTCACGCTGGTGGTGCTGTTCATCTGGGTGCGCTGGATGTGGCCGCGTTTTCGTTACGACCAGTTGATGGACCTGGGCTGGAAGCGCTTTGTGCCCCTCGCGCTGGCGAATATCCTGGTGACGGCTACGGTGCTTTGGTTGCGCGCATGATCGTCTCCCGCAAACGCCTTTCGTTTTGGGAACGCCTGTATCTCCCCGCGATCTGGGGTGGATTCAAGGTGACGGTGAAGCATTTCTTCCGGAAGAAGGTGACGATGCAGTATCCGGAGGAACGCTGGGTGGTTCCCGACGGATACCGCGGAGCGCCCTACCTGGTGAAGGACCAGGAAGGGCGAACCAAGTGTGTCTCCTGTCAGCTCTGCGAGTTCATCTGCCCGCCGCGGGCCATCCAGATCACGCCGCCGGGTCCGGCGGTGGACCCCAGCACCGGCAACGTCGAAAAACGCCCGCGCGAGTTCGACATCAACATGCTCCGCTGCATCTTCTGCGGCCTTTGCCAGGAAGTGTGCCCGGAGGAGGCGATCTTTCTGATGAAAGACTACTCGCTCACGGGGACGCGGCGGGACGAGATGGTCTACAACAAGGAGAAGCTCCTCGAGTTGGGGGGGACGCATCAAGACCCCCACATGAAGTGGAAGCGAAAGCAGTTCGAGGCGGACGCCCAGGAGTCCTTCAAAGTCGCTCCCGCGCATCCGGCACCCTGAGTCGAGCGCGGTTCACGGCTGGGCAAGAAGGGACCGCCTCAAACTGCACCGCCAGGCGGGACCGGTCGCCGGACGAATCTGACGCGCGGAGGCAGGTCAGTCGCCATACGCCTCAAGCTCGGCGCACGACGCAAAGGCCTGGCCGGGATCATCTCCCGAGGCTGGCTTGCCCACAATCCGAAGGGCGACCACGCGCATCGGGGAGGCCAGACGCAACGTGAACTGTTGCCCGGGCTTCAGGCCGCTGTCACCGGTGGCCGTCGTCGCGGGATAGTCCACCAATTCACCCAAACGCTCCCAGGACGCATCCGCGGAGCGACGCGCTTCGACCCGCGGCTTTCCCGTCGCGGTGTCGAACCAGCCGCCATCATGGAAGCTCCAGCCGTGCGTGACGACGACGCGGCGGACCTCGACCGGGGCGGGTGCGGTCACCGCAAACCAGGCGTCCTGCTGGGCCTTGCCGTTGAACGTGACCACATAGGTTCCGGGGTCCCCGTCCGTGATGGAGCCATGCACGTTGCCCGATTCGCTCCGGCTCTCATCCGCAAAGGCGAACAGCGATTCGTTCGTGGAGGCGGGGGCGCCCGGGCCGCGGACCCAGACGGCGAAGCGGCTGCCTTGGGCACCGGCGTCGGCGAAGGGGATCCAGACCGACAGCTCGGGGGCGGTCCTGCCGGGAGCGACGATGGCGGCTTCGAGGCGCAGCGGCCAAATGGCAGGCCCAGACCACTGGAGAACGGGCTGATCGGGAAGCGCCGGCAGTCCCACCCGCAGGGGGTCTGGCAGGCCGGGATTCATCGCCTGATCATAGGCGAGCATGAACGGTCCCCACGCGAGAGCGGCCTTGCCCGAATTGCCGTGGGAACCGGCGATGACCCGGGCTGCCACATCATAGGTGAGTTCCACCCGGTCCCCGTCCTGCCAGCGTCGCGCGGGGATGGTCAGCCAGCCGTCCTGGACGGTGGCACGCACCCTCTTGTCGTCGTTGACGCGGGCCTGCATCTGGCCGGCCCAGGCGGGCGCTCTCAGTTTCAGCGCGAAGAGGACGGGCTGCTCCGGGTTGAGCACGTACGTGGAGCGGCCCGTGATCGGGAAGGAAGTTTCGGCGCGGATCCGGACGTTCACCGGGGTGCCGTGAGTCACCGGCTGGGCGACATCGAAACGACTCGGAAAATCACGTCCCCCGACGGGAGCGTTCACCACGCGGCCGATGACGAAAGCGGCCTCCGACAATTCGACCAAGTTCAAGGCCACGGCGGGTGGTCCGGGAGGTCCGGCGTTCGCACCGGCGAGAAAGCAGGCGTTGGCGGGAATGAGAGCCACGCCCCGGGGTCCGCTCGAGTGGCAGCAATTGATGCCGCGGAGGTACTCCTTGCGGCCTTCGAGCGCGGTGAAGTAGCACCAGTCGGCCCCGGCGGTGTGTTGGGCCGCCGTGAGATGATTGTAGAAAGTGCGTTCGAGTTCGTCGCCGAAGCGGGCCTCCCCGGTGAGGCGGAGGAGCTGGCTGTTCAACTGGATCCAGGTGGTGGTGACACAGGTTTCCCCGACGTGGGCGCCGGGCCCGTTCGGAAGCTCGTGATCATCCCGGAAGTGCTCGGACTGGCTGGCGCTGCCCGTGAGGTAGAGCCGGTGGGAGACGACGTCCTGCCAGGCGTTGAGGATGGCGCGGAGGTAGTCGCGCTCGCCGGTGACGCGGTAAAGCTCGCAGAGTCCCACGAGGTTCGAGAGCATTTCGTACGCCTTGGCGTTGGCCGTCATTTGCACGGTCTTGCCCTCCCGCAACGACTTCAAGATCGCCGGGCCTCCGTGTTCGTCCCAGGAGCTGACGATGTACCGCGCGAAGTCGAGGTAGCGTCGGTCATCGGTGAAGCGATAGAGCAGGACCATCGGTTCGAGGACGCTGGTCGCGGCCATGCCGACATGCGTCCCCGCGGAGATGAGGCTCTTCTTGTCCGGGCCGAACGTGGCGAGCAGAAGATCGGCGGCCTTCCGGGATGCGGTCAGGGCCTCCGCGTTACCGGTGAACTGGTAGTAGGTCAGCAGGCCAATCAGGCAGTACTTGTGCGACCAGACGTCCCAGTCGGCGCCTTCAAAGAGACCAAAGCGCTTTTCGGGCACATACGTGCCGAGGTAGCCGTCGGGTTCCTGCGCCTTGATGAGCTCGGCCGCGGCGTAGGCGAGTTTGCGCTCGAGCTCGACATCCCCCGTGTAGGCCCAGGCGAGCGTGGCGGCATGCATCCACTTCCCGATGTGCTCGCCGATCCAGGGGTGGCTGCCGGGCTTCTGGCGAAATCCTGCCAGGAGGGGTTCGAGATCGACCTGGGCGAGCCGGGCTTCGGCATTCAGGCGCACTCGTTGGCCCAGGAAGCCCGTCAGCTGAACGGCCGAAGGCGGCAGGGCCTCGAACACGTCAGCGATCTTTGCCTCCACGCGATAGGGAACCGGCGCCGGCACGGCGAGGAGCTCCGCGGGACGGGTGCCGACGGCGAGCCAGCACGCCAGGGCCAGGTAAGAAACGGCATTCATGCAGGTGCGAATGGTTGTGATGGGTCATCTCTGCCATGAAAGACGGCGCGGCGCAACCATGCCGGGCGGGCAACACGACCCTCGACGCCGAGAACGGGCGGAGCGAGGGGGATGAAGTGAGTTGGAGGAGGCTGAGCGGGTGGGGCGGGGCTGAGCCCAGCCGCCTGGTTCGGGAGGGTGACGGCTTGCCGAGAACGTTCGCTCGGCCGACCCGCCTCCTTACGTCGGCGCCTACAAGTCGGGAGGGCTCAGAACATCTTGCCAGGGTTCAAGACGCCGTTGGGGTCCAAAACCCGCCGCAACTCGCGCATCACGCGCATCTGGGCGTCGCCAGCGAACTGGGGAAGGAAGCCCTTCTTGGCCAGCCCCACGCCGTGTTCGCCCGTGATGGTGCCGCCGAGCCGGATGGCTTCGGCGAAGAGCTCCTTGAAAGCCTCTTCCACCCGGTGCATCTCCTCGGCGTTACGCTCGTCGGTGAGGAAGGTTGGGTGCAGGTTGCCGTCGCCCATGTGGCCGAACGTGCCGACGCGCAGCTTGTGCTTCCGGGCGACGGCCTCGACAAACCGCACCATGCCGGCCAGTTCACCCCGGGGGACGGTGATGTCCTCGAGGATGGTCGTGGGTGAGACCCGGGCCAGGGCGGAGAAGGCCGTGCGCCTTGCCGCGGCGAGCTTGGTCGCCTCTTCGTCGGTCTGCGCGACCCGGAGCTCCTGGCAACCGTTTTTGCGGGCGATTTCCACCATCTTCGCCGCCTCCTCTTCGACGACCACAGCGTGGCCGTCGGTCTCCATCAGCAACAGAGCCTCGCAATCGCGCGGCAGGCCGATCTTCGCATAATCATCCACACACGCGATGGTGGTGCGATCCAGGAACTCGAGGGTGCAGGGAATGACCTGGGCCGCGATGATGTCGGAGACGGTCTGAGCGGCCTGGTCCATCCTCGGGAAAGTCGCCAGCAGGGTCTTCTTCGCGGCGGGTTTGGGGATCAGCTTGAGCAGCACCTTGGTGATGACGCCCAGGGTTCCCTCGGAACCGATGAACAAGTCGCGGAGAGAATACCCGGCCACGTCTTTGACACACTTGTTGCCGGTCCACAGGACCTCGCCGTCGGGCAGGACGACCTCGAGGCCCATGACGTAGTTGCGCGTGACGCCGTATTTCAACCCGCGCAACCCGCCTGAGTTCTCGGCCACGTTGCCGCCGATGGTCGAGATTTTCATGGAACCGGGATCCGGCGGATAAAACAGGCCCGACTTCAGGGCGGCTTCCGAGACGGTCTGGGTGAGGGTGCCCGCCTCGCAAAGCAAGGTCAGGTTCGCCTGGTCCACTTCGAGGACCCGGTCCATCTTGACGAGGCAGAGCACCACACCGTCGGCCACGGGAACGCTGCCGCCACTGAGGCCGGTCCCCGAGCCCCGGGTCACGATCGGTACTTTTGCCCCGTTGGCCCAACGAAGCACGGCGCTCACCTGTTCGACCGTGCGTGCGAAGGCAACGCACCCTGGCATCTGCCGCAGCGCCGCCGTCCCGTCAAACGAGTAAGGAATCAGGTCCTCGGCGGCTGTCAGGACGTGCTCGGGTCCCAGGAGTTTTCTCAAGTCCGCGAGGAGGTTCTCAGCGAGCGGCATGGCGGCGGCAGGATGGAAGCCGGACGATAAAGGGTCAAGGCCGCCGGGGGGAGCCGGGGGGCGTTCGAGAAGCGGGTGCGGCAAGCCTGAATTGACTCGAAGCTCCGGCGGAACCGACGTCGCCCGCGAGGAACTCGCCCACGTACTGCGGCGCGTCGAGCAGGTGCTTCCCGATCCCGTCCCGGTCGCGTTGAATCAGGAACTTCAGTTCCTCCCGATTCTCCGACCAGCGCCAGCCGTTGAAGAACTGCACGCCGTGGAACTGCGTCTTGTACAGAGCCCGCCTCGAGTAGCAGGTGCCCAGATGCAAATGGGCCACGCCCCGCGCGGCGAAGAAGCTCACCGCGTGGGTCATCATGAACATGCCGAGATTGCGATCGAGGCGATCGAGTTCGTAGAAGGCGTAGTAGTAATAGGCCAGGTCCGGCTCGGCCAGGTACAGCAGCGCCGTCCCCAACTCGTGGCCGGTGGTCGCATCGCGAAACTGGAGCAGATGCGAAATGACCGGCGACGCCATCAGCGTGTCCAGGCGCTGGTAGGACATGACCTCGGCGCCGAAGCGCTCGTCGGCAAAGGCCTTCCACGATTCGCGCCGGGTGCCGCTGTACTCGAAGGCCGCGCGGGGGATGAGTTCCGCCACGATTCCCTCGCCCTTGCGCAGAATCCGCCGGTTCTCGGAGGAAGGCTTCCAGGCGGCCAAAGGCAGGCGGAGGTTTCGGCACAGGTAGTACCGGTCCATCTGGGGTGAAGCCGGCAGGAAGCCTCGTTGGAAGAAATCCGCGGGTTGCTCCCCGGGCTCCGGGAACGCCCAGATCACGTAGGGATAGAGGTACTGGCTGTAGTCGGAGCGCGTTTCGGAGAAGACGAGTTTCAAGCGGGCGCGGGGGGTGGGGTGGTGGGCGGCAGTGCGGAACGATCCGCCTCCTGACGTCGGCGCCTACAGGGGAGCGGGGCCGGCCTACAGGTTGTAGGCCGGGTGCCCACACCGGGCGGTTCCAAGTTCCAAGCAGGGCGCGCTGTCCCTGTCGCGCCGAACGCGGCGGGCAACGGAGTGCCCGCCCTACCTACCCCGCGAGGGGCTGCTTCAGCCATTCAGGTTCCAGCCGGGCCGGTATTTCTTGCCAAGGAACGCGTTCGCCTCCTCGTGGTTCGTGACGCGACCGGCGGCGGCATCGTACTGCAGTTTCTTGCCGGCGCGGTACGCCACCAGGCCGAGCAGCATGGTTTCGATCATGTTGCCGCTGTACTCGAAGTCGCAAGCGGTCTTGAGGCTGCCCTTGCAGGCGTTGATCCATTGCTCCTGGAAGCCACCCATCGGCTTGATCGCGGTCTCGGCCGTCCGTGGCTTGTAATAGGTGAAGTCGGCCTTGTCGCCGGTGGGTATCAGGAGGCGGTTGGTGAAGTCGGCCACGAGGGTGCCGCGGGTGCCTTCGTACATGGCGCCATGGTCGATCTTGTTCAAGTCGACCGTCTTCACCGGCGAATCCGGCATCGCCCCGCCCTGGTACCAGGAAACGCGGATGGGCTTGCGCCAGGCGTTGGCCGGGAACTCGAAGTGCGCGGTGAGTTTCACCGGGGTGACGTCCGGGTTGAACGGGTCCCCCGAGGCCTCGATCGATGTGGGCAGGGCCGCGTCCATGGCATTCCAGGCGAGGTCCATGGTGTGACTGCCCATGTCGCCCATCTGGCCGCAGCCGAAGTCCCAGAACATATTCCACTGGAGACAGTTCATTCCCGGGCCGCCGGAGAAGTAACCCGGGTTGTACGGATGGAAAGGCGACGGGCCGAGCCAGAGATCGTAATTGAAGTGCTTGGGCGGCTCGCCCTGGGCCGGGAGATAACCGGGGCGCGGGATCTGGCGATTGCCCCAGGCGCTGACCGCCTCGAGTTCGCCGATGGCGCCATCGAGGACCAGTTCCCGGACGCGGTCGAAGTTGGGATGGGCATGACGTTGCATGCCGACCTGGGTCGCGAGCTTCGCGCGTTTCTTCAGGTAGTTGGCCCGGACGATCCGCGCCTCCTCGACGGTGATGGCCAGCGGTTTTTCCATGTAAATGTGCTGGTCACGGTTGAGCGCCCAGTTCGCGATGAAGGCGTGGGTGTGGTCCGCGGTGCAGCACACGACGGCGTTGATGTCCTTCTGGTCGAGGCAAGGACGCCAGTCGGCGTACGTTTTGGCCTTGGGAAACCGCTTCACCGCATCGACGAGGTGTTCCTCGTTCACGTCGCAAAGCGCCACGACGTTCTGGGTGGAGATGGCGCCGAAGTGGGCGGCGCCGCGGCCCCAGGTTCCCAGCAGGGCGATGTTCAGCTTGTTGCTCGGAGCGTCGGCGCCGAACAGGCGGGTTTGGGGGAGGATCAGCGCGCCCGCCCCACTGAAGGCGGCGGACTTGAGGAAGTGACGTCGATTCATGGCAGTATCCAAAGAGCTGTTGCGATCGGTTTTCCGAGGCTGTACGGGCCAAACCTAGGCGGCCATCGGGCCGGCTTCAAGCCAGGATTCAACCCCGGGCCCGAGACCTGGGCATCCCCAGGCTGTTCGGAGCCCGGCCGGTCCCCGGCCGCAGCAGGTGCAAGCGGTCGGAGCGGTTATTCGGGACCGCGACGCGCGATGCGGCTCGATGCCGCTGCGACCTCGGAGCGGTCGCGGTCCCGCTCCCACGGATCGCACGCTCCCAACCCGGCGTTGGGAACCTCCGCGTGACACGCGGCGCTCGTGCCGCTACGCTCGAATGGTCACATGCAATCGTCCATGCGCTCTGACATCATCAAGAAAGGCTTTGAACGCGCGCCGCACCGCTCGCTGCTCCGCGCCACCGGTTCCATCGAATCGGAGGCGGACTGGGACAAGCCCTTCATCGCCATCGCGAATTCGTACACGGACTGCATTCCCGGTCATGCCCACTTGAACGAAGTGGGGATGCTGGTGAAGCGGTTGGTGCGGGAGGCCGGCGGTGTGCCCTTCATCTTCAACACCATCGGCGTGGATGACGGCATCGCGATGGGCCATTCGGGCATGCTGTACTCCCTGCCTTCGCGCGAACTGATCGCCGATACCGTGGAGACCATGCTGCGGGCGCACTGCTTCGACGGCATGGTGTGCATCCCGAACTGCGACAAGATCGTGCCGGGAATGCTGATGGCCACGATGCGCTGCAACATCCCCACCGTCTTCGTCAGCGGCGGTCCGATGGCCGCAGGCATCGCCGAACAGAAGGCCACTCACGACGATCTCGCCGCCTATCTTCAGCCGGCAGCGGGCAAATCGGACCTCATTTCGGTCTTCAAGGGCGTCGGCGAGCTCAAGACCGGCAAGATCACCGAGGAACAGCTGAAGAAACTGGAGCAGACCGCCTGCCCGACCTGCGGGTCCTGCTCGGGCATGTTTACCGCCAACTCGATGAACTGTCTCTGCGAGGCGCTCGGCGTCGCCTTGCCAGGCAACGGCACCATCCTCGCCGTCTCGAAGGAGCGCGAGGCCCTTTACGAGCGCGCCGCTCGCAGCATCGTCAAGCTGGTCGAACGCAATCTCGTGCCGCGGGACATCGCCACGATCGAGGCCTTCGACAACGCGCTGATGCTGGATGTCGCCATGGGCGGCTCGACCAACACCATCCTGCATACGCTGGCCATCGCCCGCGAGGCCGGCATCGAGTACGACATCGCCCGCATCGACGCCATCTCGCGGCGGATTCCCTGTCTCTGCAAGGTGTCCCCCTCGTCGGACTACCACGTCCAGGATGTTCACCGTGCCGGCGGCATCCACACCATCCTCGGCGAACTCAAGCGCATGGGGGTACTCAACACCTCCTGCCTCACGGTAACCGGCAAGACGATTGGCGAGAACATCGACGAATGGGACATCCGCTCCGAGCATTGCTCCGATTGGGCGCGCACGGTGCGCGTTTCGGGCGCCTCCGCGCTGGTGGTTGATCCCAACGACAAGATGGGTCCCGCCGCCCGTACGGCGAGTGGGAATCTCGCCCCCAAGCCGATGCTCTTTCATCCCGCCGACGCGCGCGCGATCACGCTTTGGCGCGATGCGGCCGCCTGGAACGTCGGCGATCTGGATGCCCAGGTCGCCCTTTACGCGGAGGACGCCGAGTTAACGCTTCCCGACGGCAGCGTGTTGAAGGGTCGGGCCGCAATTCGCGCGGCCATCGAGACGCAGGCCCGGGAGGCGCAGGGGCTCGTCCGCTGCGAACTGGCGAGTCTCAAAGGCACGCCGGTGCTGCTGGCCTGGAAGTACGGCAAGGGCGGCTCCAAGGAGCGGCACAGCCTGGTGCGGGTTTCGCGGTTCCGAGGCTGGACCATCTCGCGGGCGTACCTCGACACCCGGCCGGCTCCTCTGGCGGAGGCGGTTCCCAGCGGCCTGATGCCCTACGATTCCGCGTTCATGTTCGATGCCCGGGACTGCATTCGCACGAAGGGCACCGCGTACTCGGCGGACGGCGGCCTCTCGATCCTCTACGGCCAGCTCGCCCCCGCGGGCAGCGTGGTCAAGACGGCCGGCATCAGCGACGGATTCAAGGCCTACTGCGGCCCGGAGTTCGTGTTCGAAGGCCCGTGCGTGATTTTCGAAAGCCAGGACGACGCCTGCGCGGGGATTCTCGACGGGCAGGTGAAAGCCGGTGACGTGGTCATCATCCGCAACGAAGGCCCGAAAGGCGGACCGGGCATGCAGGAGATGCTCTCGCCCACGAGTTACATCGCCGGGATGGGGCTCGGTGACAAGGTGGCCCTCATTACGGACGGCCGTTTCAGCGGCGGCACCGCGGGGGCGTGCATCGGCCATGTCTCACCCGAAGCGGCCGAGGGTGGCCCCATTGGCCTGCTCAAGGCCGGTGATCGCGTTCGAATCGACTTCCCGAACCGACGCATCGACATTTGCGTTCCCGAAGCCGAGTTGGCCGCGCGCCGGCAGACTTGGGCTCCGGTCAAACGCGAACTGGGCGGCTGGCTGGCGCGTTATCAGAAGCTCGTCGCCAACGCGAGCCAGGGTGGTGTACTCCAGGCGTGACTTTCCATGAACCTGCTCGGAAAAGCGGGGATGAATCCCCGCACTCCAGGCGCTTCGCGACTTCGAACGCGGCTTGGAACGGCGCGAAGCGATTGGAGTGCGTCCGCTTTAGCGGCGCTTTTGCGCTTTGGAAATCTCCGCTGCCTATGAATCGCAGCGAAGGAGGGCGGGTACTCCGCTGCCCGCCGATCCGGCGCGCAACGGACTGCGCGCCCTACCTTGGAAGCCCGGCTCGTAGCCCCTGCGCAGGTCCCAGGAGACAAGGACGATCTTTATGTACGCGTTGTGCGCCATCCGGGTGACCGCGGCGCTGGCGATCGCCGGCGGCGCGAGCGGGTCCGAACTTTCGTTGCCAAATCCCGGCACGCCCTGGCCGGCTACGGACGCGCTCGGCCGGGTCTTGCCGCTCGCTCCGGAGGTCGGACCTCCGCGAACCGATCGGTTCGTGGGCATCTTCTACTTCACGTGGCAGAGCACCGAGGTGCGTTCGGGAAAGGCCGATGGCAATCCCTACGACGTGTCACAGATCCTGGCTGCGGATCCCGACGCGCTTCGCAAGCCCGGTTCCCCGCTGTGGGGGCCGATCGGCACGTACCATTTCTGGGCGGAACCCCTCCTCGGCTACTATGCGAACACCGATCCCTGGGTGGTTCGCCGCCATGCCCACTGGCTGGCCGACGCGGGCGTCGACACGCTCATCTTCGACGCCACGAACGCCCAGACTTACCGGCACGTTTACACCCCGCTCTGCGAGATGTTTGAGCAGGTGAGGCGCGACGGCGGCCGCACGCCCCAGATTGCGTTCATGGTCAACACCGCGGCTGGCCCGACGGCTGACACGCTCTACCGCGAGCTTTACCTTCCCGGCAAACATCGCGATCTCTGGTTTCACTGGCAGGGCAAGCCGCTGCTCCTGTGCGACCCCGCGGAAGCGCGACCTGAATGGAAGGACTTCTTCACGCTGCGCCGCGCCCATTGGCCGTTCACCCTCACCAACACGCCCTACGCCTGGCATTGGGAGGCCACCTTCCCCCAGCCCTACGGCTACACCGACGACCCGGCCAAGCCTGAACAGGTGAATGTCTCGGTCGCTCAGAACCTGCGCCAGGAAGACGGACGCGTGACGAACATGAGCGACGGCAACGCCCGCGGCCGCAACTTCCACGATGGCCGCATGGATGCCGCCCCGGACGCGGTGAACTGGGGCCATAATTTCCAGGAACAATGGCAGCGGGCCTTCGAACTCCAGCCGCCCTTTGTGATGGTGACCGGTTGGAACGAGTGGATCGCCGGACGTTGGGGCAAACCGGATGGGCCGCTGGTTTTTGTCGATCAACTCGACCAGCAGTTCAGCCGCGACATTGAACCCATGCGCGGCGGCCACGGCGACAACTATTACCTGCAACTGGTCGCCAACGTGCGTCGCTTCAAGGGCGCACCGGCGCTGCCCGCGGCCTCGGCTCCGGTAAGGAACAAGGCCAGCTCCCCCGGGGATTGGGAAGGTGTCGAACCCGTCTTCGACGACGCCGTCGGCGATACCGCCCCGCGCGATCATCGCGGCGTGCTCGCCCTCCACTACGCCGACGCCTCCGGACGCAACGACATCGTCCAATGCCAGGTAGCTCGCGACGATGGACGGCTCTACTTCCGGGTCCAAACACGAGAGCCGCTCACGCCCTCCACGGGAACAAATTGGATGTGGCTGTTGCTGGACACGGACCAGAACCGCTCGACGGGTTGGGAAGGCTACGACTTCATCGCCAACCGCACCCGCGATGCCGACGGAGCATGGCTCGAACGCAACGTAGGCGGGGCCTGGAACTGGGAGAAAGTCCTCCCGGTACGGTCTTTCACCCGCGACGGCGAGCTCCAACTCGTCATCTTGCGGACGGCGCTGGGGCTCAACCGGGGCCCAGGCCCGCTGACGCTCGACTTCAAGTGGGCGGACAACGTTCAGCAACCCGGCGACATCCTCGACTTCTACGTCCACGGCGACGTCGCCCCGGAGGGACGCTTCAATTATCGCTACGTGGTATCCGGGTCAGAGGCTGCACCCTCCACCGGGCGAACGACCGCTCCGCCCGCGCAGGTCATGACCCTGGATCCTCCCGAGCAGGGCTTTTTCGCCAAGCGACTGGATTACGAGGGTATTCCGATCAAGGCCTCTGCCGTGGTGGTGGACGAGGCGCTGTTCGCCGCTCACGGCCGGCTGTCGATGATGCTCAGCAATCTCCCGAGTGTCCGCGTGAATCTCCGCCAGGCTGGCGCCGAGTTGCACATCATCGGACGCGACCAGGTGACCACCGACCTGCCGGAGTGGCGCCAGGACAAGGGCAAACCCCTCGCCGAGTACCACGGCCTCACCCGCGACCAACGAACGCGCGGCATGGGTGGGCTCCTGACCTCGTGTGGCGAGGAAAACCTGCTCCGGCTCGAGAAGGACCGGTATCGTGGCCGGGACATCTGCGTCCATGAGTTCGCGCACAACATTCTCCAACACGGCGTGGCGCGTGAGGTGCGGCAGAAAGTCCGCGAACAGCACCGGCGTTCACTGGATCGGGGGCTTTGGGTGGAGTCCTACGCGGGCTCGAATCCGCACGAATTTTTCGCCGAGCTGGCCATGTGGTACTTCGGCACGCATGGCGACATGGGCATGAAAGGTCCCAAGCCCGAGAGCGGACGCGAGGGATTGCGGGCCTATGACTCCGAGGCATTCACGCTGCTGGATGACGTGTTCAGCGGGCGCTTCGAGCCGTAGTCGTCACCAAGGTAGGGCGGGCAGTCCGTTGCGCGTTGGGTTCCGAATTCTACGGGGGTGGTGTAAGACTGCGGCCCGGCCGCCTCCTGACGTCGGCGCCTACAGTACTTTGGGCCGGCCGCCTCCTGACGTCGGCGCCTACAGATCCGGGGACTCTAGGGACCGCCTCCTCACGTCGGCGCCTACAGAGGTAAGCCCGGTGCCCTCACCGGGCGGTTCATGGTTCCAGGTCGGGCGGGCGGGGTGCGGCGGGCAACGGAGTGCCCGCCCTACCTCACCTCGGCGTCTACGACGGCCTTGCTTCCCGATGTTGGCGATTGAAGGCCACGCAGTCAGCGTAGGTCACACCGGTGCCGCCGAAGAGGTCGAGCGCCGACCCGATGGTCAGGTCCACGCGACCCTTCCCGAGCTTCGTCACCCGTTCCAGATCCGCGAGCGACCTCGCGCCGCCCGCATACGTCATGGGCAATGGGGTCCACTCGCCGAGCCGCGCCACCAGCTCCTCGTCGATGCCGCGGCACAGTCCTTCCACGTCCACGGCGTGCACCAGGAATTCGGCGCACGATCCTGCCAGCGCTTCCAACACCTGCCGACCGAGTTCCAACTCGGTGAACTTCTGGAACCGGTCCGTCACCACGAAGTAACGCCCGTCGCGAACCCGGCAGCTCAGGTCCAGAACCAACCGCTCCCGCCCGACGGTGCGGACCATGGCTGCCAGGCGTTCCTGGTCGAGCCTGCCCTCGCGAAAGACCCAGGAAGTGACGATCACGTGGGAGGCGCCGGCGTCGAGCCAGGTCCGGGCATTTCCGGCATTCACGCCGCCGCCGACGTGGAACCCTCCCGGGAAGGCCCCGAGTGCTTCGCGGGCAGCCGACTCGTTGCCCGGGCCGAGCATGATGACATGGCCGCCGCGCAGGTCGTCCTGGCGGTAGAGCGCGGCAAACCAGCTCGCGGGGCGATGGGAGACGAAGTTGGTGCGCAACGCGGCGGCGTCGCTCGTAAGCGATCCGCCCACGATCTGCTTCACCTGCCCTTCGTGGAGATCGATGCAGGGTCGAAACACGTCCGGCTCGGATGCGTGCGCCCGGAGCGTCCCGGGCACTTACAGGCCCACGACTTCCCAGCCCTTGCGGTAGGTGCGGCGCACGTGGGCGTTCGCGGCCGGCACATTCTTGAACTTCACCGCGGCGGCATCCCACTCGAGGGTGGTCTTGGGGAACCGGGTGGCGACGCTGCCCAGAAGCACCGCCTCAGTCAGGGGACCGGCGTAGTCGAAGTTGGCGTCGGGGGTTCCCTTGCCGAGGCAGGCCTCCACCCACTGGTGCCAGTGATTGTCCCCGGTGATCTTGGGCAGTTCGAGATTCTCGAACTTGTCCTCAGGCAACAGGACCGGCATGCCGATGTGCGGGAGAAGCATCACGCCATTCGTGCCAAGGAAGATCGAACCCTGGTCCGGGAACGGGGTCGCGCCGAGCAACGCCTGGACTTCCTTGGGCGGGCGGGCCTTGCCGTCGTACCACGTCACGTTGACGGTCTTGCCTTCGGTGTAGGGCGTGCCCGGGAACACGTACGGGATCACCGCGTCCACCGCCCAGCTGTGGGCGTTCGGAGCGGGTCCCTCGGAACGCACGGTGAGCGGCGCCGTGAGCGCCAGGGCCTTGAACACCGGATCGTAGATGTGGCAGCCCATGTCGCCGAAGGTGCCCGTGCCGAAATCGAGCCGCTTGCGCCAGTTGCCCGGATGATACCAGCCGTTGCCGATGAACGGGCGCGGTTCGCAGACGCCGACCCAGGCGTCCCAGTCCAGGCCGGCGGGCACCGGGTCGGTCCTGGTGGGCATGGCTCCCATATCGCCCCATTCCTTGCCGCTCCAGGTATGAACCTCCTTCACCTTGCCGATGGCGAGGTCCTGGATCAGCCGCACCGCCATGCGATACTCGCGCGCGCTGTGGATCTGGATGCCCATCTGCGTGACGCGCTTCTTCTCGCGCGCCACTTCGGCCAGGCGCCGGGACTCGTACACATCGTGGGTCAGCGGCTTCTGCCCGTACACATGCTTGCCGCGCTGCAAGGCGCTCATGGCGATCGGCGCGTGCATGTGGTCAGGGGTGGAGACGTTGACGGTGTCCAGGTCGGTTTCCTTGGCGAGCAACTCGCGCCAGTCCTGGTAAATCCGGGCCTCGGGGAATTTCTGTTTGAACTCGGCGGTGCGGTTCAAGTCGACGTCGGCGGCGGCCACGACCTGGATCGAGGCGTGGCGGGCGATCTCGTTGACGTCCGCCCAGGCCATGCCGGTGGCGCCGAAGCTCGCGTGCCGGAGCTTGCCGTTGGGAGAGGCGGCCATCAGTCCGCGTGTGACGAAGGGGGCGGTGAGGCCGGCCGCCGTGAGTTGGCGCAAGAAGTTGCGACGGGAAACCAGGGGCGAAGTTCGCATGGCGCACACTCCTAACCGCCTTGGGCGGAAGAGGCAAATGAGAAAACGGGTTTGACGCGCGGCGCGGTGGATCCCTCGCGCAGCCGGGCGGCCGGGGACCGGCCGCGGTCCCAACCACCCCGTGATACCTGCTCGACTCCGCGGCGCTGCTTAACGGCTTGCTTTAGAAGTCCCGGAGGCAGTATTCGTTGGCAAGGATGAAGACCGAAGCTGGGTGCGCGACGACCGTGGCATTCGTGGCAGCTCGGCTGGTTTGGATTAGACTGTGAGCCGGATGGCCTTTGACCGTCTCCCTACGCCATGAACGCCGCACCCGCCTCCCACTGCACTCCGACGCCTCCGGGAGAGATGAGACCGGACCCTCTGGAACGCAAGAAAGCCGTCGTGGCGGAATCGTTGCATCCGGCCGAGCGCGATCGAGATCCACGCGTCCCGGAACCCGGGTCCAAAGCGCGGGCC
This sequence comes from uncultured Verrucomicrobiota bacterium, assembly GCA_964535555.1. Lineage (GTDB taxonomy): Bacteria > Verrucomicrobiota > Verrucomicrobiia > Limisphaerales > J093 > DSVZ01. The sequence goes on from CAZHUS010000011.1 coordinate 82,062, forward strand.
GCCGGTCCCCGGTCGGACGGGGAGGAACTGCGGGCGACCTCGCTGGCTGCGATCGAGAAGCACAGCCAGATGCAGGCAATCATGGACGCCCTCCCGATCGCGGCGGCGCTGGTGGACGCCCAAGGCGGCAGCCTAGCGGCCAACGCGGCCTATGAGGAACTCTGGGGCCAGCCCCGTCCGCTGGCCCGCTCGGTGGACGATTACGGGGCGTACAAGGCGTGGTGGGTCGCGACGGGTTTGCCCGTCCGCCCGGAGGAGTGGGCCAGTGCCCGCGCCGTCCAACGCGGCGAGACGGTGGTGGGCCAGGAATTCGAGATCGAACGGTTCGACGGCCAGCGACAATTCATCCTCAACAGCGCCGCTCCGCTCCGCGACGCCTTGGGCCGCATCGTGGGGAGCGCCGTGGCGATCCAGAACATCACCGCCCTGAAGCGGGCGGAGGCCGAATTGCGGGGACGCCATGCCGAGCTCGAGACCCTGACCCGGGCGATGGTCGGCCGCGAGCTGAGAATGATTGAGCTGAAGCAGGAAGTGAACGCGCTCTGCGCCCGGCTGGGCGAACCGCCTCGTTACCGGCTGGAGGAGGAACTGGCGCAGCCATGAACACCCTCCGAGAGCAGCGGCTCCGGTCGCGCTTGAACGTCCTGTTCTGGCTGGCTCTCGTGGTGTGGACGACCTGCGTGGCGGTTTCCCTGGTCTGGTGCCGGGCGCCCCGGACCGCCGAGCGCGTCGTGTTCCCCTGGCATGACTGGGCGCATGTCGGCGTCTGGCTGGCCGGCCTGACGGCGATGGGCCTGGCGCGACGCGTTTTGACGCAAGCCATTCACGCCCGCGAACTGGCCTCGGCGGATCTGCACCGCGAGGTCATGGAGCGCCGGGTCGTCGAAGAACGGCTGCGGGAGGTGAATGAGCGCTACGAGCTGGTGCTCGCCGGCAGCAACACGGGGATCTGGGATTGGGACATCCGCCGGGACAAAGTCGTCTTCTCGTCACGTTGGAAGACCATGCGAGGCTTCAGCGAGGACGAGATCGGGGACAGCCTCGAGGAGTGGAGCACGCGCATTCATCCCGAGGACGCGCCCCGGGTGATCGCGGCGGTGCAAGCCCATTTTGCCGGCCAGACGCCGTCCTTTACCGCGGAATACCGCGCGCAACGCAAGGACGGTTCGTGGATGTGGATCATGGACCACGGGATCGCCCGCCGGGATTCCGAGGGACGAGTCATCCGGATGGCGGGGTCCGAGACGGATATCACCGAAGCGAAACGGACAACCGATCTGGTGATCGAGAGCGAGGCGCGTTTGTCCCAGGCGCTCGAGGCGGGGAAGGTTTTCACCTTCGAGTGGAACCCCGTCACTGACGAGGTCCTGCGTTCTCCGAACAGCCGTGCCGTCCTGGGCAGCATTGACGAGTCCGGACGCACCTTGGGGAAGGACTTCCACGCCGCGGTCCATGCGGCGGATCGCGAGGCTTTTTTGCGACTGATCTCGAACCTGAATCCGGCGCAGCCCAGTTACAGCACGAACTACCGGTATTGCCGGCCGGACGATGGTCGCGAGATTGTTCTCGAGGAGTCCGCGCGCGGCGAGTTCGACGATGCGGGTCGCCTGATCAGCTTGCGCGGGTTGGTTCGGGATATCACCGACCGGGAGCGCGCCGAAGCCACGCTCCGTCGCGGCAAGGAGCTCAGCGAGGCGCTCAACCGTGTGGACCGGGCCGTCCACGCCACGCTGGAGACTGACCCGATCATGCAGCGGCTCATCTCCGAGGGGGTGGCCGCGCTGGGCAGCGACTCGGGGGCCGTCTCGCAGCGCCGTGGGGGGGTGTGGGTCATCAGCCACGTGCAGGGCATGCCTTCGGAACTCGTGGGGGCCCACATGGACGATGACCAGGAAAGGCACGCGGTCCTGGCCCTCAGCACCGGCCAGGTGGTGGCGGTGCGCGACGCCTTCAACGACGAACGCTTCCATCGGGAGCACTTTCGTCGTCACCAGATCCGGTCCGTGCTCGTGGCGCCGTTGCTCGTCCGCCGCGAACGCGTGGGGGCGCTCTTCTTCAATTACACCGCGGCACCGCACGACTTCACCGAAGCGGAACTGGACTTCGCCCGCAAACTCGCCACCACCGCCGCCATCGCGCTCGACAACGCCCGCTTGTTCGCGGAGCGGACCCGGGCGGAGGCCCTGATCCGGGAACGCGAGAGCGAGCTGAAACTGGTGACGGACACCGTGCCCGCCCTGATCGCCTACATCGGAGCCGACCTCCGGTACCGGCGTGTAAACCGTGCCTACGAGCGGTGGTTTGGAGTCGCCGTCCAACCGATCGTCGGGATGCCGGTTCGGGAGGTTCTTGGCGAGGAGGTCTGGGGTACCATCGAGCCGTGGCTGCGAAAGGCCCTGGCAGGCCAGACCGTCAGTTTCGAGTGTCAAGTGTCGCATCCGGATGGGACCCGCCGCTGGATGACGGCGTCCTACGTACCGGACCAGACTGAAAACGGTGAGATCCGTGGGGTGGTGGCTCACATTCTGGACATCACCGAACGCCGCCAGACCGAAGAACAGCTGCTGCGGTCCTCGACCGAGCTTCAGGCAGCGAACGCGTTGCTGCGGGAGTCCCGGCGTGCCGCCCTCAACCTCATGGATGACGCGTTTGCGGCGCGTCAAGCGGCGGAGCAGGCGAGCCGTGAGTTGCGGGAACGCGTGGTGGAACGGGAGCGGGCGGAAGAAGCCCTGCGGCGCAGCCACGTGCGCCTGGACATCCTGGCATGCAGCGCCAGCGAACTGCTGGCCGCCGAACTGCCCCAGGTGGTGGTGGAACGGCTCTGTCGCCGCGTGGCCGAAGCCCTGGACTGCCAGTTCTTCTTCAATTATCTCGTCGACGAGACGAGTCGCCGGCTCAAGCTGAACGCCTGTGCCGGCGTTCCTCCCGACGAGGTGCCCCGGCTCCGCTGGCTCGATTTTGGCGCGGCCGTCTGTGGCTGCTCCGCCCAGGAAGGCCGGCCCATCGTTGCCGAGAACATCCTCGAAACCACCGAGCCCCGGACCGAGTTGGTCAAGAGCTACGGGATCCGGGCCTATGTCTGCCAGCCGCTCATTGCGCAGGACGAGGTGATCGGCACAGTGTCTTTCGGCACGTCCAGCCGGACCCGCTTCACCGACGAGGAAGTCTCCCTGCTCAAGGCCGTGGCGGACCAGGTGGCGATCGCCCTGCAACGCCAGCAGGGAGAAGAGCGACTCCGCCGGGCCAACGCCGAACTCGAACACCGCGTGGCGGAACGCACGGTGCAGTTGGCCACCGCGGCCCGTTACTCCCGCAGCCTGCTCGAGGCCGGCATCGATGCCCTCATCGTCATCAATCCGGCGGGTGTCATCACCGATGTCAACCAGGCGACGGAAGCGGTCACCGGCGTCTCGCGGATCCGCCTGGTCGGCAGTCTCTTTCCGGCTCATTTCACCGAGCCACCCCGGGCGCAATCGGTTTGCGAGCAGGTCCTGGCGCGGGGCACGGTGCGCGATTACCCGCTCAGCATCCAGCACGCGAGCGGCCCCATCACCGACGTGCTCCTGAACGCGACGGTCTACCGCAACGAGGCGGGCGAAGTGCAGGGCGTCCTCGTCGCCGCCCGCGATCTCACCGAACGCAAAGCCGCCGAGCGCGAGCGCCAGAACCTGCGCGAGGAACTGGAGCGGGTTTCGCGGATAACGACGGCCGGGCAACTCGCCGCCGCCCTGGCTCACGAGCTGAACCAGCCACTGGCGGCCATCGCCTGCAACGTGCAGGCGATCGAGAACTTCCTCGGCTGGGAAACGCCCGACTTCACGGAAATCAAAGCGGCGCTGGCCGACATTGCCTCCGACAGCCACCGGGCAGGCGCGGTGATTCACCAGCTTCGCGGATTGTACCAGAAGACGGGGGGCGTCCGGACCGAGGTCCCGCTCAACGACGTGTTGCGCAAGACGCTGGACCTGCTCCACAGCCAGCTCCTGCTCAAGGAGGTGACCTGGCGCCTTGAGCTGGACCCCGGTTCCCCGGTTGTCCGTGGCAACATCGTCGAACTGCAGCAGGTTGTGCTCAATCTTGTGACCAATGCCCTGGACGCCATGACCGACCTCGCGCCCTCGTCACGCCGTCTCCTGATCCGCACCACGGCCGCCGCGAGGCCGGGACAGGTCCAGGTCTCGATCCGGGATGCGGGCACGGGGATCGCCCCGCCGCAGTTGCTTCACCTCTTCGAACCTTTCTACACCACCAAGGAGAGCGGCATGGGCATGGGGCTCGCCATCTGTCGCTCCATCGTGGAAGCCCATGACGGGCGGCTTTGGGCGGAGAACAACGTCGAACGGGGCGCCACGTTCCACTTCATCCTGCCCGTGTGCTCGAAAAACGGCTCGTGAATCCCCCGACTGCCACGGTCCTGATCGTCGACGATGACGCCAGCGTCCGCAAGGCGCTGGCCCGCCTGTGTGGAAGCGCCGGCTGGAACGTCCGGACCTTCGCCCGCGCCACCGAGTTCCTCGAGGCGTCCCCTCACGAACGTCCGTCGTGTCTCGTGCTCGATGTCTGCATGCCGGACAAGAGCGGTCTGGACCTGCAGGCGGAGCTTGCCGCGCGGGAGATTCAGATCCCGATCGTCTTCATCACCGGCCACGGGGACATCCCCACCAGTGTAAGGGCGATGAAAGCCGGGGCGGTCGACTTCCTCACCAAGCCCTTTCGGAACCAGGACCTCCTCGCCGTCGTGGCATCCGCGCTGTCGCGCGACGTTCAACAGGCCTCGGCCGACGGCGAGCGTGAGGCTCTCCGCCAGCGGGTGGAACGTCTCACGCCCCGCGAACGCCAGGTGCTCGAGCTCGTCGTCAGAGGACTGCTGAACAAACAAGTCGCCGGCGAGCTCGGCGTCAGCGAACTGACCGTGAAGGTCCACCGCGCCCGCGTCATGGAGAAGATGCAGATGGAATCCCTGGCCGGGTTGGTCCAGGCCGCGGTGAAGCTGGGGATTCTGCCTCCTTGAGGTAGGGCGGGCTTACCAGCCTGCCGGTCCGCGGCCTGGACGGCCGGGCGATCGCGGCGGCGACTGGAAAGTCGCCCCAACCGGCAGACAGGAATGTCTGCCCTACCCGAGCCAGGGCGGTTCCTGGTAACGCGTGACGGCTCGACTGCAGTTCTCCGGCCGGCATCACCCCGACCCGGGGCATCCTCCCAAAGTCGAATAGCGCACGCCTTGCCACTTCGGCACTGTTCATCACACGGGCCGGCGGCGCCGGAGGGACTCCGGCGCACCTGGGGATGCGGTGGCGTGAGCCTGCCAGGGTGGCCCGGTGCCATGATCAAGCTTCCGGACAGCACTTCGCCGCCGTTGGTGGCGGTTCTCGACGACGACGTCTCGTTCTTACGTTCCTTGGGTCGGCTGCTTCGTTCCGCGGGATACATGGTCAGCACGTTTAGTTCCGCGACGGAGTTTCTCGCCTCCATGACCACGAAACGGCCGCAGTGCGTGGTCATGGACATCCACATGCCCGGCATGAGCGGGCTTCAGGTCCGCGAACGGTTGGAAGCGGCAGGTCACGTACTCCCGGTCATCTTCATGACAGCCTATGACACCACGCAAACGCGAGACCAGGCGCGCCTGGCCGGTTGCGTCGGTTTCCTCCTGAAGCCCTTTGGCCAGCAGACCCTGCTCGACGCCGTGCGCGGGGCCACGCTGTGACCGGCTTGGATCGGAACGGGACGGAGTCCGGTTCAACCTGACGTCGCCTCCGGAAGAGGACCTCCGGGATTGTCCCTTCAGCAAACCCGCCCATTACGTACTACCAAGGTGGAACATCCAAGAACCGGGGCCCGTGCATAATAGCGGCATTGGAAGTTTCGGCACAACCATGACCGCCAACACCCGATCCTGGAACGCACGACCCTGGACGCCAGCCGGGACCCGGTTGCTCTTTGTCCATGGGTTGCTGCACGGGGCCTGGTGCTGGCCCGAGGCGTGGCGGGACTTCTTCGAAAGCCGCGGCTTCTCGACCCGCTGTCTCAGTCTTCCCGGTCATGACCGCTCGACCGCGCTCCCGGGTCCTCCCCCGCGGATCACCCTGGCGCAACTGGCGGCATTCGTCGCCAACGCGGCTGATTCCTGGCCGGCCCCGGTCCTGATCGGTCACTCGCTGGGCGCCCTCCTGATCCAGATGTGTCTGCGCGACCGCCGGCCTCCGGCGGCGATTCTGCTGGCGCCGACGCACCCGATGGTGTTGCGACGGGCCGCGTGGCGGTCCTGCCTGCGCCAACCAGCCCGGGCGCTGCGCGCCGTGTGCCTGGGGCGGTTGCGCGAGGCCGTCGCCGACGAGCAGGAATGCCGGCGCTGGTTCTTCTCGAGTGGCACTCCCGACGACGTGGTTGCCCGGTGCTTTGAATCGCTGGAGGAGGAACCACATCACGTGCTGCTCGAACTTCTCTTGCGCCGCAACATCGTTCCCAAGGAACACCTCGGCACCCCGGTTCTCGTGCTGGGGGCGGGGAGGGACGGGAGCGTGCCCCGACGAACCGTCGAACGGGTGGCCCGGTTGTACGGCGTCCGGGCTGAGTTTTTCGAGGAACTGGGACATGACATGATGATGGAGCCCGGCTGGGAAGAAGTGGCCGGGCGCATCGTCACCTGGCTCGGCAGTCTGGGTCTCGGACCCCAGCGGAAGCCGCCCAGAAGCGGCGGCGGGGCGGTTCCCTCGCGGGGACGAGCGTCAGCACTTTCAGCGCCTTCCTGTTCGCGTCTTGATCTGGTGAAAACCGGGGAGCCCACACCGCGCCCCGTGCCGGCCGCAGTGGTATCGGTGACTGGAGCATCGGAGTAAACCTCAAGGGGACTGACATGAAACCGAAGCGCGACCCGCTGTACGCGATCCACAAAGAACAGGCCGCCCGCCGGCGACTACCCCCGCTGCCACCCCGGCAGTTCGTCTTCCGGCTCCAGGGACAGTCGGACACAGACCTCACCCAGCTGCTGGCCCGGCGAAAATCGCTGAGCGTCGACGTCTACGTGCGCAGCCTTCCGCGATTCAAAGTGGGACGGCTGGCCATCACGCCGGATGCCCTCAAAGGCGTGCCTCCGGAGGAGGTGCTCCTTGCGGTCGCGCGACACGCCAAGGGCGACTGGGGGTTGCTTCAGTCCCGCCACCGGCGCCGTAATGAGAAGGCGCTTCGCGTCGGCGGCCTGCTCATGTCGGAGTACCTCAGCAGCACCGGGCGACGCTTTCGCATCACGACCGAGGCGGCGCGCGAGCTGACCACCGTGGCGCTTCGAGGTGAAAGCTGAGCTGAAGAACGCTCCGCCCTGGCTCCGTTGACCGCGGACACATCCGCAGCGGCGTCGAGCCCGACGGAACCGCGACGCCCGGCAGGGCGTGAGGCCGGTCTTGGTGAACCTGCCGGCAAGACGCCCGGGACGCGGAGGCATTGGTCGAGGTTACGCAGCGTCATCACCCGAAGGCGCCGCGGCAACTGTCGGTCCTGGACCTGGCGGTGCTCCGCGTCCTGAAGTAGGTCACGACTTCGGCGGTTACGACAGCTTCCGCAGGACCGCTTCCATCCCTCCTTCCACCGGTTCAATCTCGATGGGGCCCTCGGGCCGGGCCGTGACGGGCGACCCCGGCGACCCCGGCGTGCCGGACGAGGTCCGGGGTCCGGGCGAAACGGAAGGCTTGAGAGCGTCCTTGAGTTCCGCCGGAGGTGCCGATTCCTCATCCGGCGCTCCGTCAGCCTTCTCCGGCAGGTGCCATTGGGTGCGGCGGGCGAGCCACCCCTGATAACGCTCGAAGGTCCACATGCCGTGATCGCCCCCGGTCTCGAGCACTTGCGGGATCTTGAAGAAGTCCCGATTCCGAATGAAGGCCTTCACGGGAACGGTCGGCCGGAGGATTTCGCACTCGGGGATGCGAATGCCCAGGTCCGCGCGATACCGGAGGCGCTGGCACACCACCGCGACAAGGCAGTCGGCAAGCTGAGCGCAGATGTTGTTCTGGATCTCGGCGGGAAACGCCAGGACGATTCGCTGCAACGCCTCGGCACAGGTCCCGGAATGGACGGTGGAAAGGACCAGGTGCCCGGTCTCGGCGGCGTTGAGGGTCAACCGCATCGTCTGCGGTTCCCGCATCTCGCCCACCATGAGCACGTCGGGATCCTCGCGCATGGCGTCCAGGAGCGCCTGTTCGAACGACGGCGTGTCGCGTCCGACCTCGCGCTGGCGGATGAAGGCCTTGCGCGGCCGGAAGCTGTACTCGATGGGACTCTCGATGGTGACGATGTGGCGGGCCTCGCTCAGGTTGATCTCCTGGATCAGGGCCGCCAGTGTCGAGGACTTCCCGCTGCCGGTGGGACCCGAGATCAACACCAGGCCGTTGGCCGGCGTGGTGAGCTTGCGGAGATCCGGATGGAGGTTGAGACGTTCGAGCGTGGCTTGAAAGCTGGCCAGCAGCCGAATGGCGAGTCCGACGCCGCGCGCCGTGTGCAACAGATTGAATCGACAGCGCACCCCGGCCACTGTCCTCGAAAAATCGAACGAACGCCGCTCCACAAACGCCGGCCATGCGCCCGTACCCAACAGGTCGCGCGCCAGCGCCACGAGCGCGGCGCCGGGGATGGGATCGCCCGTGACCTGAAGCGCTCCGCGAACGCGCACGGCCATGGGCAGATCCGCCTCCAGGTGGAGGTCGCTCGCACCCCGCGCCTGGGCGGACTTGATCAAGGCGCCGAGATCCATGCTGAAAGCGGGCTACGCGAGGGCCTGCATTGCCCGCTGGAAAATCTCCTCCGGCGTGCCCTCGGCCGAGACGGACACCAGCAGGTCTTTCCGCCGGTAGAAGTCCGTCAGGGGCGCCGTGCTGCGCTCGTAGGCCTCCATGCGGACGCGAATCGCGTCGGGCCGGTCGTCTTCGCGCTGGAACAACTCGCCCCCGCATTGATCGCACACTCCCGGCGTCTGGGACGGGCGTGCCTCGGTGTGGTAAACGGCCTTGCACTTCGAGCAGGTCCGGCGGCCACTCAGTCGCGCGACGATGCGCTCGATGGGCAGGTCGTAGCTCAGCACCGCGTCCAGCTTCAGCTTCTCCTCGGCCAGGATCTTGTCGAGGGCTTCCGCCTGGGCCACCGTTCGCGGGAACCCGTCCAGGAGGAACCCACCCTGACAACGCAGGCAGCCCACCCGTTCGCGAACCATGTCGAGCACGGTGAGGTCGGGCACCAGTTCGCCCCGCTTCATGAAGTCGAGCGCCTGGCTGAGGGCCGGAGTCCGATCGCAGGGGTCCAGTGACTTCGCCGCCCGGAATACGTCTCCGGTCGAAAGCTGGCAGGACCCGAGCCGCTCGCTGAGCAGTTCGGCCTGCGTGCCCTTGCCCACGCCCGGCGCGCCCAGCAGCACCAGGCGGTAGGGCCTTTGGCGCTGACCGGGTTCAACGGAACAATGAAAAGCGGGGCCCTTGAGCCACGTGGCACGATCGTTCTTGGTGGTCATGATGGTTCTTCTATGACAGCGGATTCAGCGGGGCGCAAATCGCGGCCGCTACACTCTGCTTGGCGTTCCCTGCACGTTTTTTGGCGGTCGCGGGCGAATGCGTCGCCTCGCAGGCTGGCCGCGTGCGGCCCCTCGAGTCGGAGCGCGACCGCTCCGCCGGTCGCCCGGCCACGAACTCCTTGGCGCGGTGCGCTCGGGGGAAAGCCTCGAGCGGCTCGCCCGTGCTGCGGCCGGGGACCAGCCGCGGTCCGCTCAGCACGCTGGACGCTTGTCCCGGTGGTGGTACGCTCCGCGTGATGTCAAGTGCAGCAGCGGCCGTCTCCCCGGCCCCACAGAAGGTGAACCTCCGACGCCCGGACGTCATGGAGGCGGTGCAGGCGCTGGTGGTAAGCCACTATCGCAGTCACCTCGTGGACCGCATTCGGGCCAACGGCGGCGTGATCCACGCCCACGGCCTCACCATCAAGCTCGCGAAGGAATTCGGTTTCTGTTACGGGGTCGAACGCGCCATCGATCTCGCCTACGCAGCCCGCAACTACTTCCCCCCGCCGCGCCGGATCTTCCTCCTCGGCGAGATCATCCACAACCCGGAGGTCAACGACCAGATCCGCGGCATGGGAATCGTCAGCATTTCCCCGCGTCCCACCGCGGAGGAGTTGGGACAGGTCACCGCCGAAGACGTGGTCATCATCCCGGCCTTCGGAACCGAAGTCGCCACCCGGCGCGCGCTCGAAGCCAAGGGTTGCATTCTCGTGGACACGACGTGCGGCGACGTGATGAGCGTTTGGAAGCGGGTGCGCCAGTATTCCAAGGAGAGCGTCACCAGCATCATTCACGGCAAGGCCAAGCACGAGGAAACCAAAGCCACCACCTCGCAAGCCACGGCTTACGGGGCCGGCCATTACCTCGTCGTGTACAACCTCGAGGAGACCGACGCCGTGTGCGATTACATCGTCAACGGCGGCAACCAGGAGGCTTTCCTCGAGCGGTTCCGCGGTGCCTACTCCCCGGGCTTTGACCCCGACCAACACCTGCGCGCGGTGGGCGTGGCCAACCAGACCACCATGCTTCGCGGCGAAACCGAGGAGGTGCAGCGTCGCATCCGCGCGGCGGTCGAACGACGTTACGGGGCTTCGAACCACGCCCAGCACTTCCGCTTCTTCGATACCATCTGTGGCGCCACGCAGGACCGTCAGGACGCACTCGAGAAACTGCTGCGCGAACCCATGGACCTCCTGCTGGTGGTCGGCGGCTACAATTCCTCCAACACCTCGCACCTCGCCGAGATGGGCGAGAAACTCCTCCCCACCTACTTCATCAAGAACGCCTCCAAGATGGTCTCGGGACAGTTGATCCGTCACTGGAACCAGCACGAAGGGCGCGAGGTCGAAACCGCGGACTGGCTGCCGAGCCGCCAGGTCACCGTCGGGATCACGGCGGGCGCGTCCTGCCCGAACAACCTCATCGAGGACACGATCAAGCGGCTGTTCGAGCTCCGGGGTCTTTCGGTGCAGGAGTTCCTGGCCTCTTGAGGATCGGGCGAGAACTCGATGACCCAGGCGGTGTCACGACCCGAGGCTGTGGACCTGTCCTCCGAGGTAGGGCGCGGTCTCCGCACCCCGGCGGATCGGGGGACCCGGCCTCCAGGTTGCCGGCCCGGTGCTCTCACCGGTCGGTTCTTGGGGAGCGACCTGTTCCGTTTGGACCTGCTCCGTGGCCCTGAACCGTTGAGGAGCGCGGGCTTCAGCCCGCAGGAACGTCCCGGCGCCGGCGTGGCTTCCGGCGGACTGAAGTCCGCGCTCCGGGGAAGGTTCGTGGAAAGCGGGGATTTCCATGGTCGTGGTTATTGCTGTTGGTCCTGGAAACGCATGGGGAGCATGAACCCAAAAAGCGCCGCTAAAGCGGACGCACTCCAGGCGCTTCGCGTTCCTGCAAGGCGCGTCCGGGGTCGCGAAGCGCTTGGAGTGCGGGGGTTCACCCCCGCTTTCGCAGCCGGTTCATGGAGCGCGACAGGTTCGGATGCCGCTTCTCTGTGGCCATGAACCCGTGTTCACGCGATGACCTCGAGCAGCGCGAGCGCCTCTGGCTGGCGCCTTTTGCCCAGTCGAGCGCCGCGAGCCGCGGCCGGGTGCACGCCGAACCTCCCCCGGAATGGCGGACGCACTACCAACGCGATCGTGACCGGATCATCCACTCGCGCGCGTTCCGTCGGCTCGAGTACAAGACGCAGGTCTTTCTGAACGGCACGGGGGATCACCTCCGCACCCGGCTCACGCACACGATGGAGGTGGCGGCCATTGCGCGGAACCTCGCCCGGGCCTTGCGCGTGAATGAAGACCTCGCCGAGGCGATTGCCCTCGCCCACGACCTCGGCCACGCCCCCTTCGGACACACGGGCGAAGCGGTGCTGAACCGTCTCATGCGCCGGCACGGCGGCTTCGAGCACAACCGGCAAAGCCTGCGGGTCGTCGAGGAACTCGAGCAGAAATACCCCGGTTTTTCGGGGCTGAACCTGAGCTGGGAGGTGCTCGAAGGCCTGCACAAGCACCGGGCCGGTGATCCCCGGCTGCGCGAGCGACTCGGGTTCGTCGCTCACCGCCCCTCGCTCGAGGCGCAACTCGCCGACCTTGCCGACGAGATCGCCTACTACAGCCACGATCTCGACGACGGCCTGGAGACCGGCCTTCTCTCCGAAGCACACCTGGAACAGCACGTCCGGATCTGGCGCCACGCGGCCGGGCAGGTGCGCGACGAACACGGTCCGCTGCCGGACGAACGGCGCCGGTTTTTCACGGTGCGTTGCCTGATTGAGAACCAGGTGCGCGACGTCGTGGGGAATACCCTGGCGCTGCTGGAGACGAGCGGAGTGAGTTCGGCCGACGAGGTCCGCCGGCTCCGGCGCAGCCTCGTGGGTTACAGCCGGCGGCAGCGGCTCTGGAACATCGAACTGCGGAAATACCTCTATCAAAACCTGTACTACAGCCCGTCCGTCCACACCGCCAACCAGGATGCCGGCAAATCGCTGGAAGCGCTGTTCCGGTATTACCAGCGGCATCCCGGGGAGCTTGAGGCGCAGCTCGAACGAACCATTCCACGAGCCCAGCGCCCGCGCGTGCTGTGTGATTACCTGGCCGGCATGACCGACCGGTACGCGGTCCAGGTTTGCGAACGTGTTTTGGGGCGATCGCGCCGTTCGAGTTCCCTCCCCGCCCGGAGCGCTGCCCCCGCCGCCCGGAGCCAGGCGGGCAAGGCGGGTGGGGCGCTTGTGCCTTCCGGACGATGCTGCTAGGTTGCGCCAAGTGTTCCGAATGGAGCAAACGCACTGAACCAATAACTGAAACAACACAATGGCACACGAGCTACCGTCGCTACCGTACCCGAAAGAGGCCCTGGAACCGCACATCGACGCCCTGACCATGGAGATCCACCACGGCCGCCATCACAAGGCCTACGTGGACAACCTGAACAAGGCCATCGCCGGGGACGCCGCGCTGGAAGGCAAGTCGCTTGAAGCCCTCCTGGGCAACCTGGCTGCCGTGCCCGACGCGATCCGCGGTCCCGTCCGCAACAATGGCGGCGGCCATTGGAACCATTCGTTCTTCTGGAAGATCCTGGGGCCAAATGCGGGCGGAGCCCCCACGGGCCCCCTGGCGGATGCGATCAACTCGACCTTTGGCAGCTTCGACGATTTCAAGGCCAAGTTCGAAGCGGCGGGGATGGGTCGGTTCGGAAGTGGCTGGGCCTGGTTGCTGGTGAACGGCGGCAAGCTCGAGATCGCCTCCACGGCCAACCAGGATAACCCCCTCATGGGCAAATCCGTCGCCGGTTGCGAAGGCAAGCCGGTCCTCGGCGTCGATGTCTGGGAGCACGCCTACTACCTGAAGTACCAGAACAAGCGCGCCGATTACCTGAAAGCCTGGTGGAACGTGGTGAACTGGTCTGCGGTGGGCCAGCACTTCGCTTCCGCCCGGTAGCGGTCAAGGGGTCTCTCACGGAGGCACGAAGACGCGGAGAGGCGGGTGGGGCGAGAGGTCTCTCACGAAGCCACCGGGGCACGGAGAGCGCGGGGGGGGGTAGAGTGGCGCCGAGCCAAGCTCGCGAGCCTCAGTTCGGTTTCGACGGAGCTTCGCCCTGCCACGCCCTCCCCGTTCCGCGATTTGCCTCGGGGCGCTCCGTCCCCGGCCGCGGTGCTGGTCCGGGCGCCAGCCGGCTTGACCCCTGGTCAAGACGCCGATTACATGCCGGGCACATGAACGCCCACGTCGCCTTCGGATCCTTGACGGCTTTGATCCTCGCGGTGATCTCCCCCCAAGCGCTCCAGGCGGCCGACAACGAGCTTACCGCCGCCGAACAGGCCGAAGGCTGGCGACTGCTCTTCGACGGCCGCACCACCAGCGGCTGGCGCAGCTTTAAAAAGGCGACCTTCCCGTCCGAAGGATGGCTGGTGAAAGAAGGATGCCTCGTCCACCCGGGGCGGGCCGGCGGTGGCGACATCCTTACCGAGGCGAAGTTCGAGAGCTTCGAGCTGACGTGGGACTGGCGCATGAAGCCCAATGGCAACAGCGGCCTCAAGTACTTCGTCAGCGAAGCACGCAGCAGCGTCATTGGCCACGAGTACCAACTGCTCACCCTGGCGCAGGTCCAGACGGTCCAGCCGCCCTCCAAAGGAGGCACGGCGGGATTTTATGACGTGCTGCCACCGGAGATCCCCATCCAGCTTCAGCCCGAGGACCAGTTCAACACCTCGAGGGTCGTCGTGCGTGGTCGCCAGGTCGAGCACTGGTTGAACGGCAAACGGACCATCGCCTATGAACTCGGCAGCCCGGCCGTCATGGCCGCGATCGCGCGAAGCAAGTTCAGGGACGTCAAAGACTTTGGACAGCCGCTGCGCGGCCACATCCTCCTGCAGGATCACGGCGGCGAGGTGTCCTTCAAGAACATCAAGATCCGCGAACTCGCCCCGTAGCCACCCGGCGCCGGGCCCACGTCGTTGCTTTCTCCAACTCCAACCGAACGAGCGAGCTGGAGAAAGTGCCGGCAACCCGGAGTGACGTTGCTGCCGGTATCGGTGCTGGTGGTGATGCTGGCGGTCGGTGGGTTCATCGTCGCCGGGAAAGCCAACCTGCCCGGTGAGGGCACCTGGCCTGCAACCGGTAGTACCCCGACCCGGTGGGACCGGTTCATGGTCGATGAGAAGGCCCGCAAGGAACAAGGAGCTTCCCATGAACCGCTTCAGGAGCGCGGACTTCAGTCCGCAGGAAGCCACGCCAGCCAAAGGACGTCCCTGCGGGCTAAAGCCCGCGCTCCTCACCGGTTCATGGCCGGTGAGCAGGTCCAAGAGAAACAGCTCGGTTCCAATGGACCCCAGCCAGGTAGGGCGGGCACGCCGCGGCCCGCCGCCCTCGGCTCGCCAGGAACGGCGCGCCCTTCCCGTGTCGAAACGGGACCTCCGGGCTGGCTGGCGGAACGTGAAAGGCGGTTCGACGAGGGCGTGTGGAAAGCGGAAATACTCGCTCAAGCCTGCGCCCGGACCCTCGAACAATTCTGGGACAACCTCAATGCCGCCAGCAATCGCTTGAGCGCGGCCGGGTCGCTGGAATTCCACCGCCTCACCATCCCCACCTGGGGCCCTCCGGACGCTCTCGCTCACGGTATCCAGCTCTCGAAACCCGCAGGTCAGTCCGTCAGCCTGAGCAGGGCGGATTGGCTTCGCCTGATCCGCCGCCGCATCGCGGAGGGATGGGCGCTTGATCAGGTCGAGTTCAGGCATGTGCGCTTTGAGACCAATACCGCCGGGCGAGCCGCGAACAGCGTCTTCTCCCTTTCAGCGCATCTTCGGAACCAGGCGCGCGGCGAGAGACTGGTCCTCGAGGGCGACTTGGATCTGGCCTGGTCCGAAGGCCCCTCCGCCCGCCGCGGTGCCAGGATTGGCCACCTGGACGCGAGCCGTCTCCGGCTGAAGCGGCGCGTCGGTGCCCTGCCGTTCCGCGAGGAACTGAACCTCGCCGTGGAGCCCTTCCGCCCGCGGTTCTCCGTGGATCCCCTGATCCTCCACGATCTGGACGGGGACGGGCTGTCGGAAATCCTCCTTCCGTCGGTCAATGCGTTTTACCGGCGGGAGCGCCACGGCGGGTATGTTGCGGCCACGTTGTGCCGGTTCCCTCCGGGTGTGGTCTACACCGCGGTGATGGGAGATTTCAACGGCGACGGCCTCAGCGACCTCCTCTGCGCCCGGGCCGAGGGACTGGTGCTCTACTCTCGGAGCAAGACCGACCCGTCATTTGCCGAGCCGGAACAGGTCGTCTGGCGGGCCCCAGAACCCCTGCTCAATCCGATGGTTCTGACGTGCGGAGACCTGGATCAGGACGGGGACCTGGACCTGTTCCTCGGCCAGTACCGCGTGCCAACCATGGGTCAGGTCCTGCGGCCGTGGTACTACGACGCGCGCGACGGGTTTCCGGCTTACCTGCTGAGAAACGACGGCGACCAGTTCACGGACATTACGGAGAACGCCGGGATTGGGCCGAAACGCGGACGCCGCACCTACTCCGCCTCCTTCGTCGACCTGGACGCGGATGGCTGGCTCGACCTGGTGGTTGTGAGCGATTTCGCCGGCATCGACCTTTACCGAAACGAAGAGGGTCGCGGACTCCACGACATGACCGACACCTGGGTGCCCGACGCCCAAGGTTTCGGGATGGCGCATGCCATCGCGGACTTTGATGTCGATGGCCGGGCCGACGTGCTGATGATCGGCATGAACTCCCCGACCGTGGACCGGCTCGAGCATCTGGCCCTGCGGCGGCCGGGGTCGGGGGAGGATTTTGCCATGCGCCCGCGGATGGCCTACGGCAACCGACTCTTCATCAGCCAGCCGGGGGGTGGCTTTCGGCAAACCGCGCTCAACCACAGCCTCGCCAGAACCGGATGGTCCTGGGGATGCGCGGCTGCGGATTTTGACAACGACAGCCGCCCGGACGTCTACGTGGCGAACGGGCTGCAATCGCAGGCCTCCGTCCGCGATTTCGAGCCGGAGTTCTGGCTTCATGACATCTACGTCGACGAATCCGTCCGTGACGAGGAGGCGACGCGCTATTTCATGGACAAGTTCGCGCAAACGCGCGGCAACGGCTGGTCCTACGGTGGGTATGAGAAGAATCGTTTCCTGCTGAGGACGGGCGACTCCTTCGAAGAGATTGGCTACCTGCTGGGCGTGGCGCTGGAACAGGACTCCCGGAACGTCGCCGCGGACGACCTGGACGGCGACGGCCGGCTGGACCTTGTCGTGACCACCATGGAGGTCTGGCCTGAACCGAGGCAGACCCTGCGCGTTTTCAGGAACGAACTGGCCGACACGGGCGCGTGGGTCGGGTTCCGTCTCTCCGCGATTCCCGGCGGTCCGTCTCCGATTGGGACCTCGGTGGCCGTGACCGCCGGCGCCAGCCGCATGGTACGACCGTTGGTGACCGGCGATTCACACCGGACCCAGCACGCCCCGGTCCTGCACTTCGGGCTGGGCAAGGCGGGGTCGGTCGATCAGGTCGAGATTCGGGACGCTCAGGGGCGCGGGTTGGAAGTGCGCAACCTGGTCACGAATCGTTACCACGAATTCGTCCTCACCGGGAGTGGCCCTCGAATGAAGAGCGGTAACCCCGAACCGGCCGAACCCGGCCGTTAGGCCCTGAGGCCCGGTCAACGAGAATCGAAACGATCGTATCCGGGAGTCGGACACTCGACTACCGGAGCAGCGTGTAGCCCACCCGCTCGCGGTACCAGGCAATGTCCTGCCGCCCCTTGGCATCGGCGGGTACGGTCGCAAAGGCGAACTTGACCGGGTAGATCGACGTGGCGCTGAGCCATCGCTTCACCTCGGCGTGTCCATCGGCGAAGGAGAAGCCGCAGGCACCGTTATGGTAAGAAGCCGGGAGATCGCCCCACTGGGTCGTGCTGTCGCAAACGAAGAAGCCGTCGTTGATCGAGTCAGGGTGCTCGTCAAGGGTCACGTAAGTCATCGAGGGCTGCGGGACGTCGGTCGTCTTGATGAACTGGCGGTAGAGGCCGTCGTTCCAACTGATGCCTCGCGCGGTGTTGTCGCTGGGATCGTTGTTGGAGCGGCCGAACAGGCGGTTCATGGAGTTGCTCCGCAGGCGCCGGGTCCAGCCCTTGTTGCGCTGGCCGGGGCTCACGTACTTGTCGGCGGGGCACATGTATATGCCGAGGGCATTGGCGGTGTAGTTGGCCAGGACGCCCTTGATCACCCATTCCACGTTGGTGTTGCTGCGGTCCTGGATCGAGTCGCTCGCGCCCCAGGTCATGATGTTGTTCACCCAGTTGTTCATCGGGCCGTTGCCGCTGGGACCGATGGCCTGCTCGGTTCCAGGGATGGTGAAGTTGTTGGGGTAACGGTCCTGGAAATCGCCAGCGTAGAGGTGGACGGCGAGGATGAGCTGCTTGTTGTTGCTGATGCAGGCGATGCCGGTCGCCTTGGCCTTGGCGCGGCCGAGGGCCGGAAGGAGCATTCCGGCCAGGATGGCGATGATGGCGATCACGACGAGAAGCTCGATCAGGGTGAAGCCCCTTGTCCGGCAGGGCAGGCTCATGGGTGCTGCTTTCATGCTCAGTTAGGTCTGTTGCACCTAGCTTGCGCTGGGATTGTGGCGGATTCAAGAAAGAGTTGAGCGCCGGTGGCACGGCTCGCTTCCCCGGGAACGGTCTCGGCGGGCTCCTACCCCGGCTCCCGCCGCCGGGCAGCATGCCGGATCCCACGCCGCAGCAACGCCGTCAAGCTCTCGCACGCGGCCGCTCGTCCCTCCTCGCACCGCGTCGGACGGTGACGAACCTCTGAAACAGCTATTTCACGATTGAGCCAGGCGGTGGCCGCATTCCTCGAACGGCCGGGTTGCGTCCGTCTCAGAGGCCCGGTAGCCTCCCGGCGAAATCCCATGACAAAATCCCTTTGCGCGTGCCTCGTCCTCGTGGCGTTTGGGCTCGCGGATTTGCCCAGCAGGGCTGCCGGGTTCACCCGCACCGAGGACGTGATCTACGGCCGCAAGTTCGGTGTGGCCTTGACCCTGGACGTTTTCCAGCCTGCCCAGACCAACGGCTACGGCCTGGTCTTCATGGTGAGCGGCGGCTGGTTCTCGAGCCACGAAGCCATCAACGCCGGTTTTCTGAAGCCGTTCCTTGACCGCGGCTACACCGTCTTCGCCGTCGTCCACGGTTCGCAACCGAAGTTCACCGTGCCTGAGATCGTCGAGGATGTGAACCGCGCGATCCGCTTCATCCGCCACCACGCCTCTCGATACGGCGTGAAGCCCGACCGCCTTGGCATCCTCGGGGCCAGCGCCGGCGGTCACCTGTCCCTCACGATGGGGACGCGCGGTGGTCCGGGCAAACCGGACGCAAGAGACCCCATCGATCGCGAGAGCAGCGCCGTGGCCGCCGTGGCGTGCTTCTTTCCGCCAACGGATTTCCTCAACTACGGCAAGCCGGGCGAGGACGCCGTGGGGGTGGGGGTGCTCAAGGACTTCAAGCCGGCGTTCGGGCCGCGATCGGATACCCCGGAAGGTCGCCTGGAACTGGGCCGCGAGATCTCGCCCCTGTACTACGTGACTTCGAACCTGCCGCCCACGCTGATCATTCACGGTGACGCCGACAAGCTGGTGCCCATGCAGCAGGCGGATCTCTTCGTCACCAAGGCCAAGGAAGCCGGGGCCACGGCAGAGTTGGTGGTGAAGCCTGGCGCCGCGCATGGTTGGCCGGATCTGATCAACGACCTGGCCTTGCTGGCCGATTGGTTTGACCGGTATCTCCGGGGTGTCACCACCCGGTGAATCCGCCCGTGCGGTTTCTCGTTCCTGCCGCGTGCCGGTCCGCATGAAACCACCCCGGGGTAGCGCGGACATTCCTGGCTGCCGGTTGAGGCAACTTCGCAGGCGCGCGCAGCGTCGCCGGGCTGGAAAGTCCGGCGCACCGGCAGGCTCGAAAGCCTGCCCGACAGCCGGGAGGGCGTGCCCTGCCCGGAACCCTCAACCGCCCGGTCAGGGCACCGGCCTACCACGGGGAGACCGGCTCCCCCGCCTTGCTCGCCATTAAGAAGTTGTAAACCCCGGCTTTCGCGGGAGCATTCCCGGGCGGTTGAACCATGAACCTGGAAACAGAAATCAGGCGCCGGCGGACCTTCGCGATCATTTCGCATCCGGACGCCGGCAAGACGACGCTGACCGAGAAATTCCTGCTCTACGGCGGGGCGCTGCAGCTCGCGGGCTCGGTCACCGCGCGCAAGAGTCAGCGCGCCACCACCAGCGACTGGATGGAGCTCGAGAAGAAACGCGGCATCTCGGTCAGCTCGACCGTGCTGCAATTCGACTATCGCGGCTACTGCGTCAACCTGCTGGATACGCCCGGCCACAAGGACTTCTCCGAAGACACTTATCGCGTGCTCACGGCCGTGGACGCGGCGGTGATGGTGATCGACGCGGGCAAGGGGATTGAAAGTCAGACCCGCAAGCTGTTCGAGGTCTGCCGCCAGCGCGGCATCCCGATCTTCACGTTCATGAACAAGCTCGACCGGCCCGCGCGCGATCCGCTGGCGCTGCTCGACGAACTGGAGCGGGTGCTCGGCCTGCACGCCTTCCCGGTCAACTGGCCCCTGGGCGCGGGCCAGGATTTTCGCGGCGTGTACGATCGCCGCTCGCGCCAGGTGCATTTCTTCGAGCGCGTGCCGGGCGGGGCCTTCCGCGCGCCCGTTTCGGTGCACGGCCTGGAGGATCCCATCGTGCGTGACGCGATGCTGCCCGCCGCTTACGACCGCCTGGTCGACGAAGTGGCCATGCTGGAAGGCGCGGGGGCGACGTTCGATCACGCCCGGATTCTCGAGGGCGAGCTGACACCGGTGTTTTTCGGCAGCGCCGTCAACAACTTCGGCGTGCAACTGCTGCTCGACGCCTTCCTGGATCTGGCGCCGACGCCGCAGCCGCGTCGCATGAACGGCCGCCTCGTGCATCCCGCACACGACGGCTTCTCCGGCTTCATCTTCAAGATCCAGGCGAACATGGACCCGAATCATCGCGACCGGCTCGCCTTCGTGCGCATTTGTTCAGGGCGGTTCGAACGCGACATGGCGGTGGTGCACACCCGCACCGGCAAGAAGGTCCGGCTGGCCAGCTCGCACAAGTTGTTCGGACGCGAACGCGAGACCGTGGACGAGGCCTTCGCCGGCGACGTGGTCGGGCTGGTGGGCCATTCCGAATTCCGGATTGGCGACACGCTTGCGGAAGACCCGGCGCTCGCCTTCGACGAAATCCCGCGGTTCGCGCCGGAGAGCTTCGCGTGGATCCACAGCGTGAGCACGGCGCAATTCAAACGGTTCCGCGAGGGACTGGACCAGTTGCTGCAGGAGGGGGTGGTGCAGTCGTTCTTGCTGCAGGAGGCCACCCAGCGCGTGCCGCTCCTGGGGGCGGTCGGCCCGTTGCAGTTCGACGTCGTGCAGTACCGGCTGCAATCCGAATACGGCGCGGAATCGAGACTCGAACAGGGCCCGTGGCGGCTGCTGCGCTGGGTGGGGGACGGCCTGGTCGACAAGAGCATGCTGCCTTCCGGCGCGCGGCTCGCCACCGATGCCGCCGGTCACACCGTGATCCTGTTCACCGAGGAATGGTCGTGCGACTTTTTCACTGAACGGAATCCCGGGATCGCGTTGCGCACCCTGCCGCCGCGTCCGGTCCAGGCGCCGGCGTTGCCGCGGTAGGCAACGAGGTGAGCAGGCGTCAGGCGGTAGGGCCGGCACTCCGTTGCCCGAAGCATGCGGCGCGCCCGGGCGGGAATGACCGGTTCCTGTCCACCCAGCAGGTCTCCAAGGAGCCGCACGCTTTCCGGGAATCCGCGGGTTGCGTCGCGTGACGAAAGGAGCATGGTCCCGAAATGCAACACGACCCCTTTGCGGCCTCAACCTCCCCCACGAGTCCGTCCCTCCTGGCGACGCGGCGAACGTTCCTGAAAACCACGGGTGCCGGTGCCCTGGCACTCGGCATGAGCCCGGTTTCAGCGCGCGCTGTGGCCGGGGCCAACGACCGCATCACCATCGGTTGCATCGGCGTCGGGGGACGCGGGACCGACTTGATGAACCAGATCCTCGAACTGGGCACGACCGCCAACGTCCAGATTACCGCCGTCTGTGACGTGTGGCGTAAGAACCGCGAAACCGCGGCCGCCCGCATCAAGCAGGGCTCCGGAACCGAGCCGCGCTCGTTCACGCGCTTTCAGGACCTGCTCGCCCTGGACGACCTCGATGCCGTGACGATCGCCACGCCGGACTTCAGTCATGGCACGATTCTCACGGCCGCTTTGAAAGCCGGCAAGGACGTGTACGTGGAAAAGCCGATGACCATCGACCTCGAATCCGCGAACGCGGCGCTCGACCTCGCGCGGTCAGGGAAGCGGGTTGTGCAGGTGGGCACCCAGCGCCGCAGCGAGGGGACATTCCTCGGCGCCGCCAAGCTGGTCGCCAGCGGTGTGCTCGGACAGATCAGCCGCGTCTCGGCAGCCATGTATTTCCACGAAGCCCGGTGGTCCCGGCCCGTGAGTGATTGTGTGGAACCCGATGTCGACTGGAACGCGTTCCTGCTGCACCTTGCGAAGCGTCCCTTCGACGCCAGGCTGCTTCGCCAGTGGCAGCTCTATCGCGACACCTCGAACGGCCTGCCGGAGCTCTGGATGACGCACTATGCCGATGCCGTGCATCTGCTCACGGCCGCCTCCTACCCCCGCAGCGCGGTCGCTCACGGGGGGGTGTACGTGTGGAAGGACGGACGCGACACCACCGACACGTTCCACGCGCTTCTCGAGTACCCGGACGGATTCCTGTTCGACTGGGGCATGGGCCTGGGCAATTCCGCCGGGGTCCATTTCACCATTCACGGAACCCACGGCACGCTCGACCTTGAGCAATGGACGGTGTCGCCCGTGGGGGGGCGCGGCGGTGCGATCACGCCGGGACCGATCCCGCGCGAACCGAATCAGTCGCATATGGGCAACTGGCTGGAGTGCCTTCGCTCGCGTGCCCGCCCGCACGCGGATATCAGTTGCGGCCACCAACACGCGGTCGCCACGATCATGGCGGCCACGGCCTTCGAGACGGGGCGACGTCAGAAGTACGACCCGACGCAGCGCTCGATCACGCCAGGCTGACGGGCGCGCGTTGGTCTCGGGCGCGCTGGCCGGTTGGGGCGCCTCAGGATCAACGGGGGGGCGGGGAGGGCGACTCACCCGTTGACCGTCCCGGGTGGACTACTAGGCTTCGGGCATGAAGCGGACCAAGAACGGGGGCGCCGTGCGTTTTAGCATCTCGGTTCCAGCGTCCCTGGCGAGGCAGCTGGATCGCATGACCGCGGAGAAGGGGTACAACAACCGTTCCCTGGCGGTTGCCGACATGATCCGCGCCCACCTGGTGGAACATCACCAGCAGTTCGGCGAGAAGGAGATTGCCGGCACGATCACGCTCCTCTACGACCACCATCGTCAACATGTCCAGGCGGCGCTCACCGACATCCAGCACGACCATCACGAGCTCATCCTTTCCGCGCTGCATGTGCACCTGGACCATCACAACTGCATGGAGGTGCTTGCCGTTCGAGGCAAGGCGGCCCTCATCAAACGCATCGCCGACGAACTCATCGCCGCCAAGGGCGTGAAACATGGCAAACTGACGGTGACGGGCACGGGCAAGGACCTTCCGGATTGAGTGGCCGGGACGCGTTGATTCCCCGGGAGCATTTCGTAGAAGCCGCAAGGCCCGACGCACCAAACGGCCCGGCGCGGTCATACCGAACGGGAATTGTAGGCGCCGACGTCAGGAGGCGGACCGGTCGGACGCGTCTCCACGCCAGCCCGATTCGGCGGGCAGCGGAGTGCCCGCCCTCCCTGGCTGGGGCCCCGGAAACCAGAGGTCGGTCTACTGGGCGGCCCGGCGCGGCCTTGCCCCACCGCAACCCGTCCAACCCGTCTCGCCCGCTTGTCACTGCTGAAGGGCTTCGCTACGTTGGCGCGGCTGTTATGGAGAAAACACCGATCACGCTCCGGCGAACGCGTGCCCGCCGCACGCGCGCCCACACCACGATTGTCATGCTGTGCGCCACGGTAAGCACGTTCCCGGTGCTCCCCGCCGATCAACCATCGCCCGCGAACGAGGGCGCTGCCGTCCTCCCGTTGCTGGCCGAATGGCCGGGGGAGCGCGACGGAACCCCTCCGTTCGACCGTATCCGCGTGGCGGATTTCCAGCCGGCCTTCGCCGCCGCCATGGACGCGTTCCGGAAGGACGTTCAGGCGATCACGGACAATCCGGCCCCTCCGGATTTCGCGAACACCATCGCGGCGCTGGAAGCCGCCGGGCGGACGTTCGGCCGCGTGCGCACCGTGTACAGCGTGTGGCGGTCGAACTTGAGCTCGCCCGAGTTCCAGGGTGTCGAGCGCGACATGGAACCGCGACTGGCTGCCTTCGAGGATGAGCTGACACAGAACGAAAAGTTGTTCCGGCGCGTCGAAGCCGTTTACCAGTCGCCGGAGAAAGCGCAATGGACGCCCGAACAGCAGCGCCTGGTCTGGCTGCGCTATACGGACCTGGTCAGGTCGGGCGCGAAGCTGGATCCCGCCGGCAAGGCCCGGGTGGCCGCCATCAACCAACGCCTGGCGGAGTTGTACACGAGCTTCAGCCAGAATCTCCTGGCCGACGAGGAGGCGCTCGGGGTGGTGATCGCGGACACCGCCGGGCTGGCAGGTCTTCCGGAATCGTCGCGCGCGGCCGCCGCCGCGGAAGGCCGGGAACGGGGTCTCGAAGGCAAGTGGGTCATCGCCAACACCCGTTCGAGCGCAGAGCCTTTCCTGACCTACGCATCCCGACGCGATCTGCGGGAGCAGGTGTGGCGCCGCTTTGTCAGCCGGGGCGATCACCCGGGGCCTCGCGACAACAAGCCGCTGATCACGGAGATACTGGAACTGCGGGCGGAGCGGGCAAAGCTCCTCGGCTATCCCACGCATGCGCACTGGCGGCTCGAGCACGCGATGGCCGGAACGCCCGACCGGGCGATGGCGCTGATGGAGGCGGTGTGGAAGCCCGCCCTGGCACGCGTGACCGAAGAAGTCGCGGACATGCAGAAGATTGCGGATGCGGAAGGGGCCGGCATTCGGATCGAGCCATGGGACTACCGTTACTATGCCGAGAAGGTGCGCAAGGCGCGGTATGACCTCGACGAGAACGAAGTGAAGCCGTACTTGCAGCTCGAGAAGCTGCGGGAGGCGATGTTCTGGGCGGCGACCCAGCTCTATGGTTTCCAGTTCGCCCCGGCGCCGGAAGTGCCGGTGTTCCATCCGGACGTCCGCGTCTGGGAAGTGCGGGAGGCGAGCGGGCGGCTCACCGGCCTGTTCTATTTCGATCCGTACGCCCGCACCGGGAAGCGCTCCGGCGCCTGGATGAGCATCTACCGGAGCCAGGAACGCTTCGAGCGGGAGATCCGCACGCTGCTGTCGAACAACTGCAATTTCGTGAAGGGCAGTCCCGGGGAGCCGGTGCTGATCTCGTGGGACGACGCGGAGACGCTGTTTCACGAGTTTGGCCACGCCCTGCACGGCCTGTGTTCGGACGTGAACTACCCGTCGGTTTCGGGCACGGACGTCCCGCGGGACTATGTCGAACTGCCGTCGCAGATCAACGAGCGCTGGCTGGCAACGCCCGAGGTGCTGAACCGGTTCGCGCTGCACTACCAGACGGGACAACCGATCCCGGCCGCGCTGGTCGAACGCATTACCCGGGCGGCCACGTTCAACCAGGGGTTCGCCACGACGGAGTTCCTCGCCAGCGCGCTCATCGACATGAAGCTCCACCTCGCCGGAGGGCAGACGATCGACCCGGCCGCCTTCGAGCGGGAGGAACTGGCGAAGCTCGGGATGCCGGCCCAGATCGTCATGCGCCATCGCCTCCCGCAGTTCAGCCACGTGTTCGCGGGCGATGGATACTCGGCGGGCTACTACAGCTATCTGTGGGCCGATACGCTGACGGCGGACGCGGCGGAGGCGTTCAAGGAGGCCGGCGGCCTGTACGACCGGCAGGTGGCGGCGAAGTTTCGCCAGTGCGTGCTCTCGGCGGGTAACACCGTGGATCCCGCCGAGGCGTACCGACGCTTCCGGGGGCGTGACGCGGGGATCGATGCGCTGATGCGCGACCGGGGATTTCCGGTGTCGGGCACGAAAGCAGGCAGCCACTGAGGGAAACAGAGCGGTCGACTGGCTGCATGGGCGTCGATGACGCGTCGGCCCGGCGCGAGGCGGCGTGGCCGGGGTATTTCCCGAGCCGGGTCCCCGCGGTTCCAAGCCTTTACTTGGTTGGCCGGCCGCCTATCTTCACCGCCCTGTTATGGCCGAGGTAAGACCATTTGCCGCACTGCGACCCAACCCCGTCGTGGCCTCACGGGTTTGTGAGCTGCCCTACGACGTGATGTCCGAGGAGGAGGCGCGACGTCTGGTCGAGGGCAATGCGCTGAGCTTCCTGCGCGTGAGCCGCCCTGAGACGGGATTGCCCCGGGGCACGGACGCTCATGCCGAGACCGCCTATGACCAGGCACGCGTCGCGTTTGAGAAGCTCGTTGGCGACGGGACACTGCGGCCGGACCTGTCGCCGGCGTATTACCTGTATCGGCAGGTCATGGGAGCACACAGCCAGACCGGCATCGTCGCCGCCGCGAGTTGCCGGGAGTATGCGGATGGCAGAATCCGCAAACACGAACTGACGCGACCGGACAAGGAGGACGACCGCGTGCGCCACATCGCGGCCCTCAACGCCCAGACGGGCCCCGCCTTCCTGTTCCATCGCGCGGTACCGGCGCTCGCGGACTTCATCCGTGAGCGGAGCCAGAACGCGCCGGACGTGGATTTCGTGGCGCCGGATGGTGTTCGGCACAGCACCTGGACCGTGGCAGACCGCGAAGGTCTCGCGTTCGTGGCCTCCCAGTTCGCCGCGATTCCCCGGCTGTACATCGCGGACGGCCACCACCGGTCGGCAGCGGCGGCGCGGGTCTTTGAACAGCGGCGGGGTGCCGGGAACAGCGGCGGATTCCTGAGTGTGATTTTTGCGCACGACGCCTTGCAGATCCTGCCCTACCACCGGGTGCTCAAGGATCTGAATGGCCGTTCAGCCTCGGGGCTGATGGAGGAACTTGGGGAGGTCTTCACCAACGCCGGGGAGCCCGGCCCGGCGCCGAACGCCACCGCACCCCGTTCGGTGCAGGTCTACCTCGAGGGACGCTGGCAGGCGATGCGGTTTCGGCCGGAACTGGCCGCGTCGGCGACCCCAGCCGACCGGCTGGATGTGGCCCTGTTGCAGCGGCACGTGCTCGGACCGGTGTTTGGCATCGACAACCCGCGCACCAGCGAACGGATCGGTTTCGTGGGCGGAATCCGGGGTCCGGGCGAACTTCAGCGGCTCGTGGATTCGGGTGAGTTTGCCTGCGCCTTCGCGATGCACCCGACGGGGATCGACGAACTCATGGAGATAGCGGATGCCGGCGGGCTCATGCCGCCGAAGAGCACCTGGTTCGAGCCGAAGCTCAGGGACGCGCTTTTCTGCCTGCCGCTCTGAGTGACCGGTGCGCGGGAGGGTGAGGAGGCTCGGTCGAGCCGTTCCGTCTCAGGGTAGGGCGGGCATTCCGCTGCCCGCCGCATCGCACCCCGGTAGGGCGGGCACTCCGTTGCCCGCCGCATCGCCGTGCGTGCACGGAGCTCCGCGGCTGCCTCAGCTCGCCGGGAAGCCGCCGCTCGGCCCGGATTGATCAAGGCGTCGGCGGGTTCTTGCGCGTGTTGCGCAGGATCTGGATGGAGGGTCCCTGCCGTTCCCAGATCTCCATCAGGAACATGGGTGCCGGTCCCGGCCCGTGGATGTAGGATCCCAACACCACGTCGAGGTCCTTGTCGCCGTCGAGATCGTTCACGTCCATCACGAGCCAGCGTCCGGAAATGCACTCGCGAAAAGTGAACGGGGCAAACGTCAGGTCACCGCGATTCTCGAGCAGGACGAAGCTCTCGCGCGGGGAGTTGACGTAGTCGGGGAAGTAGGAGTTCACCACCAGGTCGAGATCCCCGTCCTGGTCGAGGTCGCGGGCGAGCGCCCGGTAGGCGCCATTCAACGGGAAGAGGAACTTCTCGTCGTACGAGCCGTCCGGTTGGGCGCGATAGAGCCAGACCCCGTGGTACTTCTTGATCGGGCTCTCGTACTCGCCGTTGTCGCCGTTCGCGACGATGAAATCCAGGCGACCGTCGCGATCGAAGTCGACGGCTTCCATGTGCGAGTGGCCGTAGACCGGTGGTTTCTGGAAGACGGTGTCCCCCGTGAAGCCGCCCTTGCCATCGCCCTTGAGCAGGACGAGGGACTCGAGGTGTTGGGCGAGCAGCAGGGCGAGGTCGATCTTGCCGTCGAGATTGAAGTCGCGGGCGGCGCAGTACATCGGGCCGGTCTCATGGGTGAGGGGATGTTCGCGGTACTGGTCGTCACCGAGGTTCTCGAACCAGGAAAAGCGGCCGGTGAGATTGCCGAACATGCACAGGGCGAAGTCCGTGCGACCGTCGCCGTTGAGGTCCGCGAACTCGGCCTGCACCGAGCGGGGCAGCTCCTTCAGAATGACCTTGCGGGGACCGAACGAGTCGCCCTGCCGGGGAAACCAGAGCAACTCGGCGCGCGGGATTTCCGACGGCAGGAAGGAGCCCACGCAGGTGACGTAGATGCCGCCGTCCATCTCCACGAGATCCACCGGCACATTCTGGACGTCGAGCCGGGCGACGAAGCCGCCCTGGGCATCGAGGAGGAAGAGCGCCTTTTCCTTGTCGTCGCCGACGAAGATCTGCCGGCGCGAGGGGCTGATCTTGACGAGCGTGGTCGCCGGATCGGGCGTGCGAAAGCGAGGCGGCTCCGTCCGGAGCCCAGGCAGGCCGATTTCGATGGGCGCGCGCGGGTCCTGGGGCAGTGGTTCCTCGGGGGCACGGGTCATGTAGTACCGCTCGATGGTCGGCCACCACTCGACCGGCACCAGCGGTCTGTCGGTGTAGATCTTCTTGGCCCGGATGAGTTCGCCCTCGGGGGAACTGCTGAAATCAGGTTTGGCCACCCCGAGGCGGACGGACATGCGCGGGAGGATTTGCGTGGCCCAGTTCTTCCGGGTGAGCATTTCCGGTTCGACGAAGGCGTGGCACATGGTGCAGGCACGGCGGGCGACCTTCTCTTCGAACGGCATCCGCGCCTCCTCGGCGGTCTCCTCGTCGTCTCCGTACGATTCCGCTTCGGCAGGGCGAAGCGGCTGGGCGGCTGCTGGTGCCGGCAAGGCAAGCAGAAGGAGCAGGACCGCCATGAGGCTCCAGCGCACGGCAAAGGCTCCAGCGCTCTCATGATGCCCGAGACTGGTGGGCCGCGCGGTTCGCGGCGCGCCAGCCTCGGCGGGCCGCGGAGGGCCCGCCCTGCCTTTCATGCCAGGGTGTATCGCTCCCGGGAAGGGGGGATTCATGGGCTGCATTTACGCGCCCGGGCGGGGCGCCGGGCAAGCGGGAACTCCGCAGCTCAGCGCACGCACGGTCGCTGCAAAGTCGGAAGGCCACGGCGCGCGGAACTCGATCGGTCGTCCGGTGACGGGATGGCTGAAGGCGAGAAAGCCGGCGTGCAGCATCTGACGAGGCACTTCGACGCCCGTGGCCGCGGCGAGCCGGGCGTTGGCGTTCTTGCCATAAGTAAGGTCCCCCGCGAGCGGATAGCCGAGATGCTTGAAATGGACGCGGATCTGGTGCGTTCGCCCGGTGTGGAGACGCGCCTCGACCAGGGTGGCGGCCCGGAGGCGCTCGAGGACGCGATAGCTGGTTCGCGCCTCGCGTCCGCCTTCGGCGACGGTCATGACCTTGCGATGGCTGGGGTGACGCGCGATGGGAGCATTGATTTCGCCGGAAGCACGCGGCAGTTCGCCGCAAAGGACTGCCTGGTAGAGCTTGACGACCTCGCGTTCCGCGAACTGGCGGCAGAGCTGCAGGTGAGCGGCGTCGTGCTTGGCCACCACCATGAGGCCGGTGGTGTACTGGTCCAGCCGATGGACGATCCCGGGCCGGGCCACGCCACCGATCCCGCTGAGCTGCCCGCGACAATGATGCAGCAGGGCGTTGACCAGGGTGTTGTCTTCGTTACCTGCGGCGGGGTGCACCACCATGCCCGCAGCCTTGTTGAGCACCACCAGGTCATCGTCTTCGAAAACCACCTGCAAGGGAAGATCCCGCGCCTCGACCGTGGCCGGTCGGGCTTCGGGCCAGAGGATGGTGATGGTCTCGCCGGACCGCGGATGGTGCGTGGCCTTGATGATTTCGCCATCAACCCGCACGGCGCCCTCGCGAATCAGGCGCTGCAGGTGGGCCCTCGAGACGCCGGGATAGCGAGCCCGCAGGTAGGAGTCCAGCCGCGTGCGTGGCTCGGTGATCTCGACGCGAAACGTCTCGCAACGGTCGGGCATGCGACAGCGGCTCCGCTCAGGAGCCAGGCGCCCGGGTGGAGGCGGACTTCGTCCTCTGCGTGACGAAGAGGCTCACGCCGGCAGCCAGGATGACGAGGCTGAAGGCCTGGCCCGGCTTGAGTCCCATGACCGTGGAAGTCCCGTAGTCGCCCCGGAGAAACTCGACAGCGAACCGGACCACGGCGTAAGCGAGCAGGTAAACGGAGAACGTATGCCCCACGAACCGCCTTCGCCGGTAGTGCCACGCCAGGAACAGCGACAACCCCACCAGGAGCAAGGCTTCGTAGACCTGCGTGGGATGAACCCTCATGCCGACTCCGCTGGCCGAAGCCGGGAGCGCCACGGCCCATGGCAGCGCCGTGGGCGAGCCGTAGCAGCATCCGTTGGCGAGACAACCCAGACGACCAAAGGCATGACCGAGCGCCACGCTGGGGGCGAGCACATCGCCCAGTTCCCACAGCGGCAGCCGTCGAAGGCGGGCGAAGAGCGCCCCCGCAAGCCCCGCCCCGACCAGCCCGCCGTAAAAGACCAGCCCGCCGCCCCGGACATTGAAGATCTGCCAGAGCGATTCGCCGGCAAAGTCCTGCTCCCAGTATGACACGACGAACCAGAGCCTGGCTCCGACCAGCCCTCCCACGATCAACCAGGGACCAAGATCCGCGACGGTGGCTGGCGGCAGGGAGCTGTACCTGACCGCGCGGCGGCTCGCGGTCCAAAGACCCACGCCAAAGCCGGCCGCGGCGAGAATGCCGTACCAGTGAATGGCGAAACCGCCGATGCTGAAAGCGACGCTATCCACGCGGTGAGGGCTTCAGTCGGCCGCGTCCGCCAACTCCGGCCACAACGCGGCGCCCAGGCGCATGCCGGCGGCGTAGTTGCCCAAGTCGAACTTCTCGTTGGGCGAGTGGGCGTTATCGTCGGGCAGGGCGAGCCCGAGCAGGAGGGTGTCGGCCCCGAGGATGCGCTTGAACTCGGTGACGATGGGAATGGAACCGCCTTCGCGCAACAGGACCGGCTCGCGCCCGAAAGCCGCGTGGAGCGCGCGCAAAGCCGCGTGCGCCTGGGGGCTCTGCGGGTCGAGCAGGTAAGCCTCACCCCCGTGGCCGGCCTTGATTTCGGCGCGAACGGTCGGCGGGCAGAGTCGCTTCAGCTCCTGCTGGATCAACCGCGCGATCCGGGCGGGCCGTTGGTTCGGGACGAGCCGGAAGGTAAGCTTGGCGCTGGCCCAGGAGGGAATGATGGTCTTGCTGCCTTCTCCCTGGTAGCCGCTGGTGAGCCCGTTGATCTCGACGGTCGGCCGGGCGCTGCGCTGTTCCCAGGCGGTGTAGCCCTGCTCGCCGAAGAGCCGGGGCACGCCCAGGAAACGGGTGTAGCCACGTTCGTTGTAAGGGAGCCGCGCGAGCTGCTTTCGCTCGAAGGCCGTCAGCTTTACGACGTCGTCGTAGAAGCCAGGGATGTTGACCCGGCCCCGCCGGTCGCGGAGCCGCGCCAGCAGCTGGGACAACGCCATGGCGGGATTGTCGACCGTCCCGCCGAAGATGCCGGAATGCAGGTCGCGGTCCGGCCCGGAGAGCTTGAGTTCCACCGCCACGATGCCGCGCAACGCGTAGGTGAGGGCGGGCAGACCGGGACCGGGCATGCCGGTGTCGGAGACGACCACCGCGTCGCACTTCAGTTCTGCCTGATGCGCTTTCAGGAAGCCGGGCAGGTTGCTGCTGCCCACCTCCTCTTCGCCCTCGAGGACGAACGTGAGATCGCACGGCAGGCCGGTACCCGTCTGGAGGTAGGCCTCGACGGCATTCAGGTGGGCGAGGTGCTGCCCTTTGTTGTCGCTGGCGCCGCGGGCGAACAGGGAACTGCCTTCGATGCGGGGTTCGAACGGTGGCGATTTCCAGAGTTCAAACGGCTCCGGCGGCTGGACGTCATAATGGCCGTAAACAACGTAATGAGGACGCCCGCCCCCGCTGCGTCCCGGCGTGCGGGCCAGCACCACCGGATGGCCGGCGGTGGGACAGAGGCTGGCCTCGAGGCCGATCTTCCGGCACCGCTCGGTCAGCCATTCCGCGCACGCCTGGAGATCCGCCTTGTGCTGCGGCTGGGCGGAGACGCTGGGGAAGCGAACGTACTCGCAGAGGTCGCGAACAAAGCGGTCGTGGTTCGCCTCGAGGTAGGCGAGGACGGGGTTGGCAGGGTCCATAACGGCGCTGAGCGTCTCACAACCGGCATCGGCACTCACCTACTTTTGCTTGGGGGCGTTGGTCGTCCCGGGGGACGGCACCGCGGGCGCGTTCGTAAGGGACGCGTTGGTGGCGGCGGCAGGCTTGGGCTTTTGCAGCAGGCTGTTCAGGGTCCCCAAGGCACCCTGAATGTTGGTGGTGCCCTGGATCAGGCTGTTCACGCCCTCGACGGCGTTGGTGGACCCCGAGCCTTTGGGCTTCTGAAGCAGGTTGTTCAGCGCCCCGACGGCGCCCTGGGTGTTGCCTTGGAGGAGGCTGTTCACACCTTCGAGCGCGGTGCCGGTCTGGCCGCCAATGGCGCCGCCGAGACTCCCGGCGACCAGGGCGGCGAGACGCACTTTGTCGATTTCGGTTTCGGGAGCTCCGAGCGTGCCGGCCAGGCGGACGATCTGGGGGAGCGCCAGGTAGTTGGTGCGGGGCGAGGGCGTCAGGTTGGCCAGCTTGATCTGACGCGCCAGGTCCTGACGCAAGGCGAGTTGGACCGGCACGTTCACCGTCGAGTTCGTGAGGACGGGAGCCAGGGTGATGGCGCCGGCGGCCGTGGCGTGGAACGCGTCACTGGCGGCGACGAACGGTTGCACCTGGATGCTGCCGTTGGTGATGACAAGGTCGGCGGCGAGCAGGTTGAGCGGCGAACGCGCGAGATCTTCGAGACGGAACGCGGTGGCCAGCGTGGTCAGCAGCTTCTTGGTGCGGGGAGTCACGATCTCGAAGTTCAGATTGGTGCAGTGGAAATGGACCTGCCCCTGCAGGTGCTTCTGCAGGTTGGGCCCGGTGATGCCCGCACCGGCGATCTGCATTCGGGCGAAGACGTCGCCTCGAATCTTGCCGGCGTACTCCGGGGCCGTGGAGTTCACCAGCGGCTCGAGGGGAATCGCCGAGGCCGTCATGCCCAGGTCATAAAGATAGCCGGGCCGGGTGACGTCCACATGAGCCTGCGCCGTGACGGGCGCGTCATTCATGGTGAGGCTGACCGGCGCAATGCTGATCTTGCCGTGGTCCACCGTGGCCTGGGCCGTCCAGTTGCTGACGACAATCTCCCGGAGGTAGAGGCTGTCGACCTTGAGATCGGCCGCGAGTTTCTGAATCGGCAGCGAGATGGGTTCCGGCTCCACTTCGGGGGCAGGTGGAGGCGCGGGGGCACTCGGAGTCGTCGACGCAGCATTCCCGGACGTCTCCGACATCAACATCATCAGATCGTAGAGGTCGGTGAGCTCAAGTGAGGCGGCGCGCGCCGTCAACACGCTGGGACTCGCGTTGGTGGCGGAGAGGTCAAGCTGACCGCCGACCACGAGCTGGTTCTGAGCGCGCGGCGTGGCGGGAAGCTCCATGCGGTTCGTGCCCAGCTTGTAGACATCGCCACGCCGGGTCGCGTCCAGCACCACGCCGAAACCGGTGGGCGGGCTGGCCTTCTTGGTGGCCCGGCGGGTCATCACCAGGTTGGTGGCGTTCGCATTGAGCCGGAAGCTGGTTTCGCCCGCGCCGGCGGCCAGGTTCGTCAGCAGCATCTCGATGCGCGGGTAGTAATCAAGCGACGGGGGTGCGACCCGGCCGGCATCGAACCGCAGATCGCCCCGCGCGTTGATGGTAAGCGAGGTCAGGTCGTGGTCGGTGAGCCAGGGCGCGAGGAACGGACGAAGCGCCGCCTGGTTCAATCCCGTCATGTTCACCGTGAACTGGGCGGTCTGGGTGGCGCCGTCGAGTTCGCC
Organism: uncultured Verrucomicrobiota bacterium; assembly: GCA_964535555.1. Lineage (GTDB taxonomy): Bacteria > Verrucomicrobiota > Verrucomicrobiia > Limisphaerales > J093 > DSVZ01. Next base: position 116,023 of record CAZHUS010000011.1, read on the forward strand.
CACCAGGTCCGCGGTGCCGCCGCTGCGCGTGCCTTCCCGGGCGCTGAGGGCGAGTTGGCGGACCACCAGCTTGTCCCGCTGCATTTCGCCCGCGCTCTCCAGCTGGGCGCTGTATCCGGAGAGGCGGTAGCCGCCCACGGTACCGTTCACGTCGCCAGCAAGAAGGGACGCGGTGCCGGATACCTGGTCCTGGCCGAAGTTCACGAGCAGCGTGGTACGCAGGTTTCCGCGATCGAACGCCAGGTTCGGAACGGGATGGCTCTTCAGCAACTCCGCCAGGCTGCCATCGCCTGCAAACTGGAGGTTGCCGCTGCTCGTACGCGGATCGAAGTTCGCCGTCAGCGTTCCCCGAACCAGCTTGTTCGTCCCGGGGCCCTCGCCGTACGTGATGATGCCGCGCTCGAGGCCGACGGTGCGGAAATCGCCAACCGAGAGCGTGCCGCTGAACTCCGTGTTCACGTCCCGAAGCAGAGTGTCGCCGGCCTGGAAGGTCAGGCCCGTGACCGTGTTGGTGAAATCCGCCTTGATCTGGCGGCCGGCCTGGGAACTGGTGATCCCCGCGCGCACGTTCACAATTCCGCCTTGCAGGTTGGTGCCCAGCACCGAGCGCCAGTCCGCCAGGCGGAGGTCGTTCACGGTGAACAGCACGTCGCCGGGGGCGCTGGCGGGCAGCTCGCCCACCTTCCATGTCAGATTCAGCGCGCGTTGCACCTCCAGGGCGACCAGCGGCTGCCCCGCCTGAATCGCGCGGGCCGACAGTTTGTCGAGATAGGCGGAATTCTCACGCAGATCGGTGTTGCCCCGCATCTCCAGGCGCAAATCCAGCGGAGGCGTCGTCATGCCACCCTGCGTCACCGAGAAGTTCCGGGCCGCCAGAGTGACGTTGGCCGTGATCTTCCGGCCGTCCCCAGCCACGTCACAAAAGCCGGAGCCCTCGATCGCGGTGTCGCCGAAATCCAGACCCAGCGGCGCCCCGAAGAGGTTGAGCGCCGTGCGCCCGATCGAAGTGATCGTAAAGTCCACACGCCCGGAACGCCGCGGCAAATTCAACGGGCCGCGAAAACGCGCCTCGCCCAGGGGTTGCCCCTGCCGCACGAACTTGAGCGAGAGCTGGCGCAATTCGTCGGGGGCGAGATCGACGGCCAGGGCGCCCGACCACCCGGCCAGTTCCTTCAACGCCCCTTCGGCCTGGGTGAACTCCAGCTTGAGGTCGCCCTGCGCTTCCCGCGGCATCAGGTCGGGTTGCAGGTAGAAGTTGAAGTTTCCCGACAACTGTCCGCGAGCCGTCTCCGGAGGTGCCCCCGGGGCAGTCTGCGACTGGACGATCCCGGCGCTCACGGTCAGCTTCCCCGCGGCGTCGTTGCGCAGGTCGGTGATGCTGAGGTCGAGGTTGGTGATGCTGGCGCAGTCGCGACCGCCTCCGGCTGTCAACTGACAGTACGCCAAGGCGCCGGATTGGACGCGAATGGACCCGATGTCGAGGTCCACGGTTTCGCTCTTTCGTGCCGGCGGCTCGGGCTCGCCTTCCTCGAGCAACGGGTCGAGGTTGCTTTTGCCGTCCGGGGCAACGACCACGTTGACGAGCGGTCTGACGACGGTGATTTCGGGCACGGCGATCTTGCCCCGCACCAGGCTGGCCAGCCGATACCGCACCGTCAGCGCGTCCGCCTGCAACAGCGGCTGATCCCCGGTGGTCTCGACACGGACCTGGGTAAGGTGGAGCCGGGAGAAGGGGCTGAGCTCGACGCGGTCGGCGGTGATGCGGGCGTTCATGGCCGAGCCGACCCGGGGCAGCACCACGGCTTTGAGAAACGCCTGGCTGCTCAGGACGAAGTAGGCGACCACGGCCAGGGCGACCAGGCTGAGCAACCCGACCCAGACGAGGCGGATCGGGCGGCGGCGCCGGGGCGGCGCGGGTGGTGACAACGGCGCGTTTTGTGATGGTGCGGGCATAAATCAATCGTCTCCGCGGGGCCGATCGTTTCGAGCGTCGGGCCCCTCTGGTTCCGGTGCGCCACCCCGGCGGGGCCAGTGGTGGGCAGCCGCTGGGCGACGTTATCCCGTGATGGGGCGGCGTCAATGCCGGGGCCATGGGGAAGGGGCGGGGGCGGGGAGGCGCGGGGCTGCCCGGGATTTTTCGCTTGCCTATCGTTTCAATGTCACTATGATATCACCACGATAACGCACCACGAAGGTGCCCTGAGAAAGCAAACCCATGAACAATCGCACGCAGTCCCCCAACAAAGAACGCGAAGTCACGGTGGGCAGCGGCTGGACCATGCTCCCGTTGAACCTGCTGCTGCTCCTCGGGAGTCCCGTCCTGCTGATCTGGTCCATCGTGGCCGGGAGCGCCCGGCAGGGCCACCCCTATGGGATCTGGTTCACCCTGGCACTGATTCTCCTGGTGGTCGGGTTTTTCATGCTGTTCGGGTTTTTCACGCTCCAGCCCAACGAGGCGCGCGTCCTCGTCCTTTTCGGCGAGTACAAGGGCACCGTCCGGCAGAGCGGCTTTCACTGGGGGAATCCGTTCTACTCAAACGGCTCTTCCGCGGCAGCCCAGATGGCCGCCGCCGCGGCCACGGCCGCAAAGTCGGGCGAGAAAGCGGCCGCGCCGCCCAAGCGAAATTCGCGGAACAAGATCTCCCTGCGCGCCCGCAATCTGAACGGCGAGCGGCTCAAGGTGAACGACAAACGCGGCAACCCGATCGAGATCGGCGCGGTGGTGGTGTGGCGGGTCGAGGACACGGCCGAGGCGATGTTCGACGTGGACGATTACGAGCATTACGTCACGGTCCAAAGCGAGTCGGCGGTGCGTCACCTGGCCAGCCAGTACGCCTATGACCATGGCGAAGATAACGAGACCACGTTGCGCAGCGGGGTGGACGAGGTCTCGCAGGCCCTGACGCACGAACTGCAGGACCGGCTCAGCAAGGCCGGCGTGGTCGTGGAGGAAGCCCGCCTCACCCACCTGGCTTACGCACCGGAGATCGCCCAGTCGATGCTGCGCCGTCAACAGGCCGAAGCGGTGATCGCCGCCCGGCAGAAGATCGTGCACGGCGCCGTGAGCATGGTGGAGATGGCGTTGAAGGAACTGGCCGAGAAGAACGTTCTCGAGCTGGACAACGAACGCAAGGCCGCGATGGTGAGCAACCTCATGGTGGTGCTCTGCGGCGAGTCCGAAGTGCATCCCGTGGTGAACACGGGCACGTTGTACACCTGAGACCTCTTTTCACGGCACCGGCATGGAGGGACGGAAGGCATTCCTGTTGCGGATCAGTCCCGAGCTCTGGAAGGAGCTCGAGGCCTGGGCTGCGGACGAGCTGCGAAGCGTCAACGGCCAGATTGAGTATCTGCTGCGGGAGGCCCTGCAACGCCGCAAAGGCCGGGCGGCCGCAGGCCCGGGGGAGTCCGCCTCACGAGGCCGTCGCCCGGCTTCCGGGGCGGACGCAACCTGAGTTCGCCATGAGTTCGAGACGCCTCCTGCTGGTGATCGGGTGGATCGTGGTGCTCCTGGCTGCCGGGGCCGACCTGGCCTGGCACTGGCCCGGCCTGCCCGAACGGCTGGCAACCCACTTCAACGCCGCGGGCCATGCGGACGGCTGGTCTTCGCGCGCGACGTTCGTGAAGATGTGGTTTGTCATGATTGCCGGCAGCGGCCTCCTGTTTGCCGGGCTGTGGGCGCTGATGATGTTCCTGCCGGCGCGCTGGATCAACATGCCGAACCGCGACTACTGGCTGGCGCCGGGTCGCGAGCGTTACACGCGCGGCCTGATCGGAGAATTGATCCTGTGGCTCGGGATCGTGATGCTCGCGACGATGTCGGCTTTGAATCACTTGATCATGCGGGCCAATACCAGCGGCTCGCCGGACCTGGGGTGGTGGCCGTGGCTGATCACGGGCGGCAATCTCCTGGCGATCGGGAGCCTCCTGGCGGCTTTCCTGGTCCGGTTCCGCAAACCCGCCGGGTGAGGAAAAGAGCCGGGCTCCGTCCAATCCATGCCTGGGAAAGGCTGAATCCATGAGCACTTCCATCCCGATGCAGAAGGACCCGCGAACGGCCGAGGTCGCCGTGGGCACGTCACGATCCAACGCCGTCGAGCTGGAAAAGGTCCGTAAGAACTTCGGCCAGCACACCGCGGTGGCGGACCTCACGCTGCACGTGCCCGGCGGCAGCATCTACGGCTTCATCGGTCCGAACGGCGCCGGGAAGACCACGACGCTGCGCATGATTCTGAACATCATCGAGCCCGACGGCGGGACGGTGCGGCTGTTCGGGGACACCGTTCGCGGAATGCGCGACTCGAGGATCGGCTATTTGCCCGAGGAACGGGGTCTGTATCGGCGAATGAAGCTCCGCGAGCTGTTGCTTTTCTTCGGGCGGCTCAAGACGGGGCGGTCGTTGCCTCGGGAGGTGGATGCGTGGCTGGAGCGGCTCGAGCTGGGCGGCTGGGCGGACAAGCGGGTGGAAGCCTTGAGCAAGGGCATGGCCCAGAAGGTCCAGTTTATCGTGGCCGCCCTCGGTGATCCCGCCCTCCTCATTCTAGACGAGCCCTTCAGCGGCCTGGACCCGGTCAACCTGGATGTGCTGCGGCGCGCGATCCTGGAGCAGCGCACCCGGGGGGCGACGATCATCTTCAGCACGCACGACATGAGTGTGGCGGAACGCATGTGCGACTTCATTTGCATGATCTTCCGCGGCCGCAAAGTGCTCGACGGAACGCTGGCCGCGATCCAGGAGGAGTACGGAGCGGACACGATCCGGGTCCGGGTCGAAGGCGGTCTGCCCCGCCTGGCCGGGCTGCCGGGCGTTGAGCGCGTGGAGGACTTCGGCCAGGTGCAGGAGTTGCGCCTGGCGCCCGGGGCCGACACGCAGGAAGTGCTGCGCCAGCTGGTCGGGAGCACGCGGGTGTTGAGCTTCGAGGTGGCGCGGCCATCGCTTCACGACATTTTTGTGCGGATTGCGGGTACGCCCGCGCGCGGCGAGGAGGTGAACCATGCGTAGGACCCTGTGCATTGCCCGGCGCGAGTACCTGGCGTCGGTGAAGACGAAGGGCTTCCTGATCGGCTTGCTGATCGCCCCGTTGCTGATGTTTGGCAGCGTCATCGCGATGGTCGTCCTCCGCCATGAAGTGGATGTGAACGACAAGAAGGTCGCGGTCCTGGATCGCTCCGGACAGCTGGGAGCGGCCCTCTGGCAAGCCGCGACGAATCGCAACGCCCACGAGACGCTGGACGCCGCCGGCGGAAAGAAAGTGAAACCGGCGTACCTGCTCGAGCTGGTGACCGTCGAGACCAACCGTCTCCCGGCCCAGCGCCTGGCGCTTTCCGACCGGATCCGGGCCGGGGAACTGCATGCATTTGTCGAGATCGGGCCGGACATCGTAAGCCCGGGCACGAATGCCGAGACCGCCCGGATCGCCTACCATGCGAAGGCGGCGGCCCTGGACGACATCCGCCGTTGGCTCGAGGCGCCGGCAAACAACGAGCTCCGACGGCTGCGTCTCGCGGCGGCCGGATTGGACGAATCCCGGGTGACGAATCTGTTCCGGTGGCATGCGGCCGAGGCCATGGGCTTGGTGAGCGCCGAACAGGGAACGGGCGAGGTCGAGCAAGCCAAGCGGAGCAGTGAAGCGGAGGCGGTCGCCATTCCGCTCATCGCGGTGATTCTGACGTTCATGATGGTGATGATGGGGGCCTCGCCGCTGCTTGGCACCGTGATGGAGGAGAAAGGGCTGCGGGTCACGGAGGTGCTTCTCGGCAGCGCCACGCCTTTCGAGATGATGCTTGGCAAGCTGTTGGGGAGCGTGGGCGTCGCGCTGACGGGGGCCGCGTTTTACCTCGGCGCCGGGGCGTTCGCCCTGCTCCAAATGGGAGCCTTCGGGGCTTTCCCGCTGCACCTGGTGCCTTGGTTTCTGGTGTACGTGGTTCTCGCCATCCTGATGGTCGGGGCGATTTCCGCGGCCTTGGGCTCGACCTGCAACGATGCCAAGGACGCTCAGAATCTCGCCCTGCCAGCGTTGCTCCCCGTGCTCCTGCCCATGTTCCTCCTGGGGCCGGTGCTCAAGGAGCCGCACAGCGCCTTCGCCACCTGGGCGTCCTTCGTGCCACCGTTCACGCCGATGATGATGTTGCTGCGGCAAAGCACGCCGGCCGGCGTCCCGCTCTGGCAGCCCATCGTCGGCTTGGCGGGCATGCTGGTATTTACGTGGATTGCCGTGTTCGCCGCCGCCAGGGTATTCCGCATCGGGCTGCTGATGCAGGGCAAGTCTCCCGGCCTGGCGGCCATCGTGCGTTGGGCGATCCGGGGTTAACGGCTGGGCGAGCCCGGTGGAGCCGAGCATGTCCGCGAGCCGCTCGTCAGTCGCCGAGAAGGCTCCGCGCCGCGTCGTCCCAGGCCATTTTGGGCGCGACGAAACTCCGGCCAACGGAGAGACACCACCCTAGAGCAGTTTAAATAAAACTGTAGCCGCACGCGGCGAACCAGTTCCGGGCGT
>CAZHUS010000012.1:0-121685 GCA_964535555.1 uncultured Verrucomicrobiota bacterium
GGCCTTTCCAACCTCGGCGGCTCGGCCGGTCAGAAAGCGCGGCCCAGGTTGCTGGCCATCGTGAAGATCGGCAGGAGCAGGCCCAGCGCGAGAAAGCCGATTGCCATGGCCACCACGCACAGGATCAGCGGCTCCAGCAGGCGCACGACCTGATCGACCTGGCGGTTGGTCCGTCGTTCCACCGTGTCGGCGATGGTTAGCAGGACGCGGTCGAGCCGGTTCGATTCCTCGGCCACCCGGATCATCGCCAGGATCTGCTCCGGAAACAGGTTGCCCTCTCGCAAGGGCTCGGTGAGCGGCTTGCCTCCTCGCACGCTTTCCATCGCCTGGGCGATCCGATCACCCAACAGCTGGGATCCGGTTGCGCCGCGGCTGATTGCCAACGCCTGCAACAAGGGCACGCCATTGGCCAGCAGCGTGCCCAGGATCCGGCAGAAGCGTGTGATCGCGAGCAGCCGCAAAGCGGTGCCCACGACCGGCACCCGGAGCCGCCATTCCTCGTACTTGCGGCGCCCGGCTTCGCTGGTCAGCAAGCCCCAGAGCAGCATTCCCACACCGCCCATCGCCGCCAGCACGATGAACCAGTAACCCCGAAGCATCCCGCTCAGGAAGAACACCAGTTCCGTGGGCAGGGGCTTTCGCGCGTCCCCAAGCAGCGGCTCGAACCGCGGTACAAAGAACAGCAGCGCGCCGACGAGCACCACGGTGCCCACGGCCGTGAGCAGGGCGGGGTAAATCAGCGATCCGATGACCTTGCTGCGCAGATCGTCCAGACGCTCGAGAAACGTCGAGAGGCTGCGCAGGACGTCCTCCAGGAAGCTGGCCCGTTCCCCCGCCTGCACCATCGCGGTATGCAGCGGGGGGAAGGTCTCCGGGAAGCCACGCAGCGCCTCCGTCAGCGACTTGCCATCGGCCACCTCGGAACGCACCTCACGCAGCATCGCCGTCAACCGTGCATTGACCGTGGATTTGATCAAGGAATCCAAGGCGCGCAGCAGCGGCACGCCGGCCCCAATCAGGTCCGCCAGTTGACCGTACATGATCCCGATGTCACGGGTCCGGACACGCCTCCCGGTGCGCTGCTGCCGGTTCGCGCGTGACTGATCGCGGATCGTGACGGGGAAAAGCGCGCGCTCATCAAGCACGCGTAGCGCCGCGGCCTCGGTCTCGGCCGACAACACCCCGGTCACCGTGAGTCCGGCGGCGGTCTTTGCGACGTAATGAAAGTCAGCCATGCCGCAGTCATCCGGTTACACCGCGGTGCACGTCACCACCTCGTCCACCGTGGTGAGCCCGGCGCGCACCTTCATCCAGCCGTCCTCGCGCAGCAGTCGCAGGCCGGCCAGGCGGCCGGCGCGGATGAGTTCCGGAGGCGGCCGTCGGTGGAGAATGCCCTCGGCAATGGCCTCGTTGATGGTGAGCAGTTCGTACAGCCCTGTCCGTCCGCGGAAACCGGTGCCCCGACACGTATCGCAACCGCGTCCGCGGTGGAACACCTCGCCGGGTTGCCAGGCGAGGTCGTCCGGCAGTGCTTGCAGGTCGGGCGGCTCGGTGGTCCGGCACCGGCGACAGATCGTGCGCACCAGGCGCTGCGCCATCGCTCCGATCAGCGTGCTGCTCACCAGGTAGGGTTCAACGCCCATGTCCAGCAGGCGCATCGGCGCCGAGGCCGCGTCGTTGGTATGCAGCGTCGACAACACCAGGTGCCCCGTCAGCGCCGCCGCGATCGCCGCCCGGGCCGTTTCCAGGTCTCGGATCTCACCGATCATGATCACGTCCGGGTCGTGTCGCAGAATCGCGCGGAGTCCCCGTTCGAAGGTCATCCCCACGTGGGCATCGACGGGGATCTGGTTCACGCCGCGAAGGTGGTACTCGACGGGGTCCTCGACCGTCAGCACCTTGACCTCCGTGCTGACGATGGCGTTGAGCGCCGCATACAAGGTCGTGGTCTTGCCGCTTCCCGTGGGCCCCGTGACCAGCAGGATCCCGTGCGGACGCCGAATCAACCCCTGGAATCGCGTGAACGTCTCCTCGTCCATGCCCAGCTGCGTGAGGGTGAAAAGCACGCTCGACTTGTCGAGCAACCGCATGACGATGCCTTCCCCAAACAGCATCGGGATCACGCTGACCCGCACGTCGATCTGGCGCCCGCCCACGCTGAACTCGATCCGTCCGTCCTGCGGCACGCGTCGCTCGGCGATGTTCAGGTTCGCCAGGATCTTGAGCCGGCTGATGATGGCGGCCTGGAAGCGGTGGATCTGCGGGGGAAGCGAGGCTTCGTGGAGCACGCCGTCGATGCGGTACCGGATCGAGAGATCATGCTCGTAAGGCTCGATGTGGATGTCGCTGGCGCGCTCGTTCACGGCCTCGATGATGATTTCGTTGACGAGCTTGATGACGCTCGCCTCCTGCGCCATCTCGAGCAGATCTTCGTTCGTCGCGGCCTCCACCGCGGTCGAACGGTCTCCGGCCACCATTTCATCGATGGTGTCGCCGCCGACGCCATAGTGCGTCTTGATCAGCTTGTCGATGTCGACGGCGGGCGCGAGCACGGGGCGAACGGCCAGGCCGGTCAGCAGCCGCACCTCGTCCATGGCGCTCGTGTCGAAGGCATCGCTGGTGGCGACTTCCAGCAGCCCGTTCTCACGTGTCACAGGCAGCAGGCGCTTGCGAAACACCAGTTTGGCCGGCAGGAGGTGCAACACCTCCGGGGCGATGATCAGCTGCGACAGATCGACGATCCGGAGCTGAAGGTGTTCAGCGAGCACGGCGAGCACCTCGCGTTCGTCAAGATAGCCGAGCCGGATGATCGCCCGGTCCGGACGCTCCCCTTCGTCCCGCTGCACCCGCCGCACTTCGGCGAGTTGTTCGGGGGTGAGCAGGCCTTTGCGAACGAGAACGTCGGTGAGCCGCATGTGACAAGGGGTTGACGTGGTGCCGGGGCCCGGCATTCAGCGACGGGCTCGGCCCTCAATAGGCGATGGCCGTGATGGAGCTGGGGGCGGACACGACCGGTTCGCCCTGTTCGGGAAGGTACCGGGCGATGACGGTCACGCGTCCCGAGGGCAGAAGCTTGGGAATCCAGCTCAGCACCAGGTTGTAACCCGTGCCCAGCGCCGTCGTGAATTCGGAGGTGGCCAGGTTCGCAGGCGAGTAGGTCCAGGTGTGGAACGGGGCTGGCAACGCTGCGAGGCTGGGCGTGCCCTCGTAAGCCTTGATCTCAAGCGTGCCGGATTGGATCGGCAGGGCACGCGGGAGGTTGCGGTTCGCGGCGAAGAGCTTCACCATCACCCCGTCCGCTCCCGGCCGGTCGTCCAGGTTGAGGGCGACGGGCATGCCGAGGAGGTTCAGTTCATTGATGTCGCCCCGCGAACCCGAGTCCGACGGCGCTGTCTTGGGCGCGCATCCGCAGACGAGGCCGCCGAGAAGCGCCAGCATTCCGAGGCGCCGGCGCGCGTGCGGCGCTCGCCGATTCCTGGATGGGTGAACCGCGGCCAGCACAACCGGGCGCATCCTAGGGGCGCTTGCGTTTGGATGCGGAGGGTTCGGCGTCATCGGGTGCGGGGTCAGGAGGGATGATCGGGTCGAGCACACGGTGCTGGAGGGCATCCCGCTGGATTTGTCCCTTGATCGTGGACTGCTGGAGTTCTTCGTCCGTGAAGGTCTTGGCATCGAGACTTCTTCCCTGGCCTTCGCCCTTGAGCAGGATCTGGGGCGTGAGGACGACGAGGAGTTCCTTGCGCGTCTTGTTCTTGCTCTTGCTGCGGAACAGGACCCCGAGTCCGGGGATGTCACCGAGAAGCGGGACCTTCTTGGTGCGCACGTCGTCGATGGTGCCGATGAGGCCGCCGATGAGCACGGACTGGCCGCTCTTGACGGTGATGGTGGTCGTGGCCGTGCGCTGGTTGATGATGGGGTAGTCCTCGCCCTTCGAGATGGTGACCTTGGAGCTTGAAAGGTCCGAGATGCTGGGAGCGACGTCCATCTTCACATAGCCGTCGGGGCTGATGCGTGGAGTGACCGTGAGAATGACGCCGACGTCGCGGTATTCGATGGCGCTGACCGTGCCGCCTTGCGGGGTGATCTGAGTGCCGCTCACGATGGGCACGCTCTGGCCGATATTGATCGTGGCCTCCTGGTTGTCCGCGGTGAGGATCTGGGGACGGCTCAATACCTCGAGGCGGCCCTCGTTCTGGAGGGCGCGAACCAGGAAGCGGTAATCGCTGCCCGTGACCGAGGCCCAGTACCCTCCGAAGTCGTTCAGGAGTTGCTGCTGTCCGAAGTCGGTGCCCGTGTTCACGTTCGGGTCCGAGTTCGAGATGTAGTTGAACTCGACTCCCAGCTCGGTCGTGTTGTCCAGCGTGACCTCGGCAAGCAGCACCTGGATCAGGACCTGCGGCTGGGGCAGATCGAGTTCCTCGACGAGCTGCCGCACCTCGTCGAAGTAGCGGGGGCTCGCGGAGATGAGCAGACTGTTGCTGTTGGTCTCGGAGACAATGCTGACCTCGCGATCGAGGATGTTCTGGGCGGTGCCGATCCCGGTGGGGCCGAGGATGGAGGTGATGCGTTGGAGGTCCTGCTGGAGGAAGGTGCGAAGCGAGGTCTCCACCGTCTGGGCCCGGGCGTTCTTCAGCCGGTACACCTGGGCGGTTCGTTCCTGGGCCGGGGTGCCGTCCAGCGTGGTGATGATTTGGGTGGCCAGGTCGACGTAGTGGTCGGTGCCGCCGATGAGCAGGCTGTTGGTACGGAGGTCCACGGTGACTGAGAGGGCGTCTTCCTGTGCGGAGCCCACCACGGCGCCCATGACCTCCCCGACTGGCTCCCCTTCCGGACCGGTGGCCCCGCCCGGGGCCGGCATGATGTATTGAACCGATTGTTGCCCGGTTGCCGTGGTGGTGCCGACGCGCTGCAAGCGGAACAGGCCCGTGAGGAGTTGAGCCATTTGTCGGGCATCGGCGTTCTTGAGGTTGAACACCTTGATGGTGGCCACAGTGGGCGCGGTTTCATCGAGGTGTTTGATGATCTCGGAGAGCAACGGCATGTAGTCCAGCGGCGCCGACACCACGACCGAATTGGCCCGGGCGTCCGGCACGATGATGATGCCCTCCTTCAGGGCGCTCGTGATGAGCTTCTCGCCGCCCTCCGACTGGGTGATGAACTGGAGAAGGGACTGGCGATTCGGACTCGCCTCGGTGAGGGCCCGTGGATTGTTGTTCAACACGTTATTGAGCACGAGGGCCATTTCGTTGGCGCGCGCGTTCTGGAGGGGGAAGATGCGGATTTCAGCCACGCGGGCGACCTGGTCGGTATCGAGCTTCTTCACCAGCTCCGCAATGCGCTTGAGGTCGGACTCGCCGGCGGAAACGATGATGGCGTTCAGGCGTTCGTCGACATTGAGGACGACGGGAGAAAGGCCACCACCGCCCGCCCCCGCCCCCGCGGTACCGCCACGGAAAAGCGATTGAATCGTCTGTTCGACGCGCCGGGCGTCGGCCTTGGCCATCTGGAACACCTGGACCTGCGGTCCACCGGTGGGCTGCTCGAGATCGAGCTTCTCGATCAGAGAGGCCGCCATGGTCAGATCATCGTCGGAGGCGCCGATGATCAGGGCGTTGGCCCAGCCGTCCGCGATCACGGTGACCGGCTCGGGCGGCTGGCCTTGAATGCGCGGCGGGCGGTTCGCAAAGAGCCGTTGGAGCGTGGCCTGCAACTTCGTGGCGGTGGTGTGACGCAGTTCGAACACACGGAAAATTGTCCGCGCGAGCGCGGTGTCGGTGTCGAGCTGTTCGATCATGCGTTCGACCGCCTCGAAGCTCTCCTTGCCCCCGGTGACGAGGAGGGTGTTGGTGCGGTCGTCGGCGGTGACGGTCACCGGGGCCGAGCGCTGGGCTCCGCCGGTGAACGCCTCGCCGGTACGCCGGGCCCGGAAGAACTGTTCGAGGACGGTGGCGAGGTGGGAGGCGCGGGCGCGCTTGAGTTGGAAGAGACGAATGTCCCCGGCGCCGGTGAAGTCGGCGGTGTCGAGCTGGCGCAGCAGTTCCTTGACGATGACGAGGTTCTCCGGGCTGGCGGAGACGATGAGCGTGTTCGAGCGGGAATCGGCCGCGAGGGCGAGCGCCTCGCGCGGGCTGCGGCGCCCGCCGGCCGCGGCGAGTCCCGGACGGTAGACACCCTGATCGATCAAGGAGCGCAAGAGGGTCATGACCCGCTGCACGTCCGCGTTCTGCAGGGTGAAGCTCTCGATCAAGCCGCCGGTGGCGACGGGTTCGGCATCCAGCTTGGCGACGAGCTCCCGAACGACCTCGAGGTTCTGCTTGCTGCCGGAGATCACGAGGGCATTGCTGAGGCTGTCGGCCTGGACGTCGACGCGGTCGGACGGGGCGGGTTGCTGCCCCGCCGGCGTCATGTTTTGCAGCCGGGCCGCGAACACGCCGCGGATCGTGGCGGCGAGACGCGCCGAGTCATTGTACTGAAGACCGATGATCGTCAGTTCGACCGAGGAGTTCTCCGGCGCGCGGTCGAGCTTGGCCAGGAGGACGTCGAGCGCCTGATTGTCGTCCACTCCGGCCGCGACGAGGAGGCTGTTGCTGCGCGGATCGGCGAGGATGATCGGGCGGTTGCGCTGCAGGTCCGCGGTCCGGGCGGCCTGGTAGCGGCGCGTGAACAAGTCGCCCAGGGTGGCGGCGAGGGTGCCGGCGTCGGCGTATTCGAGGGGAATGAGGCGGACCTGGCCGACCAGCGAGGAACCGGGCTGGTCGAGTTGCGCGACCAGCGACTGAACCAACTCGAAGCCATCCGGACCCCCGCTGATGAGCAGGCTGTTGCTGCGGGCATCCGGGATGACCACGACGCGCGTCGCGGCATTGACTCGCCGCGCGCCGCCCCCGCCACCTCGCGGTCGGGTCCGTTCATCGAGCAACCGCTGGAGGGACGCGGCGATGGTGGTGGCGTCGGCATTCTGGAGCGGGAGCATGCGGATGCCGCGCAAATCATCGGGCAGTTCGCGATCAAGCTGGTTGACCAGCTCCGCAATACGTTCCAAGGCCTTGGCGGCTCCGGCGGCGAGCAGGGTGTTGGTGCGGTCGTCAACCGAGAGACTGGCGCGTTCGTCGGGACGCGTCCGAGTCCCGCCGGTGGCGCGCGACGCGAGGTCGTTCAGGATCTGGAGGACGCTGGCGGCATCGGCGTGAGTCAGGGGAAAGAGGCGCAACGATTCTGCGCCCGCTACAGAGGGCGTGTCCAGGAGGGCGACGACGGCTGCCACGGCCAGCAGGTTCCGGGGGGTGGAACCGACGACGAGCCGGTTGGCGCCTTCCGCGTTGCCCTGGGCCGGGTCGGCTACGATCTTGATCGGCTGCGCCAGGTCCAGGCTGACCGGTTGGCCTTGCGCATCGACGAGTTTGAGCCGGCTGACCTGTTCCTGAAGTTGTCGCGCCTCGGCCGTGAGTTCGTTCGCGTTGTCGGGGCGGAGTACGTTCTTGAGCAGCGCCGCCAAAGGTGCGGCCTGGGCGTGCTGAAGTTCGAAGGTGCGGAGCTCGAGTTCCGCGAAGTCGGAGGAGGTGTCCAATTCGTGGATCAGCGCCTCGAGGCGGTCGAGCACGGAATCGCGGCCAATGAGGAAGATGGCGTGGCTGCGCGGGTCGCCGGCAGCGGCGGCGGGTTCACCGGGGCGAACGCTGTCGAGTTGCGTGATCATCTGGCGCAACAACGGCAGGACGCGTTCCGGCGAGACGTGTTGGAGCGGGACGAGGCGGTGGGCGACCTCGGACTTCAGATCGGTGGCGTCGAGTTGCTCGATGATCGACTCCAGCAGGGGGAAGTCAGCCGGCCGGGCGCGGACGATGACGCTGTGGGTCCGCGAGTCGGCAACCACGGCGACCTTGGGCACGGCAGGCTGGGGCTGGGGCGGATTCTGCTGCGGATTTGGTGGGGAGCCGCCCTGGCCGTTGGCACGGCCGTTTTCCTGGCTGGCGTCGTTGCGGTCGGCGCGGGAGCGCTGGTTTGTCGTCGCGCCCGGGCGGTTTCCGGGTGGCTGAGCTGGGACCGCCGTGGGTTTGAAAAGCTCGTTCAGGACTCGCGCCACGACGACCGGGTCGGCTTCCTTGAGCCGGAACTGACGGATCTCGAACTCGGGCGTGGTGAAGGAAGCGGTGAGCTGGTAGATGAGGGAATCGATGTGATCGAGTTCGTAGGACGGCCCCGAGACGATCAGGGCGTTGGCGGCCGTGTCGACGGCGATGGTGACTTCCGGTGGGGCGGCGGGAGCAGTCGACGTCGCGACGTGGGCCGTGTCCGGGGCTTGGGCCGGGGGCGGGGAGGGGGTCGTCGCCCTCGGGTTGGTCGTGCTCGCCGGGGTGTTTGTGGTGCCTGGCGTAATGACGGTGGGCCGGGGCGGCGGGCTGGGGAGGCGATCCACGAGCCGGATTTGGCCCTCATTGAGCTGAGAATAGAGGTTCGTCAGCATGGTGGCCATGCGTTCGACCGGCATGGTGCTGAGGGGAATCATGCGAACCTGAAGGCTGGTGTCGCGGGCCGTCTCATCGAGCTTGAGGATGATGTTCTCGATATCGAGCAGGTCGGCGGGCTTGGCCACCACGGTCAGGGAGTTGGCGAACGAGTCGGACTCGATGAGCGGCCTTTCGGCGCGGGGCCGATCGGCGAACAGCGCCCCGGCCTTCAGGGCCACGTCGAAGGCGTCCGCGTTCTTCAGCCAGTAGAACTGCACCTGCCGGTCGGAGTGCTGCGGCGCCTGGTCGAGGGTGGCGAGGAGTTGCTCCACCATTTTGAAGTACTCGGTGGATCCGGAGACGATGAGCGAGTTGGTGCGCTCGTCCGCGGCGACGGTGAACGACTCGCGCTGAAAGCGGCTGGCGAAGCGCGGCCGGGAGCGGGAGAGGCCGTCGAGCAGTTGGGTGAGCACGCGGGTGAGTTCGCGGGCGTTGCCGTTCTCCAGCCTGAAGATGCGGGTCTCGACTTGGTCGCCGGGGCTGTCCTGGTCGAGCTCGCGAATAAGGGTGGCAACGCGTTTCACCTCCGTGTCAGGGCCGCTCACCAACAGGCTCCGACTGCCGGGGACGGCCGTGACGGTGACGCGCGGCTTGGTGTTGGGCGGGCTTTGCGCGGTGAGCGTCTGCATCACGGCGCTGGCCACGGCTTCGGCTTGGGCGCGTTGCAGAAGCAGGGTCTGTGTCGCGGCGGTTTCCTCGGAGGCGGGTTTGTCCAACGTCCTGATGAGCTGGGTGGCCACGGCCAGTTTCTCGGGTGAACCCTGGATCACGACCGCGTTGAGGGCCGGGGCGGCCGCCACGCGCACTTCGCCGGAGCCGGTGCCGCTGCGCCAGCCGCGCGAACTGCGCCAACGCTGGCTGACGTCGCCCAACAGCATCGATTGCAGCACTTCGATCACCTGGGCCGGATCCGCGTGTTCGAGCCGGAAGGTCCGGATCTGGGAAGCCATGGCAGCGGCGGAACGCAGGTCCTCGAGGACTTTTTCGACCTCGACGAACTGCTCGGGCGTGGCGGCCACGATCAACAGCTCGGAGCCGCTGTCGATCTCGAAGCGGGGAGCGAGTGAAGTGGGGGGTGCCGGTTGGTCCCAGCGGCGGGGGGCCTGGCTCGAGGGAGAGGCGAACACGCGGTTCAGGGCCTCGGCGAGTTCGCCCGAACGACCTTCGGGCAGGGCGTAAGTGCGCACCTCGATGTTGCCGCGCGAGGGCTCGACGTCGAGGGCGAGCACGGCGTCCTGCAGGCGTTGCAGCGTGGTTTCGTCAGCTTCAACCACGATCGCCCGGTCATCGGGCGCCGCGGTGAGGGCGATGCGTTCGGCGGGATCAGAACTCCGGAGCTGGGGGTAAAACATCTGGGACACCATCGCCGCAATGGAGGCCGCCGAGTTGTGGTTGACCGGGAGGATCTGCAACTGGCGTCCGCCGGTGCGCCCGGCCTCGTCCAGGCGGTTGATGATCTCCTCGGCGAGCTGGAGTTGCGCTTCGGGGGCAGACACCACAACACAATTGCTGCGTTCTTCAGCAGCCGCGGCGACGTAGCCACCGCCGCCACCGCCGCGACGACGCGACTCGTAACCGCCGAGCGTGCTCAGGACCATGTTGGCCACCTGGCGCGCGTCGGCATTCTTGAGCGGAAACACCCGGGTGCCCTGGGCCACGGGCACGTTGTCGAGCTGGGCGATGAGCTTCTCGACCCGGTCCAGGGCCTCCGCCGCGCCGGCCAGCAGGAGCCGGTTGCCGACCGGGGATGCCTGGATTTGGACGCGTCCCAGGGGACTGGCGCCGCGGTTGTCCCGCGCCATCTCCGAGAGCACCTCGTCCAGCATGGGTGCGAGCGCCTGGGCCGAACCGGACTTGACCTCGACGACGCGCATCTCGATGCCGCCGGCCGCAGCCGTGGTGTCCAGCGTCCGGGTGGCCTCCTCGAGGCGCGACATCAGCGTCTCACTCGCTTCGACCACGAGCGCGCGGTCGTTGGGGGCCGGAGTCAGGGCGACGCGCTGGGAAGGGTCGTAGTTGTTGATCTGGGCCGCGAAGAGTCGCCCCAAGGTGCCGGCCACCGCCGTGGCGGAGTTGTTGGTCAGCTCGAGGATCTTCAGCTGGCGCCCGCTCAGGCTGCCGGCTTCCTCGAGGCGGTTGATGACCTCCTCGATCATCGTCATCTGGGCCTCCGGCGCGGAGACCACGACGCAGCGACTCCGGCTTTCGGCCGCGGCGGCCACGAAGCCGCCGGTGCCGCGTCGCCGCCAGTCGTAGCTGCCCATGGCGCTGTTGATCATGTTGGCGACCTGGGAGGGCTCGGCGTTCTTGAGATGGAAGACCCGCGTGGCCTGGGTGGCTGAGACCGTGTCGAGCTGGCCAATCAGCTTCTCAACGCGGTCCAGGGCCTCGCCGGGACCGGCCAGGAGCAGCCGGTTGCCGACCGGCGAACCTTGCACCTGGACGCGCGCGAGTGGCCCGGACCCGGACCGGTCACGCCCCATCTCGGTCAGGGATTCCCGGAGCATCTGGGCGAGGGCCTGCGCGGAACCCGATTTCACCTCGACGACGCGGAGTTCGACGCCGCCGCTGGTGGCGGGCGTGTCGAGCGCCTTCACCGCCTCCTCGAGGCGAGCCATCAAGGACTCGTCCGCTTCGAGCACGATGGCGCGGTCGTTGGGAGCGGGGGTGAGACCAACGCGGAGAGCGGGATCGTAGGAGTTGACCTGGGGGGCGAACAGGCGGGCGAGGGTGCCGGCGACGGTGGCGGCGGAGTTGTTGGTGAGTTCGATGATCTTCAACTGCCGGCCGCCCGTGGCGCCGACTGCTTCCAGTTGCTCGACGATCTGTTCGATCATCTTCATCTGGGCTGCCGGCGCCGCGACGATAAGCGAGTTGCTGCGCTCCTCGGCGGCAGCGATGACCGCGCCTCCACCCCCGCGACGGCGCCAATCGTAGTTGCCCATCGCGCTCATGATGAGCCCGGCCACGCGGCCGGCGCTGGCCTGGCGCAGCTTGAACACGCGCGTCTCCTCGGCGGGGGTGTTGACGCTGTCGAGTTGTTCGATCAAGCGGAGCACGTCGTCGAGCGCGGCGGGCGTTCCCGTAAGGAGCAACCGGTTGCCCACCGGCGCGGCCTGGATGCGGACCTGACCCATGGTGTTCGGCCCGGTCGTATCCCGCGTCAGATCGGTCATGGCGTCGCGGAGCATGGGGGCCAGGGCCTGGGCGGAACCGGACTTCAGGTCAACGACACGCAGTTCCCGCTGCGGCGCGCTCTGGTCGGGGGTCTTTTCGGGCGCCACTTCCTGCGTCGAGGGATCGAGACGCTGGATGAGGGCGGTGATGGCATCCAATTGACCGACGGCCGGCGCGGTGACGATCAACCGGTTGCTCGTCCGGTCGGGTATCACCTTGGCCTGGGCGTCGCTGTCCCGGCCGCGGTCGCCGCGTCCGGCCACGCCGGGAACCGCCTGCCGGATCATGTCCGCCAACTCGTCCACGGGCATCTGCGGATAGAAGACCTTGATCTCGCTGGCGCGGGCGCTGGCGTCGCTCTCGAAGCGGTTGATGAGATCGCTCGCCATGGTGATGCGTTCGGAGGGACCAAAAAGCACGAGCGTGTTCGAGGCCTCGGCGAAGATGGCGGTGACGTAATCGGTGGGATCCGGCGGGAGCACCTCGTACGACTTCTTCTGGTCGTTGAACACGGTGCGTTTCGGGGCGGTGGCGAGCCCGAAGGTGCGATTGAGCAGGTCGGACATCAACGTGCCGGACACGTTGCGCAGCGTGAAGGTGCGCACCTGGCGTTGCACGGGGGAGGCCGAGTCCACCTCCGTGAGCAACTGACGCACCCGCTGAATGTTCGCGAGCCGGTCCGTGATGATCAGCCCCCGGCCGCGGGAGAGTGAGGCGACGGACCCCGCGGCGGAGAGCATGGTGCTGATCGGTTGCGAGAGCTCGCCGGCGTCCAGGTTCTTGAGGTCCATGACCACCGTGACGATTTCGCCCGGGCGGACGCCGCTCACGTTCTCGACGCCGTGGAAGAGCTTGATCGGCATTTGCGGCAGCGCCTTGAACGGCACCAGCCGCAGGTAGCGATCGTCCTCGACGAGCATGACGCTCTTGGTCGCCAGGATGAGATTCAGGGTGTCGAGGGCCTCGCCGTAGGAATACGCCTTGGGATCCGAGAAGGTGAGCGTGCCTTCAACCACGGTATCGGCGATGAGCGGTTTGCCCGACATCTGGGAGAAACGCAGGATCGCCTCGGCATAAGGCATGCCGGCGAATTCAAACCGGATGCCGGCCTCGCGGGCGGCGACCGCGGTATCGGCGGTCGTCAGTGGCGTGGGAGCCGCCGGAGAAGCCGCGGCCGCCGGCGTGTTGCCGGTGTTTTCGCGGGGTGCGCTGATTTCCGGCGTCGGGGCGGGCCCGGATTCCGGCGAGGGAGAGGCCGGCGCGTCGGCGCCGAGGATTCGCAGCGGGAGGAGACCACCGAGGGCCAGGAGAGGGAACAGACGGATGCTCATGGGAAAACGGAGTTTGGGAGAGGCGGGACGGGCCGGAGTGCCGCCGGCAGCTCCTCGATCCCGAGGAGGCGGCGTTCGGAAAGGCTTTGGCCAGCCTCGACCGCCCAGAAGTTCGTGTCGCACCGCCAGATCAGGCGGCTGTAAGAAAGCAAACCGGGCTTGCCCGGGAGCGGCAGCGGGCGGTAGTCAACCGTCGCCACCTCCCCATCCAGGAGCGCCTCGCCCGGCCGCCGCACGAGCGTGCGTTGCTGGGCCGGGTCAAAGAGGTGTACCTCGGGTTGGCCGTCCCAGGCCGACAACGAGACGACCCGCAGGTCGGGTCTTGCTGGTTCCCCGGATGGAGGGGGTTCTGCCGGTGCGGCAGCCAGGCGTGCTTCCTGGGGCGTGAACGGCCGAAAGAAATCGCGCTGGGTGATGGCGTCGTAGCGGCGGCGGGCGGGCCCATCCAGACTGAGCTCGACCGTTTGGTTCGTTTTCGGAAGCTCCGGGGACGGCGCGAGCACGAGCGTCAGGTAGCGGAAGCGGGCGCGGCTGCGGCCCGGTTCGGAGACGGGCGCGAGGGACAGACCCTCAATCCGGTGGAGTCGGGGCTCGCTCTGCAGGAGGTAGAGCAGGTCCATGAGTTGGGGCAGCGTGCCCTCTCCTTGGACGGTCCAGCCGAGTTCTTCCGCTCCCGGCAGCCGGCGGCGTCCGACCGGGATTCGCGTGAAATCAGCCTCCCGCAAGCCGACCCGGACAATCTGCGCGGTCAGCAAGGCGCCGAGTCGCGACTCGGCTTCCTCGACTCTTGTCGCGAACAGCCGGCTCGCATAGGCCTGGATTTCGTTGTCGGCGGTGAGAAAGGCCTGACGCTCCTTGTTCAACCCCGAGAGGCGGGTGTTCAGTTGCAGAATCTGGGCGTCCAGTTTGTTGAGCGGGCGGTTGATGATCGCCTTGAGCAGGAACCCGCCTCCCATCAGGCCGGCGATCGTGACCGCGATCCAGGCGAGCATACGCGAACGCCTATTCACGCGGACCTCCTTCCGGACGTGGACGGCGTTGGCCCCGCCTGCGGTTCTCCGGTGCTGGCGATTCGTCGGAGACTGCCGGTGCCGAAGTCGGAGCGGTCGCTGGTCCCGCGTCGGGGGGAGTCACTCGGCGGGGCGGGGCTGCGCCGGGCCGCCCGCCAACACCGGCCAGCGGCTCGCGGGGACGCTCGCTCCACCTGGGACGGTTGGCGGGTTGAGGTGCCGGGTTCGGTGCGCTTGGGACCGCGGCCGGTTCGGACTCAGGCGGGGGTGAATCCTTGGCCTGAGCAGAGATCGGGGGACGCGCTTCCACGGCGAGTTCTTCGAGATTACGCGTGACGGCGACAGGGACCTGGAGTTCGAGATTTGCCTGGAATCGGTATCCGTGCCGATCGGTCGCGGGCATGATCGCCGGGGCCTTTACGTCGTACCCGGCGGCACGCAACGTTGCCGTGAGGTGATCCACGGTCTCACCGCTTCGGACCCGGACCGCCAGGCTGAGGGTGTTGCGGGCGCTGGTGGACAGCGCGGTGACATACAGCTCAGGGCTGGGAGGCAGGAGGGCGCTCAGAACCGTCAGGTGGTCCAGCCAGTCGCGCCCCCCAGTGGTCCATTCCTTCAACAGGCGCGCCTGGTTTCGCGCCAGCCGATAGGCGCCGAGATTCTTGGAACCGAGATTCACCTGTTCCTGCAGGGCCGCTCGGTGACGCTCCCGCTCCCCGATCCAGCGTGCGCGCAACCCGGCGGTCGTCAGAAACAACGCGAGGACGCCGGTGGCGATGGCCAGCTGCCGCAGGCGTCGGGTGTCACGGACGACCGGCGGGCGCTTGGGGTGCAGAAAATCGAAAGGCATTCCGCGCGGATCCAACGCCCCCATCGCGAGGCCGACGGCGGGTAGCACGGGGATGGGGGAGCCGTGGGAATTGGGCGCGGACTCGATCGTCGGCTCGAGCACACTGACCTCGATGCCGAGCTGCCCGGCAAGGGCTGCCGCCGAGGCTGCTTCTCTACCCGAGTCTCCCGTCACGTAGATGCGCTCGAGGGGAACGTGTCCGGGTGTGCCCTCGTAGCTGTGCAGGCTGCGGGCCACCTCAATCTGTACCGGGCTGGGCGTTTCGGGGACGTCTGGCTGATTCGTCGGGGGCTCCGGGGCGCCCTGCAACTCGGGATTCGCAGGGGGCGTAGGGACGGTCCAGCCGTCCGCCAGCAAACTGCCCGTGCGGCTGAAGAGCAGGATCCCATCGAGCAAGACGTCGAACACCGCCTCCTGGGGGCGCAGGGTGACCAGGCCCACGCAGCCTTGGGCGGCCCTGGGTACGCACGCGACCGTCGCGCGGGCCCCCGCCAGGGAGCGCAAACCCACGGTCACCAATGTGCAGCCTGCCGCCCGGGCGACCGCTTGGAGGTGCTCGACCGTCTTCCGCCGTACCACGGCCGTCAACACCCGCGTCGCCGAGCCGCCAGCAATCGGCGCGCTTCCTTGAGCCGGCTCGACACGTCCGGGAAGACCTCGTCCCGCGGGCCCGCCGACGGGTGAGAAATCGATCAACGCCTCCTCGAGTGGGAATGGCAGGTCCCTTCCCAAGCGCAGGTGGACCATGGCGGCGATCTCGTCGGTTCGAGCCGTCGGCGGCAGTTCGAGAGTGCGAAGGACGACCTGGGTGCGCGGAATTCCCATGACGACCGCCCGCGGGTTGAGCCGGGCGCGGTTGAGGGCGGCGGCGATGGCCTGCCCGACAGCAACCGGGTCTTCGGAATTCGAGGCGGCAGGGCTGTCGAGCGGCAGGGTCGCCACGGTGGCCAAACGGGGTTGACCTCCGCGCAACCCGGCCTGCACGACATGCAGCGCCTCGCCGTCCCGATCGAGTGCGGTGACGCTGGTGATGCGGGGACGAGTGCGGGTCCCCGCGACGCGGCGGGCGCGCGTCACCACATCGTTCCACACTTGGGCGAGGTTCAGCGCCATGCGACGTGTACGCCTGGAAGACCGTGGGGGCTCGAGCCGGCTGACGCCCCGTCACTGGATCCACTCTGCAAAATGTCCAGCGGTACGGGGAATCCGAAGCGGGTGAGATCCCGCAGGGCAAGGACCCGTGGTGGCTGGACCGCGGCGTCCAGGGTGGCCGCGAGCGCGCGGTAACGGCCCGAGGGCAGGGCATAGCCAACGCAGCGAAAGCTGAACTGGTAGCTGCGGGTGGTGACGTGGGGGACGATCTGCTTGAACTCGTCGGCGCTCACCACGCCTCGTTGATAGAGCCACGCCGGCGTCTGCGCTTCCTCGCCGCCCAACCCGACGCGGGTGGCCACGATGGTGTCCGCAAGCGCTTCGCCGATGGCCGGGATCGCGGCCAGCACTTCGCGTGAGGCCGTGTTGATGTTGATCAGTCCCTCGAAGCGAGTGGCGTTCGTGGCCGTGCATTGATCCAGCAGGTTGGCGAGCTCGTTGCGCCCGATCCCGGACCGGAGTCGGACCGGGCGACCCTGGTCGTCGTTGAATTCTGCTTCGGCCTCGAGCAGGGCGGAGACGTGCGGCAGCGACTGCCCCGCGCGCTGCATGGCGGCCAAATAATCGAGCGCGGATTGCGGAAGCCCGCAGCGCGATAGATCGGCGTTGGGGTCATTGAGGTTCACACGCGGCCTTCCCCGGCCATCCAGGTTGAGCTCGTAGCTGACGGTCGTGAGGTGCTGCTGCAGCCCCGGGTTCAATTGACCGTTCCCGTCGTCGAGCGGTGCCCGGCTCTCCAGGTCGTCCTCGTTCGCGTCGAGCCGCAGGTTGTAGTTGGCATCTTCGCCAAAGAGGAGTCGTGGATCGAGTCCGGTGCGGGCGAACAACTCCTCCAGAGACGGCGTGGGGGACGAAGTCCTGGTGGCGCTGACTTGCGAGGTACGCTCGAGGTTTCCGGAAGCAGGGCGGTCGGAGGAAGCGTCGTTCGCCGCGGATGGGGCGGGGCTGATGTCGGTGCTGGGACTGCCATCCGTTCCTGAAAGGGCGCCGGTGAGGGTGCGGATCGTGTCTTCGTCCAGCGACGGCAAGCGCGTCAGCCAGGCCGTTTCCGAGTGCTGCAGCGACAGCTTGGCGGATTCATCGGTCAAGCCGAACCGAATCTCAGCCCCCACCGATTCGGACGCCGTATAGACCGTGAAGTACCACTGGTCATCGCCGTCCTGGACGACGAACTGATGCTGGAACGCCGCCGGGTTGTCCCGCCAGAGCACGCCTGCGGCCTCGGGACCCGTGACAAAGAGCATGGCCCGGGCGACCCCGCACATCGCCGTGCGCCAGGCTTGTTCCTGTTGAACGCTGGCGGCGTGGGCGGTCGCTTCCGAACGCATCGCGTAAAGCACGCTCGCCGCCAGCATGGAGCTCAACATCACGATCACCAGCACGGTCAGCAGCACGAATCCAGGCGCGCGAGGGCAGGGGATCGAAGGTCGCCGGGGATTCATGGCCGTTCCTCCGGTGGCAGGTGCTTTGCCACTTCCGGGAAGCCTTCGAGGTTGTCCTCGGCTCCCGCCGGCGCAGTACCAGTCCCCAAGGGAAGCGCGATCACACGACGAAACACCTCGTTCGGGAGCGCCTCGGTGGCGCCCTCGTCCGGCGCGGACTCCAAGGCGAGGGTGACCTCAACGCCTCGCGGCGGTCCGGACGCGTTCCAGGAGTCCTGCCAGGAGGTCCCATCGAAGTACCGCAGCCGCAGAAAGCGCACTTCAGGTACGGCAAGCCTTGCCGTGCTCGAGCTGGCCAGTGCAGTGGTCAGCCGCGTGGTCTCGCTGTCTGGAATTTCAGGCTCCAACGCCATCACTTCGTTCGTCGCCGTGAGGTTGTCCGGGACTTCATCCGCCGCCTCCGCCAGTGAATCCGCTGGCGGCGTCGGCAAGGACTGGACCGCCTCCTCCGTTCGCGTGAAGATCCCGGTGCCGCTGGCGCTGTCCGCGACTTCCATGGCATATCGGACCCGCCGGAGAAGCAGTCCGGGCGGACGACCCATCGCGGGCGCAGTCGCTGTGCCGAACCCGGGGTCGGGGAACTCACAATGCTGGAACTCGATTTCCTGGGGGCCGCCACGGAAAGCGCCGGGTTCCTGGCTGGCGGTTCGAAGCTCCGTGGCGAGCCGGTCCATGCACAGGCGGATGGCTGCCAGACCGGTCGAGGCTCCCAGCGTGCTTTCTCGCAGGCGCGTTGCCTGTTGATAAAAGAAGAGCACCACCACCAGCAGCCCGAACGCGATCGAGAGGGCGAGCACCACCTCCAGCAGAGTGAAGCCGCCCACCCGCCGGGGCGAAGATGGCCGTTCCCACTGCTCACCCGACGTGTTCATCGCGATCTTGGCTCGGCCCAGGGGCCGCCGTTAATACCGTCGCTTCCACTCGGACGCGTGGCGTTCGCGTCGCGCGGCGGCGTCAACACTTGGGTCAGTCGTTGCACCGTCGCCGGGGTGCCGCCTCGAACCACGACGGTTACCAACTGAAGGCCAACCGTTTCCTCGGTCCCAAAGGCGTAGGGCGTCGACTCGACTTCCCAAGTCCACGTGTCGAACGGCGCTTCAAACGGCTCGGCGCCCGTGGTCAACGCGGGCTTGAGCCCGAGTTCGATCTCGGAAAGGACGGAACAGGCGAGGTCAAGCGCATGCGTTTGCGCCTTCAGTCGGAGCAAGCGCTCGACGGCAGCGTTCAGCCCGCTGCTCACGACGGCGGAGGCGAACACGAAGAGTCCAAGAGCCAGCAGAACTTCGAGGAGCACGGCACCGCGCTGGCCTGTCGGGGCGCGTCGTCTTTGGCGCGCGGGATTCGGTTGGCAGCAAAGTGCCCGCCCTCCTTGGTGTAGGGCAGGCTTTCGGGCTCGCTGGTGCGCCGGACCGTCCAGTGCGGCGACGCCGTGGGCGGCTGGGAAGTCGCCCCAAGCGGCCGACGGGAACGTCTGCCCGATCGGAAGAGCCAGGTTCATGGAGAACGGAAGAACCTGCGTTGCGCACGGGAACTTCACGGGGATGCCTGTAGCCCGGGATCGGCCGGACTGGATGAGTCCTGACCCAGTCAAGGAGCCGGATCCCTTAGTGCCGTTCGGGCGACTGATGCGGGCTCGAGCGGCTGTGCCTCGGTGCTCCCGGCTGCCAGAGCATTCAGGCGTCCCGGGTCCAACGCCTCGCGGGCCGTCGTTCCGCTGAGTCCGTTCCACTTCAGCCGCAGCCGGCGCGTGTCCTCGACATCGATCGAACTCACGACGATTTCAGCGGAATCGGACGAGCCGTCGGGATAGAACATGATCGGTGGCCATTCGACGCTCGAACCGTCGGTGGTTGCGGCTGCGCCGGAATCGAAGCCGGCCTCAGCGGTCGCTTCTGTGTCCGCGTCTCCGTCTGGCGAAGTCGGAGCCGGCGAGGCGTCCAGGCGGCGCACGTGTTCAACACGGACGTGCTCGGCCACGGAGCGGGCGAGTGCGGCCGTGGATTCGCTTTCGATGAACACGCCCGGTTGTGCGAGGGGTTCGGGTTCCCACCGTACGTGGATCGCTGTCAGGGCGGCCGGGCTCGCGTCACTCCGTTCATCGCCGTTGAAAGGCTGCCCCTGGACGTGGAGCTGGAGCCTCCGCCCCTGCTGGGCAGCTTCGGCGCGTACAAACCGGAGCAGGGCCTCGAGCTGGCCGACGCCTTCGTCCAGGCGGGCACCTTTCCACAGCGGCGCAAGGTTCATGACGGCGGCGCCGCTGAACAGGAGCAGCAGCACGACCACGAGCAGCAGCTCGATCAGCGCAAACCCGGATTTTGGCGTGAGCTTCACGATCCGGGGGGCTTACTTGGGGGTGGTTTCCAGAACGGTCTGGGAATCGGCGTTCGCCTCTTGGGCGGTCTCCAGCTTCAGATCGTCTTCCGTGTCCGGCTGGCCGTCGGGGCCGAGGGAGAACAGTCGATAGGGGAGGCCGTTGGTCTGGCCGGAACTGGCGAGGTCCTGAATCTCGTACACGACCTGGTGTCCCCACGCGTCGAGCAGTTTGGTGCCCGGCTTCAGGTACGGTCCCTGCCACCGCTCGTTCAGTTGCTCGTTTTCGAATTGCGGCCGCACCAGCAGGGCCCCCAGGCCGCCTTCCTCCTCGTTGGGATAATGGCCCACGTTCACGCGGTAGTTGTCGAGCGAGGTCTGAACCTGGGTCAACAGCAGCCGGGTGGTGCTGCGCTCGGCTCCGGCTTGTTGCGGCAGCACAAAAGTCACCAGCGCCGCGGCGAGCATCATGATGATCACGATGACCAGCAGGATTTCAATCAGCGTAAAGCCCGCCCCGGGATGGAGCGGTCGCGTTCGTCGAACCACCGAGCGTACGTTCATAGTTGTGCAGTTCACCGTTCAGACGCGCGGGAAGCGGCGCTCATTCAGCTCAACACAGGTTCCGGGACGGCTCAAGTCCGTGAATTGCGTAAGTCATCCGGCCACGGAACGCGCCGCCGGAATTGTCGAATGTCAAGGTTTGACCCCACGCTACATTACGGGCGCAGGAGACCTACGATGGTGCGGAACTTGGGCGTGTTGTCGCCCGGGTTCTGCTGCGTGAGGTGGTCGTCTCCCGGATCCCAAAGCTTCGGATCGAAGGCCGCCTTGGTGACGCTGAAGGAAACGTGGCCGTCTCCCCACAGGGCATTGATCCCCATCGGGTTCTTGCTGGTCGTGTGCGGCCGGGTCGCCACGGTGTAGATCAGATCGGTCACCAGGGTGCGATGGGAAACGAGTTGCGCCGTCTTGGTGGCGACGGTGCGCCATTCCCTTTCGGACTCGGCAGGGTTGGCTTTCGCGGCGAGGTCCGACTGCGGGTAGTACATGTAGTTGCCGCGCACGCCGTCGCGATCATCCGCCGATTTGGGCCAGGGAATGCTGGGGCTGGTGTAGTACTTGAGTTCGAATTTGATCGGGAGCTGGCCCGGATGGCGCAGTCCGGGATCGTAGAAGCTGTGGGGTGTCGGGATCAGCTTGGTGGTGTAGAGCAGCGCCAGGTTCATGGCGGTCGTCAGGTTGGCCGCTCTCCCGGCCGTCCCTTCGAAGAGAAAGTAAGAGATGTACGGAGTCATGCCGGGGATGAGTTCCGGATTGAACTCCGCCGGGGGCAGGCGGTCGCCGTGGTCATCGGCGTACATGGTGATCCCGAGCCCGAGTTGCCGGAGGTTGTTGGTGCAACTCACGCGGTTGGCCCGCACCTTCGCATTGCCCAACGCTGGCAGCAGCAGCCCGGCGAGAATCGCAATGATGGCGATGACGACCAGCAACTCGATGAGGGTGAAGGCGGCTCTGCGGGCGCCGACGCGGGAATAGGGGCTTGGCTTCATGCTGAGTGAAGACAGTAAACGCCTCTCGCTCTGGCTTGTCCAGCTAAGGGCGCAGTCGAACGGCACGCGAGCCCGGCCGCCCGCGTCAGGTCGCGACGTGTGGGCGCAGCACTCGCGAACGCACCTGGGGCACGACCTGCTCGCCATCCACGAGCGTGGGGTCGACATCCGCGCCGAGCTGCGAAGGGCTCGGCCCCACCCAGACGCTCTCCCGGCCCGTGATCTCGATGCCGCTCAGACGCGCTTCGACCTCGCCCGGCGCCCGCTGGAGGTGGACGGCGAGGTGGGCAAAGAGCGGGTCGCGGTAAGGGCAGGTGCAGTCGATCCACGGATGACGGGCATGCAGCGCGGGTTCGTAGCTTGGATGCCGGCGCGCCTCGCCGACCCAGTGGTAGGAAGCTGAGTTCAAGTGGAAGTAAGTGACGCCGCCCACCCGCAGCACCTGGTCGAGATGCGTGTGGCCGTTCATGACGAACAACACGCGCCGGCCGGCGGCGGAGAGGAGGCGTTGAATCAGGGCGGCATTGTCCAGCCCCCAGACCCCGGCAATGGGCTGGTGGATCAACACGACCGCCGGCGCGCGCGATTCTCCCGGCGGCCACGGTGCGGCGACGTCGTTGCCGACTGCATCCAGCCGCAAACCCAGCTCGCGACGCAGCCAGGCCGCCTGCTCCTCCCCGACATGGGCCGGGTAACCGCGGGTGTGGTTGGCGGGTCGCTCGTTGCCGTCCAGCACGATCAAGCGAATCGCTCCCAGGTCGTAGGTCGCGTAACGCCCCGGCATCTTCCAGGCCCGGACCACATTCTCGAAGGTCCCCCCGCCGTCGATGTCGTGGTTTCCGAGCACGTGGACGGGAACCGGGTGGGCGTCATTGAACTGATCCACGAGACGTTGGTTCGACGGCTTCACCTGCGCGAAGTCGCCCATCTGGACGATGGCGGCGAGGGGTTCCGTGGCGCCCCGAACCGAGGCCAGAAACGCCCCGAGGCGCGCCTCGCCGTCGTGCATGATGTCCTGGTGCAGATCGGCGATGGCGGCGAAGCGGACGACGGTTCGAGACGGGTTGACCTTCTCCGGTTCGAGCGCTCCGGTGACACCCGCCTGGCGCGCGGCGTGGCCCTGCCATGGGATACCCTTTCCCGCGAGGGTTGCGGTGGCGGCCACGGCGCTCTGGAGGAACTGACGACGGTTCATGGAGGATGTCGTTCTAAGGTGCGGCGGGGAGATGAGGCGGAGCAATGCGGGGTCCGGGCGGGCGGGCAAACTCGGGGTCGTCCACCAGGAACGTGAACATCAAATGGTCCACCAGTTCGGCGTAGGCGAGCCCGACCCGCTGCGCGGCGTCACCGCAGTACGCGGTGAGGAAGCCCTCGGCTGCCGTCCGCCCGGAGCGTCGCTCGATCTCGACGGCGGTGCGCTCGAGTTCGGTCTGGAGCTCGAACTGGGCTTGTTCGGCCGGGTGGATCATGGCCTCGATGTCTCGGATGACTTCCTGATACGGCAGACGATGAGTGAGGTTGTGGACGAGGCGGAAGTTCCACTGGGGCTGCTGACGATCCATGCGCGTGAAGTTGGCCGCGTGATCCCAGGTATCGGGCAGGTCGGTCACCCCGGCGTAGAGCGGGACCAAGCAACTCGTGTCGGCGGGGCCGTAGGCGAACCACAGCAGGTTACCGATGGAAACGGGCAGTCGGTCGCGCAACTGGGCGACGAAGACATAGCCGCTCGTTGGCGTGCAGATGGCGCGCTCCGGCCTCAGACCCAGCAGTTGCAGCAGTTCGGGCGGTCCCCAGGGGCAGGCGAGGGGACTCGGGCCCAGGGCCACCTGGAAGCCCGGTTGGGCCGTGAGATCAAACGCGGTGCCCTCGTAACGGTCACGCATCACCCTCATGAGGGCTGGCACGGTGACCGGCCGATCGGGTGTCACCGAGAACGCGTACCGGTCAATTTCCGAATCACCGGTCGCCTTCAGCCCGAGCGAAGGGGCCGCGAGACTCAACGCGCGCCACTCGCGCAGGGAGTTGCTCCGATCGCCGGGCCCGCCGTAAGCCTCGCGCCAGACAAAGGGCTGACCGGGTTTCCAGAATCCCCGTTGTTCCGCCAGCGTGTGGACGTTGGTGGAGGCCAGGAACTGACCCGGGTCCTTCAAATCGATGGCACCGATACGGCTGCGGTTGGCGGTGCAGCCGACTTCGTGGTCCGGAATGCGCTGGGCACACCAGACTCCGCCCGGCCGGCCGCAGCCCGGAGTCCAATCCGCGCCGGGTCCGAAGATCTCCATGAGCCAGGCCTCGCGAGGATCCGCGATGGGCAGGGCGACTCCGGCCTGCGGCGCGCGGTAGTAGAGGAAGCCGTACTCCTCGACCATCGCCCCGATCAACTGCACGGCCTCGCGTGCGGTTCGGGCGCGCATCAAACCGTTCGCGATCAGAGAAGTCGTCCAGTGGTTGCTGTTGGGGCCGACCCGGCCCCGGTTGCAGGCGAGCCCCTCGCGCATGGGAAGGAACTCGATGGCGATGCACACGCCATGCTCGTTTAGCCCTCCGGTGGTCATGCTCTCGACGTTGCCGGCGAGAATGAGGCTCCGGTAGGTCTGCGTGACCGGGAGGGTACCGACCTGCTGGTATCCCTGACGCACGTTGGCTTCGTACTCGGCCTGGTTCTGGGGGCGGGGCACGTTCCAGTACATCGGCAAGCGCGTTCCCGCTGGATAGGATCGCGACGGCATCACATAGACGAGGCCCATGACATCCCCGTCGCACGAGTGGCTCATCAGGACGGCGCCGTCGCTTGTGGCCGCTCGACCGGCGAGGATTGTGGTGCAAGCCGGCACGCGGAGGGATGACAAGGCTGCCAAGGTCAACGCGCCGGTGAACCAGATCCGCAGGTGCATGCCTCCAGCATGGAACCCGGGCGGAGCGGCCGTCAATTCGGACTGTCCGCGCTTGAACCTCCGGAGGACTTCCGGGCATGGTCAGGCCATGAACTCCCTGGATGAAGGCTTCCCTGCCGCCGACCCGTCATTCCCTTCTGGATTCCGGACCAGGAGCACGCGCCGCCGGTTCCTGGTGAGCTCGGCGACGGCCGCGGTGGGTTCGGCTTTGGTCGGGCTGCGCGCGGGTGAACCTCCGGCGGGAGGGCACGAGTCGCTCCGACCCATCGGGAAGGCCCGGGGCATCCATCCCGGTCGCGTGGTCTGGGCCCATGACCCGGATCTCACGGACTGGAAGGGCCCGGGGGACGGACACTGGTGGGAGGGGAATCGCGTCCGTCAGGACCGGTTGAACGCGATGCTCGAGCACGCGGTCTGCGCGTTGACCGGCGAATCCACGGTGGCCGCCTCGTGGGATCGTCTGTTCCGGCACTTAAACCGGACCCGCGGCAAGGGCGACGCCGGCTATCGTCCGGGGGAGCAGATTGTGATCAAACCCAATTGGGTGGGACTCATCTACCGCGAAGGGCATGTGAACACGGAGACGTACCGGTTCAACCGGCGCGAGGACTACATGAACACGGCACCGCAGATGATTCTCGCCCTGCTGGACCAGCTTGTCCGCGTGGGGGTGCGGCCGGGCGACATCATTGTCAGCGACACCCTTGCGTGCGTGGTTCACGAGTACTACGACCGGCTTCACGGGGCCTTCGCGGAGCTGCGAGTGGAAGACTGCTCGGGCAAGTTCGGCCGCCAGAAGGCGCAGCCTTCGCCCACGCCGTTGTTCTGGAGTTGCCGTCCCCAAGGGGTGTCCGGAGACACCATTCCCGCCTCGTTCGCCGGGGCCGAGTACCTCATCAACTTCGCCAATCTCAAGGCCCACACGGCGGGCGGCGTCACGCTCTGTGCGAAGAACCACTACGGGTCGCTGGTGCGCTGGCCGGTCGAGAAAGGGTATTACGACATGCACCCGAACTGCTTCTCGACCCGGTCGGCGATCTACCGGCCGTTGGTCGATCTCCTGGGGCACGCGCACCTCGGCGGCAAGACCGTGCTCAACCTCGTTGACGGGCTGTTCTGCGGCGTGCACCCGCGCGATCCGGTCCCGCAGCGGATGCGGGCGTCACCGTTCGAGGGCGGTTGGGCCTGCAGCCTGTTCGCGTCGCAGGATCCGGTGGCGATTGACTCCGTGGGATTCGATTTCCTCTGGAGCGAAGGTACCGAGTTCCCGAGGAAAGGCGGCGTGGACGATTACCTGCACGAGGCCGCGCTCGCCTACGATCCACCGTCAGGCACATTCTACGACCCCAATCACGCCACGGCGAGTGCTCGGCTGGCGAGCCTGGGCGTCCATGAGCATTGGAACAACGCCCGCGAGAAGAAATACTCGCGAAATCTGGGGTCGGGCGCGGGGATCGAACTGCTCAAGGTCTAACGAGCCCGGGAGACGGTGCGGCGTTCGGGGTCGACCCCGGGTCGATCACCGCTTCGAGGGTGTTTTGCTCCACACCTTCTCTTTCAGGCCCTGGACGCGGAGTTCGGGCGAACCCAGCGGCGGCAGGTCGTTTTCGGGGCGGTCGAGATAGAAGTACGCCGTCGCCGACACGTCATCGCGGCGATAGAAGTTCACGCCGCCTTGCGGATGCCGGGGATCGTCGAACGGCGGGAGGTCTTTGAGGTCCAGGAGCAGGTGGATGGACGGTGGGGCGCCGGTGAGATTCATCACATCGCCGCCGTGGGTGTCCAGCACCCACACCGGCTTGGCCTCGGCGCCCTGGGCCAGCAGTTCGCGCAGGCGTTGCGTCGAGGTGTTGCCGATCTGCTGGATCGTGACGCGACAGTCCTCGTGGAAAAACACCGGATCATCCACGTGGAAGCGGTAGAAGGCGTAGACGTCGTTCGTGCTGTCCGAGACGAGCGAGCCGTGGATGCGTCCGTCGTAGGTCCCCTGGCCCCAGCCCGAGCCGATGTAGTCTTCGGTGCCCGTGCCCACCAACGTGGGGAGCGTGCGGTCGCCGTCGAGGAACACCTTGACCTCGCCTTCGCCGAACCACGTGCCGCGGTAGGCCTCATCACCAATGACTCCGATGTTCGCGCCGAGGTAGCGGCCCTGGCCGCGCACCCGCGGCAGGATTTCGAAATCACGGCCCAGTTCGGTCCGGGGCTCGCGCCGCCAGCTGGCGTGGAAGTACATGACATCGCGCTCGTGCGCCGCCACCTCGGTGTAGTTGATGTCGTACCAGACCAGGGCATGGGCTGGGGACTCATTGACCAGGAGGACCCTGGCCCCCTGGCGATACGGCATCGGAAGGGTGGCGTTGTAGGAACGACCCTCGGGACTCGCGAACAGCGCGCTCTCGAACGGCACGAGCAAACCGTGACCGACGCCGAAGAAGTCGCCGATCGGCGCCGAGACGGCCGGGCGCTTGGCCCCATCCCAGTACATCTCGAGTCGCACCAGACGCCGCTGCTCCGGACTGCGCGGGATGGTGCCGCTCAGCCAAATCCGGCGGATGATCCCCGCGCCCTGAATGTCCGCGAGCACGGCGGTCTGGCCTGGATTCACGACGATGAACGCCATCCCCTTGGCGCCGCGGTTGAGCTGCCCGCCTGCCCCCTGGGCGCCGGAGGGGTTCTCGGGGCTGATCCAGCGCGTGTGCGTCCCGGGTGGTGGGGCATGATAAAGCTCGGTGGCAAGTCCCCGGAGCGGGTACACGGCGAAGAGCAAGGCAACGCCGGCGAGGCAGATCTTGGTCATGGGAAGCGGCCTGTTCCTTTCGGACTGGAGCATCGGCCATGAACCCGTGAGGAGCGCGGGCTTCAGCCCGCAGGAACGTCCCTGCGCGGGCGTAGCTTCCGGCGGACTGAAGTCCGCGTTCCGGGGGAGGCTCATGGAAAGTCCCCTTGGCCTCAAGGCCATGCGCGATGGCCATGAACCCGTGAGGAGCGCGGGCTTCAGCCCGCAGGGACGTCCTTTGGCTGGCGCGGCTTCCTGCGGACTGAAGTCCGCGCTCCTGGGGCGGTTCATGGAGAGGTTGAGGGAAACAGTGGCGGAAGGGGTGGCGAATGGAAGCGGGCCGTGGCGACCAGGGCGGCGCCCAGCCATCCGGCATCGGTGCCTGTGTCGGCGTGCAGGATGGGAAGATCGCGCTGCAGGCTGCACCAGATGCGTTGACGCGTGGAATCGAGCAGCCGGTCCCAAAGAGGCCCATCACTCAGGCCAAGGCCGCCACCGACCACCACGGCCTCAGGATCCAGCGTGTTCACCAGGTGAGCCACCTGGGCTCCCAAAGCGTCTCCCGCGCCGTTAACAATGCGGGAGGCCAACGGCTCACCCGCGGCGGCGGCCGCCAGGATTTCCCGGGGAGTCCCAAGCGCTCCGCCGGCGGCATGGTAGCGGGCGGCCAGCCCGGGTCCGGAGGCAACGTCCTCCAAGGTAAGCGTGCTGGAGTGGCCGCAATGGGGACAGGCCGTGCCCAACGAGCTGCTCGCCAGGGTGCCGGTGAGGCCGTTTGCGCCGAGGAACGGGCTTCCTTCGATCATCAGGCACGAACTGATCCCGGTGCCGATCGTGAGGTATAGGAAGATGCGGAAGGGACGACCGGCGCCTCGTCGGGCCTCCGCGAGAGCCGCCGCGCGCACGTCGGCCTCGATGACGACCGGGGCGAGGGCGCCCAGTTCTTCCAGCAACGGCAAGTCCATCCAGGGGATGCATTGGGCGCTGGCAAGGCGGCCGTGACGATCGACGAGTTCACACACGGCGAGCCCAAGCGCGCGAAGTTCGCCTGCGGCCGCCCCGACCTCCGTCCGCAGCGCGCTCACCAGTCCGAGCACGTCATCGAGCACGGCCCGGCCGCCGCGCCTGGGCTCGGTGGGAATGACGCGCGACGTGAGGCGTTCGCCCGACTTCACGCTGAGAAGCCCCGCACTGGTCTTGGTTCCGCCCACGTCAATGCCCATCACCACGCCGGGGCAGCCGGGCGGAGGGGAGAGACTGGTCGCAGAAGCCCGGGGTGTCACAAGAGGGGGTTGTTTTCCGCGATGACGGTCAACGGGGCGAGTTCAGACCGGCGACCAGCGCGCGGATGTAGGCGGCGTTGCAGCCGCAACAACCTCCGGCATAGCCCACCCCTTCCTCCCGCGCCCAGCGGCCGAACTCGGCGAACTCGGAGCGGGCCACCTGGATGGTCTCCAGGTGGTCCGGGAACGCCGGCAGGCGCGTGAAGGAGTGACATGCGTCGGTGGTGCGGAACGCCGCAGGCTGCGCCGCCAACGGCAGCGAGGTGGCCTGGCGCATTTCCCTGAGGAGGCCGCGCATGCGCTGCGGGTCTTGTTCGCAGTTGGCTCCCACGGCGACCGCACCCAGGTCGCTCATGACCCGCGCACATTCGGCCGGCGGGTGTCCGTCACTGCATCGGGCGATCAGGGGACGAAAGCTCATGGTCGCCACGGCCGGGAGGCCGGCCGCCGCGGCGCATTCAAGCGCGACCCGCATTTCGGCCAGGTGAAAGAAGGTCTCAAGGATGAGGAAATCCACACCGGCGTCCTTGAGCAGCCGGATCTGTTCCGCAATGTGGTCGCGCGATTTGGGAAGCGAGTCCATGCCTTCGCGTTCGGTGAGCTGGGTGCGCGACACGCTTCCGGCGACGAGGGCCTGGTCCGCCGCCACGTCCTTGGCAAGCTTGACCGCGGCCGTATTGATGCGCTCCGTGTCCGCCCCGTAGCCGGCCCGGCTGAGCTTCTCCCGGGTTCCGAAAAACGTCAGCGCCTGCAGCACGCGCGAACCTGCCCTCAGGAACTCCCGATGCAGCTGCTGCAGAGCCTCCGGATGCTCAACGGCGACTTCCGGTGTGAACTGACCGCTGCCGCGGCCGGTCCCGACCTTTTCGCGTCCGGAGCCGCTGTCCACGTATCCGCGTCGTTCGAGTTCGATGAGGTAACCGCCGTCGCCGACCACGACGCCGGCCCGCAGTTGTTCAGCGATGGGCTTTGGCATGAGTCATCGCGGGGATTGTTGCGCCGGCGGTCCGGGGGTCAAGCCCCGGGGCGCCGGCGATTCCATGGAGAGTGCCGCGACGGACGCCAGGGCGCAGAGGATGCCGGCCAGCTCGCGCAGCGCGATCCTCTCGCCAAACAGGAGCGCGACGCTGATGCTGATCACGGGATACAAATTGACCAACGGCGCGATCACGACCGCCTTGCCTCGATGCGCATAGGCGGCGAGCACGGCGTAGTTGCCGAATCCCAGGAAGAACCCGAGCCCCACGACAATCACCCATCCCTGCCACGCGAGCCCGTGCGGCCAGGGCTCGCGGAGGACGTAGAAGACTCCCAGCGGCACAAAGGCGCCGAGGTAAACGAGGGCGGCGGGTTCGGCTGCCGTGCGCAGGGTGGCGGCCTTTTGCAGGAAGCCGGAGAGACCCCAGAGCGCGATGGGTGCGAGGGCGACCACCACGGTGCGGGAGAGAAAGCCCGTGGTGTCTGAAACGTTGAACAGCCACAGGGCCGCACCTGCCAGCAACAGGCCGACCGATTGCAGCCGGTTCAGCCGTTCCCCCAGGAACACGACCGCAAGCACCACAGTCACCAGCGGAGCCAGCGCGGTGAGCGAGACCACGCTCGCGAAGCGATCCCCGCGCGCGACCGCGGCGTAGTAGGGGACATTCCCAAGGCAGGACGCCACCCCCCCGGCGAACGCGAGCCAGAGTCCCGACGGTGATCCGGGGGCGAGGCCTTTCCGGGCGGACCTCGCGAGTGGCAGCAGCACCGGCAGGAGTCCGAGTGTGGAGAGCCCCTGGCTTTGCTCGGCCGTGAGGCTGTCCCCCAAAGCACGCGAGAGCACCGCCCAAACACCCCACGAAAGCAGCGCCACGAAGGTCCAGATCAGCCAGGCGGGCATAGGGTCGCCATGCGGTGGCGGAGGCTCAGCCTACCGGGCGGAAGCTGCCGCGCTCGACCATGCGCCCGGCACGAACTCCGCGATCTGGCCCCGGACCCGCTCCAAATCGTCCGGGGCCACGAGCTCCAGGCAGGCCGCTCGCATTTTCAGCTGATAGGCCCGGCCTGCCTGGGGATGTTCGATGAACCACTGGAAATCCCACGCCGGACATCCGTTCCCTCCGCCCGAGGGCGACTGCGTGAGCCATACCCGGTCCTGTTCACGGAAGAGCTGCAGCCACGCCATGCCCCGGCAGACCCCGAAATACCACGGCGCGGCGTATCGCAGCTCGGAGAACCCGAACGGCAGTTCGAGCGGAAAATCCGGGTCGTGCGCGAAGACGCGTTCGTCCCCGAGCGGTCGGTGTGTGGCCAGGGTGCCGTGTGCCGGGGTCACGCCGCGTTGCCAGGACGCGTGCCTCGACTCGACTCGCCCGGCCATGCCTCGGAAGTGGATGTCCCGCGACTCGGGCCGGTCGATGTAGCTCGCCCAAAACAGGCCAATGTACCCGTTCGCAAACCGGTCCCGCCGCGGGATGCACTCGAAGGTGAGCTCGATGACGCCATTCGTGAGCAGTTCATACCGCATGCAGCTCTCGAGGCCCCAATGCGGCGTCGGCGCCTGGTAGAGTTCGACCACACGCTCGCCGAGCACCCGCAGTTCCATCGGCACGCGTCGGGGTTCGAAAAGGACGTCGCGAGGCTGAGTCGTTCCATCGTGGATGTGCTCGAAGTTCAAGCCGCTGTACGCCGGCACGAAGAGGCTGCGGGGCTGTCCTCGGTGTCGGAGTGCCGCGATGCCGTGATAGCCGGCGGCATGCCTGGGGAGCACCCCATCATCAACGGCGCGATTGTCCACCACCACGGCTTCGACCTCGCCCCCACGGAGCACCACGTAGGGCTGGTCCGGAACGGTGTAAGGGAGCCCGGGATCCGTGAGCGACGTTCCGCCGCCACCCCGGCTCGAAGTCGGAGCGAGGTTCTGCTCGGGGAAATCGCGGACGTAGCGCGCCCGCAGAGCGGCGACGTCGTTCGTCATGAGGTAAATCTTGCCGCGGACCTGGCGGGTTTCGCCCGGGTTCAGTCCGCCGAGCCGCAAGTCCGAATGCAGGCATCGCGCCACGCCCTGGAACAGCTCCTGGTACGGCTCCCAGGCGGTGGCGAAGAGCCAGCGTTCGTCCGCGCTGAAGGCGCCAATGAGGCCGTTGTCCAAAGTGAGCGGACTGAGCGGGCGCGGATTCACGTCCGTCCGGGGGACACCGGGTGCGGCCCAGACCTGGCCGGGCGTGTACCGGGCGTGCGTCGCCCAGGGTCGGACGTCGGAAAGGCGAGTTAGTTTGTCGCTGAGAAACACGAAGCAGCGCGGCAGGTAATCGTCGAGGTTGGCTCCCCGTTCCGGGAACCCCGTGAAGTCGCCGAGGCGAACGCACGGTTGTGCCCAGTGGGCTTCGGAGCGCGAAGCTGTTGGGTTGTGGGCGACGAGCCTGAAGTCAACGAAGTCGCTC
Source organism: uncultured Verrucomicrobiota bacterium (assembly GCA_964535555.1). Lineage (GTDB taxonomy): Bacteria > Verrucomicrobiota > Verrucomicrobiia > Limisphaerales > J093 > DSVZ01. The sequence continues at coordinate 31,708 of CAZHUS010000012.1, forward strand.
CCGGCTTGAACGGTGTGTTCCACGGTGACGCCGTCCGTCAACGTGTCCCGAAGCTGGAGCGTCTTGCCGTCGCCGGAGCGGGCCACGACCTCGGTGCGGTGCGGAACCACGGTGTGTTGAACCCAGTCGGCGTCGGTCGATCCGGGGCGGCAATAGGCCTCGAGGTAGTTGATGCGGATGACGCCACCGGGCAGGTGAGGCGCCCGGATCACCAGCCAGTGGGGCGTCTCATAGGTCAGGGTCAATTCAGGTGCGGGAGCGGCGGAGGCCGGGGCAATGCCACCAAACGAAGCCAGAACCACCCACAGCGCAAGAACCAGCCGGCGGGCGGACAACGGGGCGGGGTAGGGAGCCGTTTTCATGGTTGTCCGAGGATTCCCAAGGTCAGCCACCCTGGCAGGTGCTGGTCCTGGGTCTGGTTGGCGAACCGCAGCGGCAGTCCGTTGGCCAGGGGATTTCGCACCCGCATCAACACCCGGCAGGACCCGTTCGGGAGCGGGTCGAGTGCGCTGGCATGTTTGAGCGTGATCGCGGGCTCACCTGGCAGGATGGAAGTGAGTTTCCAGTTCGGCTGCCAGGTTGTCGTCAGCCTTCCCTGGGCGTCGAGGAGCCCCAACTCGATCGGCCAGTCGCCATAGAAAGGAGCGACCCCGGTGTTCGTCACCGTCACCGCGACGTGGAGTTGTTCGGAGACGATGGCGAGCCGGGCATGCGTAACGTGGAACTCGTAACCGAGGCGGCGCGCCGCTTCGAGCGCCCGTTCCCGCGCGGCGCCGGCAAGCGTCCCCTTGAACACGCCTTCGTTGCAGAGCCACGAGGCGTGGGTCGCGGCGAGGCACTCGGCGAAAGACTGGCCGGACGGTGCGCACGTGGGCTCGTCGAAGAGGCAGTTCCAGACCTCGGGGCGAACCTCGCCGCCGATCGGATGCGTACGCCACTTCCCGAGGGCACCCGCCTGGCGGAGGCGCGTTTCGAAGTACCATTCTTGGCCGCGCCTCCCGGTATGGGCCGTTGCCCAACCGAACGAGTCGTCATGGTAGCCGAGGTTCCGGTTGGAATTCGGCTCGTACCGTGGGTCGTTCCCGCCGGCCGGGTAGCGGGCCAGCAGCGGCGTTCGCCTGAACGCAGCCTCGTAGGCGTCCAGGATTTCGCGTTGGACGGTCTTGGAGGCGAACCACTCGGCATGGGGATGGTTGTGCCATTCGCCCCACGTGCCGAGCAGGCCCAACTCGACAAACCCGAGCCGCGGGTCGCCGTCGTAGCGGGCGCCGAACGCCGTGATGAAGTTGGTCAGGGCGCCGCGCAGCCTCAGATCCTCGTAGTCGGGGGTGTGGTCGAGCGCGGGTGGCCAGGGCTGGGTGTTGGTGTTCGTCCAGGCCCGCATCAGCAAGCCGGCAGCGAGCAGGTGCGCCGGGACGCCGGTGCTTCGCCCCGGCCATTCGAGGTAAAAGCGCGCCACGAACTGGTGCCCGCGGGACGCGGCGGCGTTGAGCTTCGCCTCGAAGGGGCCCCAATTGAACTCCGCAGGTCCTTTCATCACCTCGGAGAGTTTCGTGTAATCCCACTCCAGGCTGTGAGGAAAGCTCCGCTCGGCGCGCAGGTAGGGAACAAATCCCTTGAGCGGGTTGTCGGGAGGGGCCGGAGCGTACGCCAGCGGCGTTTCCGATGCGTCGGCCAGCCCGGGCAAAAGAAGCGCGAGGAAGGCGCTGGGGAGGAACCTGGCGCGTTGGGCGGGCGCCGGGCGGGGCGCCATTCCGTGGGTACTGGCCAGTGGCTTCGTCATGGGGAATGACCCGATGATGAAGCGTGGCGCGCGCGGGTCAAGCCACGTGCGGCTTCACTTGCCCGTTTGGTGGAGCAGCCAGCACATCAAGGCCCATTGCAGGCCGCTAAGCCAGGCGATGACGAGGGTCGAGAGGAAGTAATCCAACGGCCACCACCGCTCCAGGAGCCGGGCGCGGTACACCAGGACGAGCGCCAGGGCGGTCCAGTGTCCCAGGCAAAAGCCGCAGGCGATCAGCTTGCCGAAGAACGTGGACCGCAACCCGACCCACGTTCGGAGCGGGGCAAAAAGCTTGGTCTCGCTGATCGTGAATGCGAGGGACGCATTCGCCAGCGACAGGAGGGCGATTTGCTGCCAGAGCACGGGGTGAGATCGGCCGGCCGTTGCGACCGGCCGGGTTCAGCACCCGTTCTTACAGCGGGCGACCGGACGGAGCATGTGGGGTTTGGTCCAGTTTGAGGCGCGCATAGGTACGGTCTCCGGATTCTTGTTTAGATGCTGCGGGAGAGTACCACGGCGGCGAACTGCAGCAAGTGGCTGGCAGTGGAGCGACGTCGTACCAAGCCGGGAGTCGCCCGGCTTGAGGCCCTGTAGGCGCCGACGTCGGGAGGCGGGTATCCAGCTCCACCCTGTAGGCGCCGACGTCAGGAGGCGGCATATCCGGCTCCATTCTGTAGGCGCCCACGTCAGGAGGCAGGTATCCAGCTCTACCCTGTAGGCGCCGACGTCAGGAGGCGAGCTATCCAACCCCACCCCTCCGGTGCGTCCCCGCCTCGTCCCACCGTTGCCCGGTATCACGGCGTTGCGGCTCCGAACACTTGACGGGCAACGGCTTCAAACTCGGCGAGGCGGGCGGCGTCCCGGCGGCTGGCACGCAAAGCGCGAAGGACAGCAATCATCTGCTCGTAGTTGTAGGTCACCACCCGCCCGAGGTAGAGCGGCCCACCGTCCGGGGCCGTCGTCGGCACCGCTTTTCCTGCGGCGCGCAGATCCCGTTCGATCTCCGCCTGCAACCCGGCGACGTACTGCTGGGCCTGGGTTTCTCCGCGGGCGATGTTGTCCGGTGTGTCCGGTTTCACCTCGAACACATGGGCGCCGATGCGGTCGCCATCGCCATCGTAAATGAAGCGCACCCGGTCGGCGCGGCCGGCCGTGCCGTCAGGCAGGGTGACCGGGACCTCCTTGTTCAAGCCGCGAGGGAGACCGGGGACCAGGGCTTCGGCGTTCGTGTGGGAGAAGTTGCCGACGTCGAAGTGAATCGGTTGGGGGCCGCGGCTGGGGCGACCCACCACCTGGATATCCAGTCCGCCGAGAATGTCGGTCTCGATCGGGGACCGGGTTTCCGGTTCGCTGAGGGGATCGCGACCGCGACCGGATCCGCGGTTGGCGGCCTGGGTTTCGCCCTGGGAGGTCAGGTGCGTCCTCTGGATGTCGGCGTCGCGTGCCAGTCGCTGACGGATGGCACCGCCGTGTTCGGCGAGCAGCCGCGGGTCCGTGTTCATGAGGGCGGCGAAGAGTTCGCTCTGCTGGCTGTGCCTCCCGATGTCTTCCGAGAGTTTGCGGGCAATTCCGTCGGCCTCCTCCTGCGTCAGGCGTCCCAGCTTGAGTCGCTGGCTGGCGCCGCGAGCCCGGCTGAGCAGGTCCTGGAAGATGGCGCGCTCCGGGTGGCCGCGTGGCAGCACCTCGATGATGGCGGAGAGCCGCAGGGCAATGGGCGCACAGAGATCGCTGCAGAAATAGAAGTCCCGACGCGGTCCCGTGCCGGCCACGCTCAGCGCATGACTTTGAGGTCCTACGGTGACGCTGCTGCCGGCTCGTCCCGCTTCGGTATGCACCGGCCCGGTGACCTCGGCGTGCGGAGCGACATGGGCGGCTCCACCCGAGCCGGGGGCATCCGGGTGGGGGTGAGGCGCGTCGGTGGCTCCGTGGGGCAGGGTTTCGCTGCTCCGCGGCACCACCAAGGTCCCGTCCGGGTCCACATGGGAAACTCGGAGCGTGCGACCTGCCGTGGCGTCGGCGACATCGCCGCGGATGGCCACCGCGAGGAGGGCGCCGGTGATCAGGGCGCGACGCACGAGTTGGGCGCGGCGGCGGCTGCGCTCCTCGTCGGAGAGTCCGGGCTCGTTATCGATGGCCTTGAATGCGGCGATAAGTCCGCTGGTGAAAGTCCAGGCCTGGTAGACATCCCCGGCGACGACGGCGGTTCGCACCGCCTGGGTGACGCGCTGGAGCGCCAGGAAGCGTTCGCCGGTGAGGCCGATCCGCGCCGCCGCCCGCGGCAGGGCGACGAGTCGGCCGAGGCCCATCGAGGCCGCAGTCACGATGTCGATGGCGATGGAGATCATGGCCTCATCGACGTCCTTGCTCGTGAGAATCCCGTGCTGACTCTTTTCGTGAAGACTGGCGAGGGTGGAGCCGACCCCGAATGCGGCAGCTCCCACGCCGGCGTAGAACGCGACCGCCGCCGGGGCCGCGGCGCCGCCCGTGGCGATGACGGCGGCAACCAAAGCAATGGCGGCAAGTGCCATGCCGATCGCGGACAGCCAGTCCGACAACGACCACGGCTCGGTGGTTTCCAGGTAGTACGAGGTGCCTTTGGGGAGGGTGAAGTAGAGCCTCCCTTCGGGGAACCGGATGCGGGAGTTCAGCTCCGAGAACAGGCTGATGGGTGGATCAACCGTGTCGCCTTGCTGGAGCCGGACGGAGTCCGCATCGCTCGCGGGCTCACGGTTCTCGAACCGCTTATCGGAGGTGACGTCAATCAGCACCCATTCGCCACCGGAGTGCGCCGGTTCATCGTGGGAACGCACGCCCGTGTTGATGAGGTAGAACTGCCAGGGGATGGCCTCGGGAGCGACTTGCAGGCCGCCGCCCTCTTCGGTACGGCTGATCGTGCGGTCCTTCGGATAGAACACGGCCGGGATGCGGACCGCGAGGGGATGCGCGGCTTCAATGCCGGCAAGCCGGGCGTCCAGCTTCTCCAGGTACGCCGCCCCGGTGCGCACCTCGGATTCCGAGGGGAGGGTTTCGAGAAGGAGGGTGGCGAGTCCGGTCCCGAGCCGCTGCACGTCGCGGCCTACGGCGGCCCACTCGGGATTGGATTGTGCGGCGTAGACCCGGGTCCGTGCGCCTGGGACTTCACTGCTGACACGCGGGGGAGGCCGGCGATACGTGGGTGGCAGGGGGGGCAAGGCGTAGGCGATCGCCGGCGCCAGCAGACCAGTAACGCCGCCCAGGATCGCCAGCGTGGTCGTGCGGTCGATGGGGCCGAGGATCGATTGTTCGAGATCCCGGCGTCGCTCGAACTCGGCGAGGCGCGCCTTGTACTCGGCTTCCAGCCGGTTGTTTTCGGCATCCACGCGTTGCTGATGCGCCTGCTCCACCGCCGCGGCGAGGCTGGCCAGCGCGTCGTAAAACGCGGGAATGGTCTGGAGCGCTGCCAGCCGGCTCTCGGTCGAGACCGTCCCGCGGGCGACGCGCTCCTGGAATTCCTGAACCGCGGCCGGACGGAAGTCGGTGCTGACAAGCTCAACCGAGGCGCCAGGCCTAAGCAGTTCGGCGGCGACCATCGCCTCACCCCAGGCTTGCTTGACCTCCGTCAGCCCGGGACCGGAGTAGCCTTGCTCGCGCAGGGCCGGGGCGAGCCAGCCCTGCCCCGCGAGAACGGCGTCGAAGGCTGCGGCGCGTTGGGTGGTCAGGGCGAGTTCCAGCCGCTCGCGTTCCTCGGCGAGCGTTCGCGACTGGCCCGACAGATCGCGCGAGAACTGGCCCTGAACGCCCCGGGTCCACGCCTGGTGAAGGCGCTCGCGTTCCTCGGCCTCGATCCGGCGCTTTTCCGCCCATTCCTCCTGGGCGGCGAGGTCCATGTCCTCGCGACGATGAATGCCGCGGTGCTGCAGCGCGACATGAGCCAGTTCGTGCGCCAGGAGGGCGCGGCCGTCCTGGGAATCGGGGCGGTACTCCCCGGCGGCGAAACGGATGTCCGTGCCGAGCGTAAAGGCCCGGGCTCCGAGGCTTCGCGCGTCGGCCGCGGCCGCGGAGTCGTCGTGCACGCGCACCGCGTCAAGATCGAGGCCGAACCGGGGTTCGAAGAAGGCCCGCGTGGATGCGGGGAGTGGATGACCAGCCCCCGAAGCGCCGGTCGCCTCCGGCGAACCGGAGACCGGTTGAGGAAGCCTCGGGCTTCGGGTCTCAACGGAAGGCGACTTGCGGCATGCCGCACAAGGCGTCGCCGCGGCCGCGCAGGAAGGACACGACCCCTGCTGGGCGGAGGGTTCCGGAGACGCCAGGGCAACGACGGCTGCGTGGTCGGCTTCGCGCTCCTCGGGATCATCCGCCGCGCCGAACGCGAGTTTCGGGTGGATGAGACCAGTCCGGAGCAGGTCACTCAGGGCGCGGTTACCCAGGGTTCGCTGGAGGGCGTGTTCGGGAGCGGCTGACTCCCGTGCCTGGGGAACGGGCGGGCTGACGGGGAGCGGCTCGGGGGCGGCTGAGGTGCGGCCTTCGACTGGATTCTTGAGCGCGGACACTCGGTTTGGGTGCGTTGATGAAGATCGCAGGGCCCGGTGGGCAGCGGAGTGGCCGCCCTACCTGGCTGGATTCATGGGGGGCGGCTACGGGAAGGCGGGGACCTGAAGGCCCCGCAGCTGGATTTCGCCGTTGATCGCGTCCCGGAGCTGGCGTGTAGCCGCCGTGCGGTTGAAATTGGCTCCGCGTTGGCGCGCGAGATCGATCAAGCGAAGCAGGTTGCCGTCGCTCATGCGTTCGAGCGGCCGGTCGGGTCGCAAGTCGCCCAGCGCAGTGAAGTCCCAGGCACGACCCGCTGTGTCCGCGCGTCGCGGATTGATGACCGGGGGGCGTCCCGGGATGTGCGAGGTATGGGCGTAGACATCGAGGAACGCGTGCTCGAGCGGGTTGACTTCCATGAGATGCCGCGGGTCGGAAACCTCGGCCAGTTGCCGTGCGTCCCTGGCGAAGTCGTCGCCAAGGTCACTGATCATGCCCACCACGCGTTGAGGGACGCCGCCGTGTTCGAGTTCGACGACGCGGCCGGCGTGAGTCGGGTCGGCCGGGGCACGACCCGAGGTGAGGTGGTCCTGCAACTCCGCGTCACTGAGCCGGCGGACTGGATCGAGGGAGGCGGCATCCGTCGCCGCGGTGCCGGCGTTCCGAGCCTGGATCTCGAAATGAGCCCGGTTCTTCCAGTAACGGGGACGGGCGACGCCGTTGTAGTCCGGGTAGTTGCCGTTGATGTCCGGCATGTTGATGGGGTCACCCGGGCGCCAGCGCTCGCCTGGAGGCAGTTCGCCGAACCGGGACCAGTCCCAGGAGCGGCCGACGCCGCTGCCGGCCGAGGACTCGCGCCGCAAGGCGGTGACGTAGTCGGAGACGTTCGTTGCGAACTCGACGGCCTCGGACTGGGGTCCGAGGAAGGCGCCGAGCATGGCGCGCGTCCGGCCCGAGCTCGAACGCGCCCACTGCAACGGAGTGAGTGGCGTGACCCCCGGTTGCTGGGCGGCTTGAGAAAGGTACCGGCGGTACGCCTCCTGCAGTTCTGCGCTGCGGAAGCCCGTCTCGGCGTCATTGAGCAGTTCACGAATGGCCCGACCGGCTCCGGACGCGGCGCCTTCGCCCGGGACCGCGCGACCGACGACGGCCAGCAGGCGACGTGCCCCTTCGAGTTCGCCCGCGGGGATGCTCTGGCCGCGGCGGATCAGGTCATCCCAACGTCGGAGTTGAGCCAGTTCGGCGTCCGTGAGGGCGCTCAAGCCGCGCAGCCACCGGCTGGTCTGGTCGGCGTTACGGCCAATCACCCGCGCCGCCGCCTCCAACCCGGCCTTCCCGACCCGGCTCGCGCCGCGGAGGAGTCCTCCGCTGACGAAGGGGAGCAGGGCGCCGAGACCCATGAGCGCGAGATCCACCGGCCCCACTTTGCGACCCCAGCGGTCGTGCCCGGTCGCCACGCCGTAGACGAACTCGCTGATATCCACCAAGTCCCCGACGACCGGGATCAAGCCAATGCCCGTGTCGACGGAAGCCATGGCCAGGGTTTGATCGAGGGTCTCGTCCACCTCGGCGCGGAAGCGCCGGACGCGTTCCCCCTGCTCGCTGAGGGCTGAACCCTGGGCCGGAACCTGGGCGATGGTATTCACGTCAAACACATTGAATTGAAAGTCCGTGAAGACCTGGCCGCGCGTCATCCCGATGAGGCTCACCTCCACCGGACGCGTCTTGATCACGGTGACGATGGTCGGTTGGTTGCGCCCCAGGAAACCCTCCTCACCGAGCTGGATCTGGTACGCGAACCGGGCGTCCGCCGCCCCGGACGGTGCCCGTACGCGCAAGGTGATGCGGGATTTCACATGCGAGATGTCCACGCCGTTGGCCTCCCGGTTCACCAGGATCTCGTGGGGAATCCCTGCCGCAACGCGCTGGGGATCGTCGGTGGGTTGCGCGAGACTCGATCCTGTGAAGGCCGTCGGGTCGATCGGTTGTCCCTGCCGCGGCACCAATTCGGGGTCCTGCACGCGGATGACTTCGACCACGGGATTGAAGGGACCGGGAATGCTGGCGGCGGGAAATCCCACGAACCTGACCGCGACGCCCGGGGCGAGCACGAGCCGGATGATCGAGTACTCGCGTTGAAAGGTGCGGGGAACGTAATGGTACGCGATGGCGCGCGCTTTGGGAACGGTGGCTGCGGAAGCGTTCAAGCTGATCTGACGGTTGTCCCGGTACGTCAGCACCATGCCTTCCGGGGTCTCGGCGGCGTTGAACTCGAACGAGAAGGGCAGGATCGTGAAAGCCGGCGGCGAAGCGGGAGGCGTGGAGGGAGGGGGCGCGGCGTGGTGGTCCTGGCGTTGAATGGCCAGCGGGGTTGAGCCGGAAGCCGCGAGTTGCTGCCCGACATGCACCAGTTCATGGACCAGGAGGTGGCGACCTTGGGGGGTTGCGGGTGCATAGCGGTCCGCTCCGAAGACGATTTGTGAACCCACCGTGTAAGCCGAAGCCTCGAGTGCCTCCGAGGAGCGAGCGGCGCTCTCGCCCGTGTGCACGCGGACGTTGCCCAGGTCAAGACCCAACCTCGGCTCGAGTCCCCGGCGAACGTCAGCCTCGATGGGATAGCCGGGTTCGAGCAGGGCGGCCTGGACGGGTTCGGGAAGGCGTTGGGGATCGACCGCGGACGAGGCGGGCATGGCGCGTTGAGTTCGCGGCGGAAAGCAGTCGGGCGTGCTGCGGTTCGAGAACAAGGAGGAGGACGTCGACGCGGCATCCTGGGCCGAGATGAGGTCGGCCACGGCGTTCGCTTCGTGCTCCTGCGGGCTGTTCTGTGAACCTGCTTTCAGCTTGGGATACACGTGCCCGCGCTCGATCAGCGCCTGAATTGCCTGGTTACCCAAGGCTCGCTGGAGTCGCTCGCGCGGGTGGTCACCGCGGGCTTCGTCCGGGCTCCGTGCCGGCTGGCGGGTGCAAACGGGATTGTCGGCGGTTCGTTGCCGTGGATCCGCTGTTTTCATGAAGAGCGGGGATTTCCATGCGCCTGGTCATTGATTTTGGTCCGGGAAACGCATGGGGACCATGAACCGAAAAAGCACCGCTAAAGCGGGCGCACTCCAGGCGCTTCGCGTTGCTGCATGGCGCGTCCGGGGTCGCAGAGCACGGGGGGTGTTCGTTGCCGGTTAAGGGGTAGGGCGCGCAGTCCTGTGCGCGCCGGATGCGGCGGGCAGCGGAGTGCCCGCCCGACCGGGAAGGATTCAGGGAAACACTCGAGGCAGCACGACCACGAGGGTCTGGTAACCGAGCTGTGTTTGGCCGGGCGAGCCACCCGAGCCAAGGCTCAGGATCTGGGGCGCGTAGGACTGATGGAACTGCTGAGCCACCACCAGGTCCCACAGCCGGCGTTCGGGGCTGTTGCGGCCGTAGCGGTTGTTGATCTCGGTTTCAATTTCGCGCATCGAGGCCTGGAAATCCTTCGGCGTGAAGCCGGCGGTGGTCTGACTCGCGGTGTTGCGGAGCATGGTCACCTGGTAGGCGAGGCGAAAACCGATCTCCCAGAGGATGTCTTCGATGTGCTCGCGGTCCGCCTGCGTTGCCCCGGTGGTCTTTGCCTGCAGCGCCGTCCACTCGAGGCGCACGAACTCGAGTTCCGCGAGACGCGCGAAGACCTCCTCGACGGGATACGCTACCTGCGCATGGAGGACGCGCCCTGTGTACACTTCGGCGTATTCCTGGGGAGTAAGCCGGGCGGGTGTGGCCGCAGCCAGCCGGGTGATCTCCGCCTCGAAACGCCGCTCGGCGGTGGTGGGTCCCCGAGCGCCCGTGTCGCGTTGGTGCTGGCGTTGCAGGTGGCGCAATTCGTGCCCGAGCGTCCGGATGATGCTGAAGCCAACATCCCGATGCTGCGTCCGGTTGGATTGGTACAGATGGAAGCTCCTCAAGAGATCGTCGGAAGGCGCGATCTCCGGGGAGCCCCCGGTCGGCCAGCGCGACTCCGCGCCGATATGCAATCCGCCGATCACCCATTGCGCATTGGCCAGTCGCAGGAACTGGATGTTGGCCAGAGGGACGCCAAAGGTGGTGAGTTGCTGCAGGGCTCCACGGATTTCCGCCGGATCAGCCTGCCCGCCCTGGCGGGTGGCCCAGTGCGCCAGATCCGTGAGGACCTGATCAAGGTTCGGACTCTGCGGTGCGGGTTGACGCTGGAGGGTGGGTGCGCCGGGAATCGCGCGTTGCTGGACGACGTGAGCGACTTCATGGGCCAGCAGCCGGTCGCCTTCGGAAGTGCCCGGCCGGTACTGGCCCTGCCCGAAGACGATGTGACTGCCGGTCGCGTAGGCGAGGGCGTCGTGGTGACGGGCCGAGATTCCAGCTTCCGGGCTCATGTGAACCCGGACATTGGCTAGCGGCGTGCCAAGCACGTCCTCCAGCCGGCGTCGAGTGGTGGATTCGAGCGGGTTCCCGCCGGTGCTCAGCGCTTCGTCCACTTCTCCGCCGGGAGGCTCGATGGCCGGGACCGGACCGGCCTGCTTGGCGGGGTTGGCTGCGAGGGATTGCGGCGTTGCCTGGGTGGACCCGGTAGCCGCCTCGGCAACTGCCGTCGCCTGTTGTTCGAGAACGTCGGGGGCCGACCCGGCGGCGCGCATCAGGTCCTGGACAACCTGGTTGCCCAGGGTCCGTTGCAGGGGCTCGGCGCGGGGAGCAGCGTCGGGGGCGGGCGGCACCGGCTGAGGCGGTGCCGAGGCGGTCGTCAGGACCGGTGCGGTTAGGTGCGGCTCGCGTCGGCGGCGGTGCATGCGACTCAAACGCGTTCGCGGATCAGGTCGTAGTAAGGCCCAAAATCGTTGCGGGATGAGAGCTTGCCGAGTTTTTGAAGCTCGCGAGCCGTGGCGACGATGAGGTGGCGCATCCGGATCCCGTGCCGCTCCGGCGAGGGAATGGAACCGTTGCCGTCTTCCGCGGCAAACACGGCGGCAGCCAACCCGACGTTCCGGATGTTGCCGCCGGAGAGCTCGAACTGCCGGGCGAGGAACCCGAAATCGATGTCCGGGTCCAACGGGGCCTCGGCCGGGAACACGCCGCGCCAGATGCGCTCGCGCAGGTCCGCTTCGGGAAAGGGAAACTCGACCGAGTGCTGCAGGCGTCGACGGAAGGCCTCGTCGATGTTCTTGCTGAGGTTCGTGGCGAGAATGACGATGCCGTCGTACTCCTCCATCTTCTGCAGGAGGTAGGCGACTTCGAGGTTGGCGTACCGGTCATGGGCGTCCTTGACCTCGGCCCGTTTGCCAAAGAGGGCATCGGCTTCATCGAAAAAGAGGATGGCATTGCTGCGTTGCGCGGCGCGGAAGATCGCGCCCAGGTTCTTCTCGGTCTCGCCAATGTACTTGCTCACGACGTTGGCGAGATCGATCTGGTAAAGGTCCAGTCCCAGGTCGCGCGCAATAATCTGGGCGGCCATCGTCTTGCCGGTGCCACTGGGCCCGGCGAAGAGCACGTTCAGCCCGCGCCCGAGGGCGAGCCGTCGCCCGAAGCCCCAATCCTCCCGGATCCGGAGCCGGTGTTTCACGGAGAGACAGATCTCGCGCAGCGGCTGTTGGGCCCGGGGCGGAAGTACCAGGTCGTTCCAGGTGAAAACGGCTGGCAGCTTGCGTCCGAACTGGCTGAGCGCCTGGCCGGATTGCCGCGCGGCGGCACGCTGGAGGTCTTCGATGGCCACCGATCCGGGCGCCTCGGCGCGCAACGCCGCTTTGAGCGCCGCGCCACGGGCGGCAAGCTCGATCTGCTCGGGTTCGAGTTGGAAGCGTTCGGCGAGCGGGCCGAGGTTCCCATTGAGAGTAGCCGCGGATTCCGGGGCGTTCGCGGCCAGGGCCTTTTTCCAGAAGGCCTGGCGATGCCGCGGTTCGAGCGGCGGCAGGCCCAGGTGGCAGATCGGCCGGGCATGGCCAGGAGCCATGTCCGGAGCCCACGACGTCTCAGTGGCCACGAAGACGGGGCAACGGAGGTCGGCGAGAGCTCGAGCGAACTGCAGGCGCTGGGAGGCACAGCCCGGGTCACCCAGCGTCAGGGTTTCGGCGCGGGTGAAGAGGAGAGCCGCCCCCCTCAGAATCGCCTCGCGTCGGGCGAGCCCGAGCAGCAAGGGCCAGGGCGTGGATTCGGCCAGGCCGAGGGGAATGTCCACAGTCAACAAGGGGAGCTCCCAGGTTCGACTGAGCGCGATGGCTGCGCTGCGGCCGACACAGGCGTCGGGGCCTTCGAAGACGTAAATCCAATCCCGCGCGCCTTCGGTTTCGGCGAGCCGATGGAGCACGCGCTGAAGCTCATGGGGGATTGGCAGCTCTTCGGCATCGACCCGGGGATTGAGGAGCCTGGCACAACCGGAGAGCCGTGGTTCGAAGCGGGCCTCTCCGAGGAGGTCACTGACGATGCGGGCGTCGGCGCGGAGGGTCTGGGCCAGGAGCGGGGCGTCTGGTTCGCGACTGTCTGCGACCGCATAAAGCAGGAGCTGGCTGAAAAGGCGTCCCTCGGGCGCGAAGGCGATTCGGCTGCAAAGCGAGGCCGCGTAGGAAGCCGAGGTGAGTTTCAGCGCGAGATCAATGGTGGGGCGTTTGCGCGTGGCATCGTTCTGCACGTACGCGAACAAGGTCTCGTACTTGAGGTCCACGTCCGGTGCGATCGCGATCAGCAGCGCGTCACGCTCCAGGGGGTCAAGACCGAAACGCTGGATCATCGTTTGGAACGGCAACGCAATGCCCTGCGCCAACGAAGTCGCTCGCCGGGCGGCGAGGGATGTCTCCAGGGCGGCCAACTCCAGCGAGAGTCGCGCCGATTCGCCGCCGGGACTTGGCAGGGAGTCGGCCGGCGAACCGCGACGGGAGGCGAGCAGGAGGGCATCCACCTGATCGTCGGAGATGTACAGCCCCCGGTAGGGATCTTCGACGAGAAGATGGGCGGCTCTCAAGCGTCGGACCTGGCGGTGCAAGAGCAGGTCGAGCCGATCCAGTTCGGCCAGCAGATGCTCGTGGGCGCCGCTGAACGGAGGCGTTTCCATCATTTCATTTCACGAACCCGGCCGGGCCGGCCGGGCCGCAGCGGCAGCCAGGTAGGGCGGGCACTCCGTGCGCGCCGGTACGGCGCGTCCTGCAGCCCTGGCGGATCAAGGCTCCGCCGAGCCGCGTTGCTTTCGAATGTTGAGCCGCCGAGCGTCATCGGAGACAGAGCGGTTCAGGAGCCGCGGATGAACACGGATCAGCTGCGGGCCAGGTTGATCTCGATCGTGTCCCGGAGACGAAGCCAGGGGAGGCGGAACTGGGTGCCGTCGAGTCCGGTCATCGCCAGCAAGATCTGCAGCGGCACCGGCCCAAACCGCGCTCGCCAACCCATGGTCGAGACGGGTTGGAGGGTCACGGGTCCGGCAAGGACGTTCGTTCGCAGGAACGTCGGGCTGCTGCGGGCGAAGCCTGGTAACCGCTGCGCGAGATCGCGCAGAACGGCGCTGGCGACGAGCCGGATGGCCAGACCGAACTCGGTCAACGGGCCGTCGCTTCCTTCGCCGATCTGCTGCACCGCGAGAAGTGGATCGGTGTCATGCACTCGAAGTGAAGCCATAGCTTCTAAGGCGTCCAGCACGGCCGGATCAGCCTGGAGAGCTTGAAGGTCACGGTGGGTCCAGAGCGCGGAATCCGCCCCGAGCGCGGGCAATCCGAAGCCGGGAGGCGTTCTCCGCCAGCTTGAGTCCAGGCCGAGGTCGAAGGGCGCCGGCGCGACCACAAACTCGGGGGATCGTCCGCGCAACTCCGTGACGTCACGCATGACCTCCGCGAGCATCCGTGCCGCGCCGGCCGCGTTCGCGTCCGCATGGATGCTGGCCCCCAGCCACGCTCCCGTGGGCAGGTCCTGCGCGAGGAGGATGGATGGGGTTTCGGGAGTGAGCTGGACCTGGCGGAGAAGCACTCCCGTTGCTTTCGCCTGGCCGGTGTTCACGAGGGTCAGCCGGAGTTCCCGAGTGAGGTGGCGGACGGCGTCCGATTCAACGACACGAGCCAGTTGAGTTTCCGAAGTCAACGGCGCCGTCGCACCCGCCAGAGCGAGCAGGACGGGATCTGAGAGCACGGAGTTGTCGCGGCCGAAGCCAAAGGCATGGGCGATGATCCAGGCGCGAAGGGCGGAGCGCATCGCGGCGGGTTCGGGGGGCAGCGGAGTGCCCGCCCTGCCTGGCTGCGGTTCATCGGAGGCGAACGGCAGGCGCTCGATGGCCTCATCGATTCCCAGTTCCGCCAGCGAACGCACCAGGAGGAGGATCCCGGCACGAGGCGAGCTGAGGGTGAACTCGGCACTTCCCGGGGCCTCATGTTGCTGCGACTCGGTGGCTTCCGATCCAGCCGCTGTTGCGGCCGCGGGCCGGTTTCCACGGGTTCCAGCCTCACCCCGGGATGCGGACACCTCGGGAGCGCGCGAGGCGGGCATCGGCGAGGGCGGTTGTCCGGCGGTGCCGGGCTCCGTGCTCCCCGCAGCAGGCTTGAATGGCGGTGGAGCCGCTGGGGCCGCTTCGGGGGCGCTGGCGCTGCCGCCTGAATCGAAAAAGCCCGGCATGGCGGCGTCGTCCTCGCCCTGCGCGACCAGGATCCGGAGCGCGGTGGCTGCTCGTTCCGCTGCCGGGGAATCGCCCTCAACATTTCGGGCGCCCCCGGTGCGCAGGATCTCGTCAACGACTTGAGATGAGCTGGCGCTGTCCGGACCGGACTGCTTCCGGGCGCAGGCGCCCAGGATCCGCTCCAGGCCACGCGCGGAAACCGTTTGCAGCAGATGCTCCAGTTCCCCCTCCCGGCGAAGTACCCGGAGAGCCGGAAGCGCGAGCGCCGGCTCACGGGTCAAGGCTTCAACGATGGCAGTGCTTGCCGGCAGGCTGCGAAGCCCCTCGAACTCGGCATGGAACCACGCATCCAGGGCGCGCCCGGCCAGGAGATCGCCAAGGAAGCAGGCGACGTACGCCGCCTTGTCCCGGAACACCCGAACGCCCGTCCCGGGGCGGTCGAGCACTTCGAAAAGCCGTTGTGTGAATTGACGTGCCAGCGCGCGCGGTAGTTGGTCCTCCGCCCCTTCAAGCGGAATCGAGATTTCCAGGTCCAGCGCCGGGATGAACCAAAGTGCGGGGTCATCCGGCCGGTCCAGCGTCTCGAACATCCGGGCACATGCCGCGGCCATGCCACGCCGCAAGGTGGCGTCGAGGGCGCTGCGAGCGGCATCGGGCGCGGGATGGCTCGCCGGGAAGACGTACTCGGCCTGAAGGCGCCGGATGCTCAGGACCGGTTCACCCACGAGAACGCAGCGGTTCGGGGACCGTGACTCCATCGCCAGCGGAACCGCGGGCGGGGAGGGCGTCCGTCCCCAGGTTCCCCGAGAGCAGTTCCTCGAGCACCTGGACGGCGCCGGCAATCCGGAGCAAGGTGGTGCGCAACGAATCGCGGCGGGCATCCAGCTCGGCGAGCATCCGCTGCCCGTTCTCGTGTTCGGCTCGGAGCTGGGTGAGGCGATCTTGGATTCTCTCGTGCATGTTCAAGCGGAGGGTTGGTTCACGGGAGTTGCGACCGGGGCTGGCACCGGGACTTCAAGTCCTCGAGTTCACGGCGCAGGGCGTGCAATTCCATCAGGGGGACGGGAGCGGATGGCTCGCCTCCGGTCACCATCCCGGCGGACGGCAATCCGACAGCTGCGATGACGCGTTTGACGTCGGCGGATTCGGAGGATTCCCAGGCGCGACCGACGATGTGCCGAGGCGGGGCCAGCATTGCCGCAGAAGGAGCCAGGGCCACACCCACGCCGTCGTGGGCACCGGACGGCACGATGTAATCACCGGCCTGCACCGGCCCCCGCACCTTCACCGGCAACCGGCCCAGGAATGCGACCGCGACAGCCAGGTGACGCTTCCCGGCCGGGGGCGTGTTCGCGAGAACGGCGGGGCGATCCGTGATCACCAGGACGTGATGGGCGTCCGTGGTATCGCGGCTCACCTGACCTCCATGGACGCCCACAAGGTCGCCAGGTTCGAGGACTTCAGCCGCATCGCGCCGGGGCAGGCATTCCGCGAAGTCGCCCGTGCCGGTGGCGAACACCGCGCCGGCCCCATTGCCCTCGACCCTTCCGACCATGTTGGCGCCCGCGAAGAAGGTGATGAAGTGATTGCCGTCCTGGGGATCGGGACGCGCGATCTTGAGGGCGAGCACGTCGGCCAGATCCCCGCCGGAGAGGTTCTCGATGACGGCGACATGCGAGTCGAGGAGATTGGACGCGGCATTGATGGTGTCCCGGACGTGGAGCCGCGCGACGGGAGTCGGGGTGCCGATCCCGACATCACCGCTGCCCGTCAACCGCAGGCCTTCAATCTCGCCCGCTTCCTCGAGGTTGACGGAAAGCAGCACGGAACCGCCGGCTTGGCTGCTCACTTTCGTGTCCTGATCGCTCAGGGCCACCCGCTTCAGGCGGTCGCGCATCAGGGCGAAGTCGGCACCGGGCGCCGGAGTGCCGGCGCTTTGCTGATTGATCACGAAGGAACCGTCGTTCACGAATCCGTTCTGCGCTCTCCAGGGCAGCGAGGCGGACGTGTGGGTGATCTCGAGGCGCGTTCCGTTGGGCGCGGCCAACGTCAGTTGTTGCGTGGGGGCGGCGGTTCCCAGGCCGAGAAGGTCGCCGCCATCGAACGCCACCACGCCGCCGCCGCTGCGGAGGAACAAGACCCCGTTTCCAATGTCGCCGATCCGCGAGCCGAACAGGTTCAAGGTGCACGCGGCGTTGGGCCGGCCGAGATCGCCCTCGACGTGGAGCTTGAGGGCCGGCGCGTTGGTTCCGATGCCGACATTGCCGCCGTGGTGCGCCAGGAGCACGGTGCCGGTGTCCCCGTTGATGGCGAGGCGCTGCGTCCAGGCGGTCTCGGCTCCAGTGCGCGTGGTGTACACCTCGAACCGGGGGACGCCGTTGTGGTCGTCCATCTCGACGGTGACGGCCTTGCGCGCCGGATCGGGGAACTCCCAGGCATTGTTGCCGGCATTGTGATGCGCGTTGTAGGCGAGGCTGCTCCAGCCGGTGTCGCCGGTGAGGTACAGACGGTTCTGGCGCACACCGCGCACGTCGTTGACATGCAATCGATGCGTAGGCGCGGCGGTGTTGATCCCCACCAGTCCGGCGTTGGTGATGCTGAGGCGAGCCGTGGAGGCTGTATAGAGGTCAAGCCCGAGGCCGTTGCCGCCGGCGGTGCGCCGCGAGGCGATACCCTCGCCGCTGTGCGAGCCGAAGCTTAACCCGGGCGCGAGCGCCCCAGTGTTGGCGTCGCCCTGATCCACGTTGAGCCCCCCTTGGACGCTAAGATTCTGCTCGGGGGTCAGCGTCCCCACCCCGACCTTGAGTCGGAAATGGGCATCCCCGTCCACGCGCATCCGGCCTTCGATCCCGACAAGATGATCCGTCTCTTGTGAAAGATCGGTGAAGGCGGTGCGGTCCTTCAGCCGGATTCGGCGGTGAGGCGCGTAGAGGTACTCCGCGACCTGGCCGAGGTACTGGCGGCCGGCCTCGAGTTCCGGTTGGGTGGCGGGAACAAACCGGCGCTGAACCCCGTCCCATTTCACGTTCCCGAGCCGGATTCGCCAGAACGTGTCGGGCTCGGGGAGTTCCTGGTGCGGAACCGACTCGTCAATCGGAATGCCGATGGTGCCGGCAGCCGGTGGCGGTGCGGGCGGAGGCGTGGGTGGGGACAGCGGTTTGCCATCGACCACCACGTCGGGATGGCTCGCCCCCGCGGGATGGATCGCGATCCGGAATGTCTCCAGCGTGCGGCTCAGTTGACCCGGCACGCCGCACAACTCGAACCCCGCTGCCGGCGGGCGTACGTTTTCTTCCGCATACTCGATCCACACTTCCCGCAGGCGGACATCCGTGAAGGTGGCGAAGTCCGCCGGATCCAGCGTGACCGGCCGGAGCACGAGGATCTCACGGCCGTAGCCGTCGATGGCCATCCCGGGCAGCACGTGAACCTCGAGACGCGAGGGATCGTCGGCCTGGGGCAGTTCGACGAGGTCGAGGCCGACGACGATGCCCCAAGTGTGGGGCGCCAGGTTATGGCGCCGGCGCATGTCGCGGTGATAGGCCTGTTGAGCCTTGAAATCCTCGGCGCCCAGGAACTGGCGCTGGTAGTAGTTCAACCGCTGGATTTGATCCGTGGGCATGGGACCTCCACCTGGCAATTATCTCCCGCCGCGCCGGCGCTGGAGCGCCTTGACCTGCTCCCGGAGCGCGGCGACTTCGTTCCGGAGTTCATCCAATTCCGGGCTGGGGGGCCGCGTTGCTTTCGCGGCCTGGGGCCTGGCAAAACCCACCACCCGATCGCCCGTTCGATACATCACCACCTGGTCACCCGGGCCGACGAACGGGTTCATGCGCAGCGTCCAGAGCGCGGGGACTTCCTTCGCCGAGGCGACCTCGCGCTCGGTGAGTTCGACGCCCTGGAGCTTTCGCCTGACCTCGGCCGGCGTCTGGCCGACCAGCGATGGCAGGCTGACCGTCTCGGCGGACAGGACGCGGGCGAGGTGCGGTGCCGCGAGCTTGGGCAGGGCGTCCTGAAGGTCGGACAGGATGGCACGCGGGAGGGCCAGTTCCCCGGTGAAGAGCGAATGTCGCAACTTGCCGGCGGGGTCGAAGCGCTCGAGGAAATTCAGCGCGTCGTTGATCACGGGCGAGTTGGTGCGGACCATGTCCTCGGAGCAGCAGAACAGCGTGAGCAATTGCCGGACGAAAGGAACCACCGGCACCAGCGAGAGCCAGGAGTAGAGCGATGGGAACGCCCCGGCGTACCTCCGGCACCCGAAATTGCAGATTCGGATGATCTGGTCTCCGCGGACGGTGACGCAGGCGAGGATCACCCGTTCGTCGCACGGATCGGGAGAGCAGCGGGGGAGGAAGGCGGCGCAGACGCAATCCAGCATGTGCTGGAGCACGAGCGTCAGCAGGTGAATCACCACCGGGCGGGCGACGGTGGCATAACTGGTCGGGGTTTCGTTGGGGCCAGGTTCAGGGCAGAGGATCTTGTCGAGCGTGTGCAGCAACTGGCAGCGCACCGCATGGCAGGCGGCCTGGTGAAGTTCGATCACCGCCTGGCGCAGCCGGCAGACGGCGTCGTGCATCTGCGGCACGGACGCGGCCGGTGGTGTCGTGGGATCGAGCAGGGCGGTGATCACCTGGAGATCCACCGACGTCAGTCGTTTGCGGAGTTGCTCGAGGGGATCGGTAAGGCAACGGAGAATCCGTTCGAGGAGCGTTCCCGCCATGGCGGCTTCGACGAAGCTCGGCTGGTTGTTGGTCGTGACATTATCGTCACCCCGGGGGCGTTTGAGCGGCACCGGATGGCACTCGGGCGGCTCCTCGATGACGCCGATGCGAAACGACTCACGGGTCCGGGTGGGTTCGCAGGCCCCGAGGCTCAGGCTGCCACGGCTTGCCGACGGCGTGGTGGCCCCGGCGTTATGACCCTGGGCCGGATTGCCGCGAGCGCCGGTGCGATCAGCGTTGTTGCAGCCGCAGGGATCCGGAGCGCACCCGCAGGGCTGGGCGGACGTCGTCCGCAATGTCGCCATGGCCCGGGTTTCAATCTCGTCATAGGCGATGGTCACACACCACGTTTCCTCGACTTCGCGGCAGTGAGGTTCGACACCGGGCACGAAGGGGTCGCAATCCCCGCGACGCTGACGACGGCGCGCGTTTCGGCAACGGTTGATCGCCTCGATGAGGTTGAAGGGATGTTCGGCGCAAAGCACGATGTCCTCGCCGCAAGGGTCGATGGCGTAGCCCGGCTTGACGGTTACCCAGCCTGGGCAGTCGTGGCAAACCACCTCCAGACCGCAGACGACCCCCCAGCCGTGGAGATAGCGGTTGTGGAGCCGGTTCTTGGCGCGGACGTATCCCTGTTCCGTGTTGAGCTCCGCCTCGGTGAGCAGTTGCCCGGCGAAATAGCGGGGCCGCTCGAAACACTCGAGCCCGCGACAGAGGGGGCAGTCGCACGGTTGTGGCTCGCACGCTTTCTTCTTTTGCGCGTAGGTGGCATGCATGGGTGCTGAGGATTGCGGGCGGTTCGCGGATTACGGGACGAGGTCGAACCAGCTGAAGAACTCTCCGCCGGCGACGCCATTGCCGGTCAGGTAACCGGGGGTGTTGAACCAGGGCGGCACGTGGTTTCCATCGGGAGCCCGGCCTTCGCTGTCCTCGAGCAAGTCGCACCGCAGGACGACGCGGTAGGGCAGGGGCGCACCGGTCGGGTTGGGACTCAGGTCCCCCCGGAAAAAGAGCGCGTCGGGCGGCGTGCCGGGGTCTTCCTTGAACTTGCCGCGGGCGTTGCAGCGGTCAAGGAGACGCACGAGGCGGGTTTCACCGGTGACTTCGCACCAGCAGGTTCGGCCCGTTTCGGGGTCGGGTTGGGCTCGCATCACGAGCAGGATATGCGGCGGGAGCAGGGGACCGGCGGGCGGAAACCGGAGTTCGCGGTTGAAGGCGATGACCAACCGGTTGCCGAGTTGTTGCCGGGCCGAGTTCCGCTCACCGTGGCGCCAGCTGATATCGCAGATGCGGGTGTGATCCTGACACAGCGTGGGGATGCGCAGGACCAACGTGGGATTACCGCCGACGAGCTGGATCTGCCCGACCGGCGGCTGGCCGCACGGGACCATCTGCAGATCAACGCCGACCAGTCCGGCAGGGCCTGCTGGTCCAACGGGCCCGATGGGACCGATGGGACCGATTGGACCGATCGGACCGATGGGACCGATTGGACCGATTGGACCGATTGGACCGATCGGACCGATGGGACCGATTGGACCGATCGGACCGATTGGACCGATTGGACCGATTGGACCGATCGGCCCCTGTTCACCGCCGCCGGGTCCTTTGGCGAGCAGGCAGCGCACGACGCGGGTCAGCACTTCGGTGCTGGGCAGGAGCTTCCGGTCGCGCCAGTTGTCGATCATGGCGTCCTGCACCGGTTGGTTGAAGACGAAGTCGCCGATCGTGGCGAGCACGACGCAGTTGCCGCCATGGCAATGGGGACAACCGTCAAGCGCCTCGCGGAAGATGTCGGCACAGCGTTCCTCGGTGAGTTCGATGATCGCAACGCCACCGCCGCCGGGCAGGGCCGCCGGCCCGGTGAACGCGCCGTAAAGCCGCGCGCCACTGGGAGCCAACGCCAGTTCGGCGGGCCCATCACCGACCGGGAGCTGCGGCCCGAGCGCCGGTTGGTTGAGTTCAGCAGCCTGGACGTCGATGGCTTGGACCGCCCCGGCACCGGTGCCCGGATCGCGGACAAACGCCAGCAACCATCCGCCGCCCGCGGAAGTGACCAGGTCCACCGGCTCGTGGGGGGCGACGGAAACCGCGTTGCCTTTCGGGGTGAGGTCCGGCGCCGTGCCCGGAGTGGCGTCAAAGACGCTGATCGTTCGGGCGGTCCGGTCCGCGACGAACAGCTTGAGCACCCCTGTGGCCATCGTGATCGCGATCGAGGAGGGCGCCGCGCCGGCCGCGAGCGGGACCACGCGGGGTGGGGCGGCCAGGTTGGTGGCGTCCAGGATGGCAATCTTCGCTGCCGCGAGCGCCACGAAGACCCAATGACCGTCAGGCGAAACGGCCAGATCGGTGGCGCCCTCGCCGAGGGCTGCCGACACCGGCGCTTTGGCGCTGTTGACGTCGTCCCACGCCAGCAGTTCCGAGCCGGCACCATAGCGACGCAGGGCGAAGAGACGGTTCGCTGGGGCGGCCGCCAGGGTCAGTTCTCCCGTGGTATTCGCGAGCGTGAGGGTGTTGCCCGCGGGCAAGACCGGGTTCGTAGCGTCAAACACCAGCACCTGCAGATCAGGCGAGCCACCCGGGCGCAGGGCCACGCAGACCCGGGAGCCGTCCGCGGTGACCGCGAGGTCCGAGACCGCGCCGGCCGGCAGGGCCAGGGGCGGGGCAACCGGGCTATGATTGGTTGCCAGGAACGTGTAGAGCGTCGCGGGATCGTCGTTCGAGAGCACGAACCAACGCGCGTTCTGGGCGTCCGCGGCCACAAACGCGGCATGCACCACGTCCTTGGTGGTCAGCCACTCGAGGCGAAGGCTCGCGGGGTCGGGCGGGGTGCGTTGCGGTTCGACGATCACCTCGAACTGGTAGCCTTCGAGAATCCGGTTTGGCTGGCAGGCGGTGTCGTCGCAGCCGCAATCCTCGAACAGCGCCGGCACATTCTCCGTGGGACACTCGCGGTAGCGCACGCAGACCTGGAACTCGCGGGGTTGGTCGTCCGCGGGGGTGTCTTCGCCATGCTGCGTCTTCCACCAGGCCAGGAAGGCGGCACGGAAATCGAAGTACTCCTCGCGCGCGACGCGGATCTCGCGTCCGCAACAGTCGATCGCATGGCCGGGCTCGATGACGACGTACTGGGCGCGGCAGGCGGGGTTGGGGTGCTGCTTTACGCGAAGGCCGCAGACCACGCCCCAGCCGTGGAGCTGTTGGTTGTGCCGGCGGTCCTTGCCGAGGAAATAGCGTTGCTCGTCCGTCAGGTCGCGGGCGACGATGAGTTTGCCGTCGAAATAGTTGTTCCGCGCCATTTGCGGCACTTCGCACTCGACGCACGCGTCTTTCACATGGGGGTCAGGGCAACAGGACATGGAGGTTCCTCAGGTTCAGTCGATCAGGGTAGTGCGGCCAAGTCGCGAACGCTTCCCAAGGCGAAAACGGGGGGGCGAGGCTTCGTCGGAGGACGGCCCCAGGACGGAGGCCTGGCCCAACCGGGTCGCCCCCGTCTTCACACCCGAAGGGTAACGCCCCAGGACCGTGTCGAGACCCACGATCGAGCGGGTGCCCAATTCAAAGCGCGGCTCGAGAATCTCGATCCGCGCCAGGGCGTGCGCCGGCTTGGCCATCTCCACGATCCGCTGAATCGTCTGGCGCTGCGTGGACGAGGCGGGACACGCCACGGGCACGAACACCGTGAACTGGTGCGCGTACTGGTGAAACGGGTCCCGGAGCGGGTCGCCGCTGTCGATGAGCTGGAATTCACCGATCTGCGCATGTTCATCCAGTTGCAGCCGCCGGACCGCTGCCGCCCCGAACAGGCGGGAAGCGTCGCCCAGGCGCCCGTGGCCCAGTTCGAGCCACCGTCGCACGCGGAAATGTTCGAGGATCCGGGGCGCGAGTCCGGTGTAAAGACGCAGGTGCAGGGCGAGCCCGGCCGCTGTCCCGCGCAGCGCGTAGAGCCGGGGGGCGTGGCGCAGCAATTGGCGGCGCTGGGCCTCCGGCCAGTGACGGTCCAGGGCCAGACCGATCCAGGAGGCCAGCCACCCCAGGAAATCGCGGTCGGCTTGAGCCGAGGCCGGAGCCGCCGCGGGATCCCAATGCCCCGCCAGGCGATCGAGCAGTTCCGTCGTCTCACCACGAATCCGGTCGAAGATCGAGAGAAACCGGCCCAGGAAATCCGCGCCTTCCGGGTTCTCCGAGTACAGTGCGGGCAGGAAGCGCAGGGACGAAGTGCGCGGGCCTTCAAGGCGGACCCGGGTCAGGGACGGCGACGTGGTGGTCTCCCCACGCAACGTGACGCGCAACCAGAGAAACCGGCCTGGCGGACTCGTGATCAGGCAGTCCCACTCGGCGGCTTGCGGGTCGGCGTGGACCTGACCGGTTAGCCATCGGGAGGGGGCGAGCCGGGTGATCTCTTCGTCGCTCTTCCACGCTGGCGCCGTGAACGTGTCCACCTGGACCTGGGTACCCCGCGGTACCGAGCCCGTGAGGACGGCGCGATGCCATGGGCACTGGTGGATCCCGCTGTCCAGGGCCTCGGTCACGAAATGGCCCTCCTCCTCGAAACGCGCACCTGCCTCGACCTGCACGATGCAGCGCCGGCGCGCGTCGCCCAGGAGCGGATGCCCCGCGCGATCGAAGGCGATGCTGCTGCACTCGGCGGGGAAGGGTGAGGAAGCGGGTAGCATCCTCCACACGCAAGGGTCCCCGGGGCAGTGCACATGAACGCGGTGCGTCGCGCGATTGGTGAGGTACACATTCCCGGCCGGGTCGACGCCGATGTGCAGGGGCCGAAACCTCCGGCGTGCTTCATCCACCGTCTCGATTCGCTCCACAAACCGCCCTTCCGAATCGAATACGACCACCTCGGCCCGGTCCTCCTGCACCACGTAAAGCCGACGCTCGAGGTCGACCGCCAGCCGGATCGGGCGAACCAATGCCGGCGAATCCGGCGACGCCCCATCCCACGACGCCTGCCAGCAGCCGGCGGCGTTGAACACGTGGATGAGCCCATGCTCGCGATCGGCGACGAAGAAGCGTCCGCAGGGATCGGAGGCCACATCCCACGGTTCCCAGGTTCCGGCCTGCCACTCCGCCGATGGCTGGCACCGGGTGCCGGCAACCGGGACGGCGCTCCGAGCCGGTGCCGGTGCGAGTCGAACCTCGCCGTCGATGCGGGTCACCGTGTAAGGACCGAGGACCAGGCGCAACGCCAGGCCCTTTTTCGTGAAGACCTGGACCCGGCGATTCCCGGTGTCCGCCACGATCAAGTCGCCGAACCGCGACAGCGCCAGCCCTCGTGGCTCGCGGAATTGCCGCGGCTCGGACCCGGCACCGCCGCAACAAGCCAGGGCCTCGAAGCGCTCCCGGCACGGGTCATAGCGCTTGAGCGCCGGCACGGGGCCGCCGTCCAGAACGTAGAGCACTCCGTCTGCATCCATCGTCATGGCGGCGGGAAGGACCAACCCGCCGAAGGTGCCCGCGGCGTCTACAAGGGGACGGGCGGTTCCGGGCGCGCGCTGGAGCTCCACCACCGTGGAAGGCGCAGCGCTGCTCAATCGCTCGTGGCGGGCGATACGCCAGCCGGCAATCGCGTTGAGCAGGAACAAATCGGTGGCGGCCTTCATCCAACAAACATGGCGCGGGGGGACGTCACTACGGGTCGAATCCGAGCGCGATCGAGCCCGGGGTTCGGGGCGGGGCGGGGTTTGCCCGTTCAGCTTTCCACGGCGTAGGCCACGCTGATCCGGTGCGATTCCGAGTAGAGCAGCACGCCTTCCTCGAGCGGAACATCGCGACAGAACTGGTGCCGCGTTTCATCCAGGTACAACACCAACTGGCTGTCCAGCACCCGATCCACACCCGGGGTTTCGAGAATCACCCGGTAGACGCTGGAGTAGAAAATGTCGCGGCCAAACTCCCATCCGCCACCCCGCTCCCCGCCGCGGAGCGGATGGAAGTAATCCACGAGACGCGCTTCGACCGCTTGCTTCACTTCGCCCAGGTCGGCATCCGGTTTCACCACCACCTCGGCTTCGACTGTGACGCGGCGGTACTGCGGCGGGACGACGTGGACTTCCGTGGTGAGCAACCGCACCCGGTTCAGGTGGGCGCAAACAGCGGCGAGCGTCGTTTCGTTCGGAAGCGGATTCGGCGCGTCGCTTTCCGGCACGACGATGACGGTGACCACGCCGGGGATGGCTGCGGCCCGATATTGGGGATGATGCAGCGGGAGTGCCTTGGCGCGGCGGACCAGGGCGCCCGGGGCGGCCAGGGCCATTGCCTCGAAGTCTTCGGCGGTGACGGCGCGTTGCTTGTTCTTGAGCGCAGCCGAGGCGCGCAGCTTGGCGTCCTCGAGTCGTTCTTCGTCGGCGCCTCCGTGGGCGGCGAGGAGATTGATGACACTCTCGACGCCTTCGACACTGGTTTGAAGCTCCGCGATCAAACCGGCCCCGACGTTTCCGCCGGCCCCGCCGCCACTCCGGTACTCCCGCGCCACGATGCTGGAATTGGGAGTGTCACGGTTGATGAGCGGAATCCGGCCACGCCGCCCGTCGCCGAAGCGGACCTCGCCCGTCGCCCGATTCAGCACGTAATGCGGATCCTGTTCGCCCGAGGCCAGGAAGTCGTCGACTTCCTGCCACGCGAGGAATCCGGCTGCCTGCGATTCGGCGACCTCGAGGCGGAGACTGCGCACGGAGACGCGGCGGCCGTCCGCGCCTGGCACGGTCTCGGGTCGATCGCGCCCGACCACGGGGGCATGGGCGAGACGGAAGGCCTGGTGCGGCCGGCCGTTGCTCCCGCCCAGCACTTCATCCCGATGCGTGGTGGCCTGGATGGCCGTCGTGGTGTTGGTCAGGATCATCTCCACGCGCGGGGCGCTCTCGAAGCGGCTTTGGGTGAGCCGCGCCCGAAACCAGTACAGCGGCTGGGTCACCTGGCCGACCGGGGTCTTCCGCGCGGCCGCGCCCGGGCCTCGAAACAGGACGTGTCCGCTCCGGCTGAAGGCGCGCGTGGTGTCCTTGTCGAGCGTGAACGGCTGCCAGAAGCGGCCGTCCCAGTATTCCCAGGACAGCGTCGCCGGTGGCGGGAGGACTCCCAGGTCCAGGTCGCAACTCCGGGGTGCCGGGGACCCGGTGGGTGCGGGCAAGTAGACGGCCAGGTCGACGACTTGCGAGGTGAACGCGAGGGGCGAGTCGAAGCCGAGCAACAGCGCGCTGCCCTCCCGTGCGTGCGGCCCGAACGGGTGGAACCACTGCCCGTCGGCGCCATTCTTGCGGGTCTCGACTGCGAAGCTGAAGCCGTCGAAGGACTGGATGGCGGCGAGCTTGGCGCCGAGGGCCAGCAGGGGCGCGAGCGTTTCGAAGAGGATGGGCTGGCCCGAAGCGTCGGTGCCGGCGGCGATCTGGGTGCCCTGGGGAATCGAGACAAACTCCCGGTCGGCACGGGCCAGGGCGAAGGTGAGGTCGGCACGCGCGGCCTGGGCGGGGTTCAATTCGATTCCGAGCAACTGCAGGAACTTGACGTAGTGAAGGTCCGGCACCTGGTTCAGCCGGTAGAGGGTCATCTCGGTGAGCCAGGCGAAGAGCTCCAGCAGGGTGATGCCGGGGTCACTTTCGTTGTGGTCGGTCCATTCCGGCGCGTAGCGCGGAATCAGCGTGCGGGCTTCGCTGACGATGTCGGCAAAACGCCGGTCGTCCAGGAGGGGAGCTTGCAGTGGCATGATCAGGTGCCCCGGCCTTCGCGGAGATAGAACGGGTAAACCAGGTTGTGAAACGCGTTGTTCGACCGGACGCGGTAGTTCACGCGGATGAGCAGCAACTCCGGCGACTCGGGAGGCCCGGTCACATCGACGTCCAGCACATCGACGCGCGGTTCCCATTCCTGCAGGCTCTGCCGCACCTGGTCCGCAAGGCCCGCCCGCGTGGCCGGGTTGTTCGGGGCGAAGACAAAGTCGTGGATGCCGCAACCGAACCGGGGCAGCATCTGGCGCTCGCCTCGCGCCGTCGCGAGAATGATCCACAACGCCTGGGCGATGTCGGCATCGGCGGAGACATAGCTGAAGCCGCCGCGGGGTGTCACCCGCACGGGGAAGGCCCAACCGGTTCCGAGGAAGTCGCGTCCCATCTCAGCACGGAATGGAGTCAATGACCTGGCGCAGGTTGTCGATGGCGGCCTGCATCGAGTCGACGGTCTGCTGCACGTCCTTGCCCGCCATGTCGCCGATCGAAGGGAGCTTCAGCTCGAGTTGGGCAATCTCGAGGAGCGGTTGCATCAGGTCCATAAGCGGGGTGATGAACGCCATCGCTTCCTGGATTTGCTGCAACGAAATCGCGGCGTTGTCCTGCGCGCACTCGAGCGTGCCGAGCAGGACGGGGTTGCCCTGCGCCGAGTTCAAGTCCAGGCCCACCTGGAAATCCAGGATGCTCTTCACCGCGTCCAGGATGCACTGGAGATAGCTGAGGAGCATCTGCAGGATCGCCTTGATCATGCGGCAGAGCGCCAGCGGATCCACGAGCCCGAAGCACGGAACCAGTTTCGCGAGCGCGCCCACCACTTCACCGGCCTTCTGCACGTTGAGCGGGTTTTCGACGAAACCCTTCAAGACGGCGAAGACGTTCAACATGCGCAGAATGCAGGTCAGTCCCGCCAGCAGCGGCATGAGCTGTAACATCAGGCTGTGGACGACGGCGCAGTTCGTGGGCGGCCCCTTCGAAGGATCCACCAACGCCTTCAATTCCACCCCCATCGGCAACGGAATGCTCAGCGGGGGTACTTGCGGGAACTTGATGCACTTTTCGGCCATGTGCGGTGCGTGAACTCAGATCGGGCTGGGCGTGATGGCCACGGGCCGCCCGTTGATGATGACGGCCGGAGCCCGGATCTCGATCCGGCCGCGACCCGTGATCGAGAGGTTTCCGTTCTCCAGCTTGATGACGTTTCCGTGCGCATCCGAAATCTGCAGGTAACCCTGGTCGCCGCTCGCCACCTCCGGGTCGTAAAAGGAGATTTCGTGTCCGTTCACGGATCGGAACTTGCGCAGCTCGGGTTCGCCCGGATCCGGTCGCGTGTCCTCGCCGTTCCAGAGGAAGCCCACGATGAACGGATGCTGGACGTCGCCGTGCTCGAAGGCGACCAGGACCTCGTCGCCGAGCTCCGGCTGGAACCAGGCGCCGCGGCCGCGCCCGGCCATGAACCGGGCCACCGGCGCCCAGTAACTGCGGGTCTGGCCCGTCATCCAGGGAAAATCGACCTGGATGCGCCCCTCGTTGTCGGGATCGTTCCGGTCCCGGACGACGCCCACCACGACGCCGTAGATCTTGGTCGTCATGCGGACACGCTGGCCGGGGGCGTTGCGCCCGATTGTTCACGGCGCGCCTGGAAGGTCGTGCGATAGCCGGAGTTGTTGATCGTGTGGGTCGTCTGGGTGACAAAGTAGCGGCCGTTGAAGCGGTATCCGGTTCCCTTGATCACCAGCGCGCGACCGGCGCGAAGGTCCGGAAGCCCCACCGTGGTGCCCGTGGCTTTGACGAAATCCTGCAACTGGCGGCGCAGGATGGACTGCGCGAGCTGCCTTGCCTCCTGTACGGTGTGCACCGGTTGGTCCGTGATCACCTCCTCGCGTCCGGCTTCGCGAGCCAGTGCGTGGAGGTCGGAATTGAGTTCCGTCTGGTTCAATTCCGCGACGCCCTCGATCGGGCGGTTGGTGCGCCGGTTCCAACCCCGGACGATGACCTTCTTGAGCTGCCGGGTGGTCGTGAGCGTGGGACGGAACTGCACCAGGGATCGGCCCCAGTGAAGCTCGTAGGTGACCTCGCGAAGGGCCGGCGAGGGACCGAAATGCAGGTAGCGGTGCGGCTGGCCGTTCCGGGTTTCCTCGACGATGAACACGGAATAGCCCCGCCGTCGCGCCCGTTCGAGCAGGAACAGGATGGGGTATTGGTTGTTCATGTAGACGTGGGACTGGGACTCCTCCTCCGCCTCGGCTTCCGGCACCGTCCGCACCTCGATATCCAGGCCGGGGCGCCCGGCGCGATTGTCCGGTGCCCGACCCAGTTGCCGGGCGATTTCGCTGTCCTTGGTGCGGTCCCGCGGCTGCTGCCAGGCCCACGTGTATTGGCGCCGTCGAAAGCGATCGAGGACGTTCAACCCGCGCACGGTCAGCACGGGCGCGGAGGACTCGGAAAAGGCCGGTTCGAGCGTGGTGATGTAGCCGGTCATCATCAGGCGGAGATTATGGTTCGCGCCCTGGTATCCGAGGTGGAGCTGCAGTTCCTTGCCGGGATCAAAGAGTGTTGCGAGCCGGGCCGCCGCGCTCCCGGCCTCGGGTTTAAGCTCCGGGCCGGTGTACTTGAGCTTGCGTTCCTCGGCATCCCAGTTGTTGATCGTGAGGCTGAAGGAATCGATCTTCTCGATGTTGTCTTCATAGGTGACCTCGATCACGTCGCGCACGACATCCCGGGGCAGTTGCTGGTTGGCGATGCGCACTTCGAACGAGGGCACATAGAACGTCTCGGTCTCTTCGAGGAGCGGAATGACGCGGTCGGACACGGCAGCCAGGGAGGGCGGTTCAGATCAGCGGCGGCAGGCGCAGGATGCGTCCGGTCTCGAGGTCGAGCGGATCGACAAGCCGGTTTTCGTCGGCCACCGCGCGCCAGGACGCGGCATCCCCATAGGCCTGGAACGCGATGCGGCTGAGGGTGTCGCCTTCCTGCACGATGTGCGCCTTGGTGTGATCGGCGGAGAGGAGGTTCAGCTCGTAAAGTTGCTGGGTGAGCGTCTTGTACTCCTTGAGGGTTACCGTGAGCGTGGCTCGCAACGGCACGCCTTCGTCGCTGAAAAGCGTGAAGCGCTGACGCACGCTCTCGACCACGCACTTGAAACGGGACCGGGATCCGCCGGGGAACCACACGCCACCCCACGTGACCAGCAGGATCGGCGGGGCGTGCATGTCGTTCTCGATCTTGATGAGGCCGTAGAACTCGTCGGTGCGGAGTGTGACCGGGGTGGCGTTGCTGTCGAATCCGCCGTCGGTGCTGTCGAAGAAGAGGTCCAGCGTGAGGGTCTCGGCCTGGCCCCGGACGAACTGGAGGATCGGCGAGTCAAGACCGGGGATGGTCACCTCGGCCACCTGGTTGGCCTTGTTGAGCGTGTACTCGGTCGGATTGAACTGAACCTCGAGCCCGGGCGTGACTTCGCCACCGAACTTGTTCAGTCGCGTGAAGGTGGCGTGGGCAGGTTTCATCGGGTGTTACGGCGCGGCGTCGGTCAGCAGACCGCGGCCGATTCACCGGCGTCCGAGACGTTCCGACGGTAATCCCGTTCCTCGTTGCGCCGCCGCTCGAGCGCGATTTCCTCCCGCACGAGCTGAAGGATGTACTCGATGTCCTGGACCCGCAGGGCGCCCGGGCGGTCCTCGATCCGGACGCGACTGTTGATTTCGCCGATCTGGATGTTCATGGCTTCAGATTCCGAGGAGACCGCCGGCTTCGTTGAGCGTCAGGGCGGCGGCCGCTCCCAGTTTCATGCCTTCATGCGCGATCTCGAGTTCCTCGATGGCCACCTGGTTCTGGCTGGCGTTCAAGGACGGCCCGTTCCATTTGATTGGCAGCCCGCGCGTGAATCGCCAGATCCGCACGGGACGGCGCTGGTCGTTCTGCAGCGTGATGATGCCGTCGCGGCGTTGCACGCGGCCCTCCACGAGGGCGTAGAGCCAGTCCCACAGCGCGTTGCTCGTGGCCAGGCCGCGCCGGAGCCGGATGTTCGTCCAGGTGACGCGGTTGGCGAACTTGAGCACGGCGTGGTTCCGGCCGCCTTCGCGATACTCTTCCGGCTGCATGGTCATCTCGAGCCCGCTGCACTCGCTGAACCCGCCCAGGGGAGGCCGCTGCAACGAGGTGAAGAGGTCCTCCGCCTTGCCGCCGGAGTCGATCAGCGTCACGAGGAAGTTGTAGCCGAGGACCGGATCGTCGCGCGTGCCCGTGGCCATGGGTGTCCTTGCGATGCCTACTCGTCGATCTCGAGTTCGTCGCGCGTCCGCCCAATCCGGAACACGATGAACTCCGCGGGGCGCACGGGCGCGACGCCGACCTCGGCCAGCAAACGCCCGAGGTCGACTTCAGACGGCGGGTTGTTGGTGTCGTCGCACCGCACGAAGTACGCTTCCTCGGCCGTATTGCCAACGAGGGCGCCCCGCTCCCACTGGGCCTGGAGGAAGCTGGAGATCGCGTGCACCAGCGTGACGCGAAGCTCGATCGAGTGCGGTTCGAAGACGGCCCACTGAACGGATTCTTCGACCGCTTCCTCGATCATCATCATCAACCGCCGGACGTTCACGTAGCGCCACGCGGGGTCGCTGCTCAAGGTGCGGGCGCCATACAGCCGGATGCCGCGACCGGCAAAGCTCCGGATGCAGTTGATCCCGCGCGGATTCAAAACGCCCTGCAATTCGGGCGAGACCAGCGACGTCGCGCCCTGAACCCAGCGAAACTCCCGGTTGGCTGGCGCGACGTGAACCCCGGCCTCGTGGTCTGTCCGGGCCATCAAACCCAGGACATGGCCGCTGGGAGGAATCGGGCGAACCCATCCCTCGCTCGGCTGCAGAGGGTCCACGACGAGAAGCCACGGGTAGTACAAGGCCGCGTATTTCGTTTCGAAGCGTGCCCGCCAGCTCTGGATGAGTGCCGTGTCCATCGCTGCCACCGCGCTGTCGAACCAAGGGGCGTCGAGCACGGCCAGTCGGTCCCGGAGCGTTTCGCCGTGGCGGATGAGCGCCTGCTGGACCGCGTGGATCTCATCCAGGCTGAACGCGCGCGGATCCTCCGTGGGTCCCGGCGGGGGCGGCTCAGCGGGCAGGGCAGGGGTGCCGCACGGCAGACACGGATCCCCCAGGGGTCGCGGCGGGACCTGAAACGTGATGGGCGGAACCGGCCGGATATGGATGTCCGGAATCGCCACCAACGAAATCTCATCCACTTCCTCCAAGGTGCGCAGGCCGCGGAAGTCCCCTTCGATCTCAACACCGGTGAAGTCCTCCGTTTCGAGCCCAGCGGTGCCGTTTCTGCCGCCGACCAGGCGCAGGCGACCCTGCTCCAGGATTTCGGCGGTGGGATCGGGCCAGTGCCCGGGATCGGCGGCATTGGACGCCGGCTGCAAACGGCGCACGCGAATCAGCGCCGAGTTCGTGTTGATCACCGTCTCGACCAGGCGGGCGGCGTG
Organism: uncultured Verrucomicrobiota bacterium; assembly: GCA_964535555.1. Taxonomy (GTDB): domain Bacteria; phylum Verrucomicrobiota; class Verrucomicrobiia; order Limisphaerales; family J093; genus DSVZ01. The sequence goes on from CAZHUS010000012.1 coordinate 64,505, forward strand.
GCTCGGCTCGAGGGACAGATTCGAGAAGCTCTCCCGGGGCAGCCCGCGCTCGTAAACCGTAAGTCCGAATTCCTGGCTCTCGAGCGAAAGCGCCGTCGAAAGGGTGATCGGGTCGAGGTACCACGTCGCCGGTAACGGGGCGTCCCATCGGAAGCGGGACCGGACGGCGTCGATGGCGGTCACGGTGCGGTGCACTTCGCCGGCCGAGCCATCCTGGAAGAGGCGCACGAGGGTGCCCACCTCGAAGCCGGTGGTGTCCTCGACCGTCAGCCAATCATGTGCACTTGGCTGCGGCCCGGGTTGAGCCCGCGTGGCGTGGAGATGAGACCGGCTGAGCTGAACCGCGAGCGCGTTGCCCCAGGCGCCGGGACTGGCGGCTTCACACGCCAGCACCGGCTCCCGTTGGTTGTCGAGAAACACGCCGTTTGCCGAACCCGCCCCGGTGGTGAACGTCACCGGGCGGGCGATGATTGACGGCAGGTCGAGGGCGAACAGTGCGGGAAGCGGTTCCTCCCACGCGAGGACGCCGGGCGCGACGCTGGCAAGGCGCTGCTCGGCCCGGGAGTCGCTCCCGAACTGGATCGGCTGCGCCAGGTTCAGGCTGGCCGGAAGCGCCGTTTCCCACTGAAGCACCTTGAGCACCGGGTCCACCGCCTGAACGCGCCGCCACGCGATCGCGCCCGCCTGGGCCACCTGGACCCAGGCGCGTGGCGTGAAGCCCGCGACCTCGAGCACCAGCGATGACATCCGATCCGCAGGCTGGACGGCGCCCGTGGTGACGGCGTGCAAGGTCTGGTGAAGCGTGACGACCGCGCCCGCGGCGAATCCGGACACATCGCCCACCCGGGACGAGGCGCGGTCCGCAGGCTGCAGGACGGGCAGGGTCCGGGTTTCACGTGTGGCCGCGGCCACGCGAACGACGTGGCAGGTGCGACCGCCGTTCTCGAAGAAGGCCTTCACCGCGTAGGCCAGGTAGCCTTCCGCGATGAAGCTGCCGAAGACTGCGGCGAACTGGGGTTGGGAACTCACCCGAATCGGCCGATGCAAGGGGCCGCGTTCCGCGATCCCGACGAGTCCGGCGATGTCGGTTCGCAGGCCGCGGATCCGCGAGCGGTCGGTGTCGAGGGTCTCGAAGTAGACCCCCGGGGTGACGTGGATCGCCATGCCGGAGTGGTGCGCGTCGGAGGGATTACTCGATCTCGACGCGTTCGACGGCGAGTTCGATCGTCTCGATGGTCACGTCGTTGCCGGTCGCGTTGAAGTTCGAGGTCTCGTACTTGGTGATGAAGGCGTTCTCGAACTTCCAGCGTACGACCGGCTGGTGTTCCTCGTTTCGCAGCACGATCGTGCCATTGCGGCGGTCGGTCCGGCCGTTGAGCACGTTCTTGTACCACTTCCAGAGTTCCTGGTTGTCGGTGATGCCGCGCTTGAACGAGAGATTCGCAAACTTGCGCATGCCGGTGAGCTTGCGCGGGTGGAGTGGTTTGTCGGTGCCTTCGCGGTACTCGACCGGATCCGTGGTGAACGAGAGGCCGCTGCACTCGCGGAATCCCGCCACGGAGGTGTTGCTGATCTGGATCTGGAAGTTGAAGCCCCGAAAGGGGTCATTGCGCTTTCCGGTTTCAGCCATAGGTCAGTCTTTCGCTTGAGAGATCGGCAGGGAGCGGGGTCGGCCGGCGCGATCAGAGTTCTTCGATCTCGGCGCCGCCCGCCTTCTGCCCGATGCGGATGATGACGAACTCGGCGGGCTTCACCGGCGCCACGCCGATGAGCATGATGAGCCGGCCGTTGTCGATGTCGTCCTGGGTCATGGTGGTGCGATCGCACCGCACGAAGAAGGCCTCCTCGGGGGTCGCGCCGAAGAGGGCGCCGTCCCGCCAGACCCGGGTGAGGAAATCCGATACGCTCTGGCGCAGGGTGGCCCAGAGTTCCTCGTCGTTGGGCTCGAACACCGCCCATTGCGTGCCCTCGTCGATCGACTCCTCGAGGAAGATGAAGAGGCGCCGCACCGGCACGTACTTCCATGGCGTGTCGCTGGTGAGGCAGCGCGCCCCCCAGACGCGGAGCCCGCGGTTGTCCGCGCGAAAGTCGCGGAGGACGTTGATGTTCGTGGGGCTGGGATTGAGAATGTCCTGCTCCCGCTTGTTGACGAGCCGCTCGAAGCCGCTGCTGTCCCGTTCGAAGCCCAGAATCCCGCGGATGACCTCGTTCGCCGGGGCTTTGTGAACCCCCCGCTCGACGTCCGTGCGGGCGTAGATGCCGATGACGTGCCCCGACGGCGGGACGCTGAGATCCAGCGAGTCGGCCGGGTTGCGGATCGTGACCCACGGGTAATAGAGCGCCGCGTAACGCGTGTCGTACTGGCTGCGGAAGTTCTGCACCGCCTGAATCGTGGAGCCCAACGGCGGATCCAACACCGCAAAGCGGTCCTTCAGAAGTTCGCAATGGGTTATCAACGCCTGCTGGATGACGTGCGACGTCTTCCCGGGCACGGCCACGATGCTGATCTGATCGATGTCCGTGAGCGCCTCGATGCCCGTGCGCGCGCCGGGGCCGTTGTCCACGCCCAGAAAGGCGCCATCGGGCGGAGGCGTGCCGTCGCTGCCGCCCTGCAGGCTCTCCCAAGTCCCCGCGGCGGTGCTGGGATTCGGAAACGGCACGGCAGGGCCCGCGAGGTCCTGGACCGTGATCAGGGTCGAACGGCCGTTGACCACCGAGGTGAGGTAATGGTCCGCGACGGAGGAGTTCAGGCTCAGGCGCTCGAACACCTCGAGTTGGTCGATCGAGGCCTCCGTATTCCGGTAGCGAACCGAGAGCTTGAATTCCGCCAGGCGGACCGGGTTGCCGATCCGGAACTCGTTCACCGTGGCGCCGCTCAAGGAGATGTCGTTGCCGCTGACGGATGCGACCGTGAAATACTCGCGCTCCGAGCCGTTATCCAGCTCCACCAGCGCCCCCGGGTAGAAGGACCGGGCCGATACCACCCTGACGGCGTTGCCACCGGCGCGCACGGCGACGCTCACGAGCGTGAGCGTGTCCCCCAGACGGTACGAGTTCGCCGTGGCCGGGTTGATGGTGAGCTGGGTGTCGCCTCCGCCGATGGCGGTGATGTCGAGATCTTCCTCGACGCCGCCGCCGTTGATGCGCACCAGATCGCCGACCTGGAGCAAGGCGCCGAGAGCGGCCGGCACGAGCACCTGCGTCCCACCGGCGCGCACGGCGGTGAGCAACCGGATGGTGCTTCCCGCCGTGAAGTCGTTCAGCAACGGCCCGGCCCAGTCCACGCTTCCCGGGTTCGCCACGGTGATCACCCGCGTCTCGATGGTGGTACCACGCTCGAACGCGACCAGGTCGTCCACTTGCAGGCCATGACCAACCGTGAGGCCGATCGTCGTCGCGCCGGGTGCCGGCCCGGCGCCGCTGAATCCTGGCGTCGCCGCGATGGCCTGAATGGGGATCACCAGACTCGGCTCCATCGCGCTTTGGGCGGCGGACGTCGGCTCGAAACGGATCTGCACATCGCGACCCCAAGCCCCGGCATCCTTGGCCTCGACGCGTAACGTGTTTCCGGCCGCGGCCCGGATCTGGACGGAAGCCGCATCGCGCGTGAACGACGATCCCAGCGGCGCTGCCCACGCCACCTCGCCCGTGTCCGCATCGTAGCTGGTGACGGCACGCGTTTCGGACACGACCGCGCCGCTCACCGTTTCGCGAAAGGTCAGGTTGGTGCCATTGCTGACGCCGCGTTGCGACTCGAGCCTGGCCGTGACGGCCCCCGCCGGGGCGTCCTCGCGCAATCGCGTGATGATGGCATCCGCCACATCCAACCCGCTGGCTTGTGCGCCGTTCCCGAGAACGCGCTTGATGTAAACGCGCTGCCCGCCGTTCTCGAAGAATCCCTGGACGGCGTGCGGCAGGAAGCGGGCGTCCCCCCAGGTCGCGTCCAGGTACCCCCCGAAGACGCGACGGTACTCGGGGAAGCTGGTGACCAGGAGCGGCGGACCCGCGACGGGCCCGCGCTGGGTCACCCCGACCAGGGCGGCGGTGCTGGTACTGACCCCTTCGATGGGGCGTGGGCCCGTATCCACCTCTTCGACGTACACTCCGGGCGACAGGTATTCAGGCATGGTTCGTTACTCCCTTTGCGTGGTTCAAACGGCTTTTCAGAGTTGCCAGTTCGCGAGGTGAACCGGCCGGCGGTAGATCATTCCCAGGATCAGCGGGGCCGGGGGTGTCGGAAACCCGGCCGCCCGCGTGTTGACGCGCAACTCCGTCACTCCGCCGATCCCCGCGGCTTCATAGAACCCGGCCGCATCCGTGAGCACCCCGACATCGTGGTACTCCGACGGGCCAGGCGGGTTGGTGAGTTCGATGGCGGCGGCGCTGACGTCGGAATCGAGGAGCAGCATCGCTTCACCCTCCGCCGCGGTCTGCTGCAGGTGCTTGTCAGGCGGGTTCACCGGCGTAAGCGTCAACTGCGTGCAGGGCGCGCCTTCCGGGAGACTTCGCGAAAGTGGCAGGGTCACCGTGACCTCACCGGGCTGGGTGAGATCGGTCGGGCTCGTGGCGACAGACTGGATGCGCACGAGCTGACCCAGGATGGGATCGCCCGTGCGCAGGATCCGGCCCACCTGGAGTCCTTGCCGGTCATTCAGCAGGAGCGTCGTGTGTCCGCGAGCCGCCGGACGCGCGAGCTGCTTGGGCGGGCCAACCACCGCAGACGGCGCGAGACTCACCTCCCGAACCACCGTACCCGCGGGCCGGTCCTTTCGGATCGGCATTCGCAACAACAGCGCGTGGCGACCAGGATCTTGGGCAAAGACCAACGCCCCTGGGATCGGCGAATGCGGCGTGGCTGCCTTGGTGATCCGGCCCTCGAGGCGGACCGGCAACGGGCGGAGAGAAACGTCCGGAAGGCTGATGGGGAAATGGCCTCCCGCGGGGATTCCGACGCTCAAGCCGGCATCGCGATACCCGGGAGCTTGCACGGTCAGTTGCAGGGTGTAGCTGGACAAGGTCAGGCGAGGGAAGTCTCGCTCCGGGTGACCTGAGACCGCGAACCAGCCTTCCACCAGCGCCTTCAGGCTGAAGTGGTCAGGACGCACGCTGACCTGCGGTGCAACGCCCAATCCCGTGAATTCGTCAACGGCGCGGCCCATCAGCAGCACCCGCAATACGTCGGTGGTGTCCTCCACGACCGTGTAACGATGCTCTTCGACGAGGATGTCGGTGCCCATGAAAAGCGCGGGTGCGTCGCGGTTACCCGACCGAAACCACCTGGCGATGGTCCAGGTGACGTTCCATCACCAATCGGCCGCGGACCGGGTCGTGCGCCGAATCAATGCGCACGAGATGGACCATGTAACTCACCGAAAGCTGGTAGGGTTCCTGGAGCGCCTGCCAGACGCGGGTCAGTTCTTCCAGGTTCAAGGCCTCGAGCACGAGGCGCAACTCGGCGTCGGTTCCCTCCAACTCATCGCGAAGGTCGGTTCCGCTCAGCACGGCGTGGTCGTTCATCGTCTGCAGCACCCGCCCGATCAGGAGTTGTTCGTCCGCCGGCGAGTTGGCGACCGGCGTCAGGAGATAATGCAAATCGATCGGAAGCGGACGCCGCGAGAGCTGGTCTGGCGCCGGCCGGGGCGGCGGATGATTCAACATGTCCGGATTGCGCACGACCCGGTACAGCCACAGCGACACCGCCCGCCCGACGCTGTCCTGCCGGAGGTCACGCGGGGAGCGCAGGTCGATGGGGACGTTCTGCATGCCGGGATCCTGGGATTGCGTGATGTGCTGGCGCAGCAGTTCACGCACGGTCTCGCTCACGGCACGGATGACAGGAAAGTCCGCCACGGCAGTCGTTCCTCAGCAATCAAGATGGGTGATGCGCCTTTGCGGCAAAGCTCCGCACGCCGGCAAGACCCGGCCCATTCCCTTCAAACCGCCGGGCGCCCGCCTAGGCGGCTTCCCCGGCGACCTCGAGGCAGACTTCGTCCAGCCAGACCCGCGCCTGCTGCAGGGCTTCCAGAAGGATGCAAACCCGGCGGCGATCGTCCGGTTCGCGTTCAACCCGTCCCATCCAGCCCGCGAACGGTCCGCCCTCGATGCGGACGCGGTCCCCGGGCTGCAGCGGCCTTGGCTCCAAAGGAACAAATCCGTCAGCGGCCACCCGCTCGCGCAAGGTGTGGACGATCTCGGGCGCGAGGGGGAGCGGCGTTCGGGTGCTTCCCACGACGCGCAGTACGCCCCGGACGCTCCGCACGGCGTTCAACGACATCAGGGGAACAAAGCGGGCGAAGCAGTATCCGGGGAACAGCGCCTTGATCACCCAGCGACGAATGCCGCCTACGGGAGCGAGCACCCGAACCTTCGGGAGGAACACCTCCAGGTCCAGCCGCCGCAGCCCTTCCGCGGAGAGCGACTCGGCGTGTGGTTTGCTCTGCACGGCGAACCAGTGTGTTTCCTGCCAGAAGTTCATCAGCGTCCCGGGCTCAACCGGTAATGCCGGCGTCCATCCGGCCCCTTCCGTTCCACGATGCGTCCGCACGCGGTGAGCTTCTGCAAGGCCGCCTGGACCACCCCGGTTTCGTGACGGATCCAGTGCTCCAGCAACCACCACTCCGCGATGCCCTCGAAGGTGTCCTGGGCGTCGGGATGGCTGGCGAGGTATTCCAGGATCTCGCGTTCGATCCGGTCATCGTTCATCGGTTCTCTCGAACCGGGTTGCGGCCTGCTCGCATAGGATGCGCGCCTCAGAGCACGAAGGATGCCCGCTTGAACGTTCGCCCTGGGCCGCACGCCATCGCGGGAAACCCGACGGAGGGTAGGATCACTTCGTCCGACCGGCATTCCCGGCGGGCCTGCGATTCAAAGGCGACCGCCCCGCGGACGCCCCGAACCTCCGGGCCGCGACGAAAAAACCACCCCAGGACAAAACGGTCCTAGCCGGAGACCGGCGATTGTCCTACCGGCTTCGGAACCAGCCGGTGTTTGCGTATCAATTGCCAGAACGCGCGCCGGTTCTTGCGCGCGGCCCGGGCCGCGGCAGAAATATTCCCGCCGCTGGCGGCCAGCAATCCCTGGAGGCAAGCACGCTCGAACTGCGCCACCGCTTTGGCCTTCATGGCCTGGAAGGAGTCCCCTTCGGAAAGCTGGCTCGCGGCTGGCAGGTCCAGGTCGGTCACACGCACCTGGCTGTCCTCGGCAAATACCACCGCGCGCTCGATGACGTTTTGCAGCTCGCGGACGTTCCCCGGCCAGTCATGGAGAAGCAGTTGCTGAAGCGCCGCCGGCGTGAAGCCTCTCAGCGCTTTCCCCTGTTCGGCGCCGAAGCGTTGCAGGAAGTGATGCGCCAGCTCCGGGATGTCCTCCGGCCGCTCCCGCAAGGGAGGCAGACAGAGCGAGACGACGTTCAGCCGGTAGAACAGGTCTTGTCGAAAGCGGCCGGCCCGCACCGCCGGAGGCAGGTCGCTGTTCGAGGCGGCCACCACCCGGACGTCGGCATGCAGCGCCTTCGCCGCGCCCACCGGTCGATACTCCCGCTCCTGCAAAAATCGGAGCAGTTTGACCTGCGAGGGCAGGGGAAGGCAGTCCACTTCGTCGAGGAACAGCGTCCCGCCGTCCGCAGCCTGGACCAGGCCGGTCGCCGGGGAGGCAGCCCCGGTGTAGGCGCCCTGGGTGTGCCCGAACAGCTCGTTCTCGACCAACTCCGTCGGGATCGCGCCGCAGTTCACGGGCACAAACGGTTTGTGGGCGCGCGGGCTGAGGTGATGGATGCCCCGGGCGCAGAGCTCTTTTCCCGTGCCGGTCTCGCCCAGGATCAGGGCGCTGGTGCCGCCGCGGGCGATCGCCGGGATCTTCCGGACCATGGCGAGGAATCGCGGGCTGGAGCCCACGAGATGGCGGAGCCCCAACTTCGCCTTGAGCTGGAGGATCACCGGTTCGTCGGTGCCATGCTCGTGACGCAGACGCTCGAGCCTTGCCTGGAGGTCCGGCGTGCTGAACGGTTCCGTGACGAAGTCCGCGGCCCCCAGCGTGACCAGGGCTTCGAGTTCCTCGGCCCGCGCGTCCTGCGACGCCACCAGGACGGGCAGGTCCCACCGTTCGGAGCGTGCCATCGCGAAGAAGCGTTCCGCCTGCTTTCTCCCATCCGCGGGCAGGCAGGGCAGGAGGACCTCCGGTTGTTGACGGCGCAGGCTGCCGTTGATGCGGCGGCCGAGGGCGGCCATCGCTTCCTCGGCATTCCCTTCCCCCAGGGGCTCGAGCTCGGTTGCGAAACGGGAACCCAGTGCCTCCCGGAGCCGCAGGGCCAGTCCGTGGTGCGAGCCGAGGTCGAGAATGAACACCAGGTTCAGGTTCATGGTTGGTCCGCTGGGTTGACCGCAGGACCGTCCATAGCCGCCACGCCTTCGCTCCCGGATTGGCGTGCGAAAGCGGTGGCCTTCGCGGGAAGCGGCTGAAATCGTCTTCGATTCGGGCGGATAACGTGACTTCGATCATCACCATTGTTGAGGATGCAGAGTACGTCAAGTTGTGATGTGACCCCACGTACGTCGCGCAGAGATCCTCGGACCCGACCCTGAACCTGCTCGGCTCTTGGCGACGAGCGGGGTTTCCACGGCATGGCGGCCCGCGGCGGTGGGGTGTTCGCGGGAACCCGCGGTTGCCGCTTCACCAGGGAACGGGGGCGTGCCATAGTCCCGCCGTGTCCCACGGTCTGGCAAAGAAACCGTGTAACCTCGCGGTCGCGTCGCTTCGGTACGGAAAGTGGTGACGATGGCGGCCGAACCGATCACTTGTGCGGGTTGCGGGGCGGCGCTCCCGGCTCACGCGGCCGAGGGCCTCTGTCCCAAGTGCCTCCTCGCCCGCGGCCTGGACCTGCTCGCCCGCCCGCCGGGTGTACCCGAGGAAACGGTCGCGGACCTTTCGATCCCGGCCGCGCCCTTCACCGGCACGCGGTTGCGCTACTTCGGCGACTATGAACTGGTCGAGGAGATTGCCCGCGGCGGCATGGGGGTCGTCTTCAAAGCGCGACAGGTGAGTTTGAACCGGTTGGTCGCCCTCAAGCTCATCAGTGCCGGGGCGCTGGCGACGCCGGACCTGGTCAAGCGCTTCAAGGCCGAAGCCGAGACGGCCGCCAGCCTGGCCCACCCGAACCTCGTGCCGATTTACGAGATTGGCGAACACCACGGGCAGCACTACTTCAGCATGGGCCTGATCGAAGGTCCCAACCTGCGGGAGGCGATCGGCGATCGGCGATCGAAGACGGAGGATGGGAGATCGGAGTTGGGAGATCGGAGATCGGGAAGGATAGAAGATCGGGAACCTCCCGCTGCCACCCGCTCGCGTTCTCCGATCTCCGATCTCCGATCTCCAATTCCCGATCTCCGATCTCCGGCCACCGCGGCCCGACTCGTGGCCACGTTGGCCCGGGCGGTCCACTACGCTCATCAGCGCGGCGTGCTGCATCGGGACATCAAGCCGGGAAACATCCTGCTGGATGCCGCCGGCCAGCCGCATTTGACGGACTTCGGGCTGGCGAAGTTGGTGCAGAAGGAGAGCACGCTGACGCACACCTACGCGGTGTTGGGAACGCCGGCTTACATGGCGCCGGAGCAGGCGCGTGGCGACGCCAAGGCGGTGACGACCGCCGCCGACGTGTATGGCTTGGGGGCGGTGCTTTACGAGTTGCTTACGGGCTCGCCGCCGTTTGCGGGCGGGACGTCGATGGAGACGATCCGCCAGGTGCTGGACCAGGAGCCGCGGCGGCCGTCGTTCTGGAATCCGGCGGTGGACCGGGACCTCGAGACGATTTGCCTCAAGTGCCTGGAGAAGGACCCGGGGCGCCGCTACAGCTCGGCCGGGGCGCTGGCGGAAGACCTGGAACGTTGGCTGGGGCACGAACCGATCCTGGCGCGACCGGCGACGCGTTTCGAAGTTGTGCGCAAGTGGGTGCGCCGCCGGCCCGCGGTGGCGGTGCTCCTGGTCATGTCCGTGACATTGATGATGGCGCTGGCCGTCGGAGCCACCGCCTACTCGTTCCATCTGAACACCCTCAGGAATGAACTGGAGAACAACCTGTACGTGGCCGAAACCGCGAACGCCTTTGCCGCCTGGGAACGGGGCAGCATCACGCTCCCGCGTACCAATCTCGACCGCCAGATCCCCGAAGGCCGCCAGCCCGGCCGGCGCGGCTTCGAGTGGTACTACCTGGATGCCCTGTGCCACCGGGACGAGTCGTTTACGTTTGAAGGCGTCCTCAGTCCCGTCTTTGGATTGGCCTGTTCGCCGGACGGGAGAATCGTCGCTGCCTGCCACCAAAACGGAGGGACAAGACTGCTCGATGTGGTGACCCGCCGCGAAGTCGGGTGGCTCGACCGGCTCAGCGGCTCCTCCGTTGCATTCTCGCCCGACGGCAAACGGCTGGCGGCGCCGCAGGGCGCAGGCTTCATGATCTGGGATATCGAGCGTCGCACTGCCGTGACCAACTGGACCGGCGCGGGCAATGCCGTCGTTGTCGGAATAGCCTGGAGCCCGGACGGTCGATGGATCGCCACCGCCTCGTGTTCCGATCTCTACAAGCTGGGACCTCCGGGGCCCATCCTCCTTTGGGACGCGGCAACAGTCGAGAAGGGCCTTAGCCTGGAGGGCCATAGTTCGAACCCTTGGAAGCTCGCCTTCTCGCGCGATAGCCGACAGCTGGCGACTCCGCATGCCGATGGTTCCATCATGCTTTGGGACCTCACCACGCGAAAGCTGCTCAAGACGTTTCGCCGACATGGCAGCATGGTGTCCTGTGTTCGGTTTTCACCGGACGGTGGCTGGCTGGCCAGCGCTTCGATGGACGAGACGGTTCGGTTGTGGCGCCTGGACAGCGATGAGCAGATTCTGCTCGGCTCGCACGCGCGCCCCGTGGATTGCGTGGCCTTCTCGCAGGATGGCCGCTGGCTGGCCTCGGGTTCGCGGGATCACACCGCCAAGCTCTGGGACCTCGAGCACCTCTCCAACAAGCCGCTCACGCTCCGCGGCCACACCGGTCGGCTCTGGTCCATCGACTTTACCCCCGACAGCCAGACCCTGGTCACCGGCAGCCTGGATGGAACGGTGAAGCTCTGGGACGTCGGCCGACTGCGAGCCCAATTGGACCGCACCGACAACCAGACCTCGCTGGGCTGGGAGTTCTCGCCCGATGGCCGGCTCAACCTTCGTCCCGAGGGCACGAACGTGGTGGTTCGCGACGTGCAATCCGAGCGTGTCATCGCGACCTTGCCGGCGACGCAGGCGGCGTTTTCTCCCCGCGGAACGATCGCCTCCGTCTCGGACACGAACAGGTTCAGCGTTTGGGACGGACCGACCTTCAAGCGACGGATAGAGTACACGTCGGACGGGACTTTAAGCGGCGGTTCGGTACTCTCGAGCGGTGGGGTTCGCTATTCTCCCGGGGGGAAGTGGCTTGCCCTGGCCAAGGACCCGGATGTCACTGACCACTGGGCCTCGCTCGCAGCCCAAAGCCTGGAAATACGAGAAGCGGCTCGATACCAACTGCAAGGGACGTGGCGGCTGAACAACACACCTGCCAACAGCTTCCGGGCTTTCAGTTTCTCCCCCGATGACCGATTCCTGGCGGCCTCCTGTCGGGATGGAGGCGTGCGCGTATTGGAGGTGCGAACCATGCGTCTGTTCCGGGCTCTGGCCCCAACCAGCCTGCATGCCTTGCGATTGGTCTGGCTGCCTGGCACCCACACCGTCGGCATCGGCACCCTCGACGGGAGGGTCCACCTGTGGAATATCGATACGGGGCACGTGGATACCATCGCTCCCGAAGCGGGCGTCGTGCTGGGCTTGGCCATTTCACCCAACGGCAAGACACTTGCCGTTGGGACCCAGGATGGCGTGCTGAAATTGTTCAACGTCGCTACGCGCCGCGAGATCGTCGTCTTGAAAGGTCACCTCACCAACATCCCGAATGTCGCCTTTTCACCGGATGGCCAGCTCCTGGTTTCAACCAGCGAGACGCATCGCATCTGGCGGGCATTCGTGCCCGGCGAAGCGCCAAACGCCCCACCTTCCCCCTAATCATCCCGGCTGGGCGCCACGGCTTTGACACCATGAAATCCCAACGAACCTATCTCGCTGTGCCGTGGGCACTCCTGGCCAGCAGCCTGCTCCTGCGCGCCCAGACTCCCGGGCTTGACCCGGCTTCGACGCCGTTCCCGCCTCCCACCGGAATGTACCCGGTGGGCACCGCCACCCGCCTCGTAAGCGATGCGTCACGAACCAACCGCTTCCAAGTCGCCACGAACACTTCCTTCATGGTGACGATCTGGTATCCGGCTCAAAGCACCTCGGCTCCCGCCAGCCAAGCTGCTTTCGCCCCGTACTGTGATCGTGCCCTCGCCGAGCACGCCCCTTACTGGGGGGCCCTGACCAACCGCGTGCCTTCGCTCGGCTCGTGGGCACGAACCCAGGCACCGTTGGCCGGCACCGCGGCGCCGTTTCCGATCGTCCTGTATTCCCATGGATTGGGGGACAAACAAGGGCGCGCCGCGCGAACGGAGAATACTGAAAAGGCGCAGCAACTCGCCAGTCACGGATTCGTGGTGGTGGCCTGTGATCATACGGATACCTACGGCACCGTCCTGCCGCCGGATCGCCTGATCCTGGGCGGTAATGTGTGGAGCTTTGACTTCCTCGAAGATCGGGTGCGTGACGTTGTGTTCCTCCTCGATCGGTTCGCGGCATGGAACGTTGACGATCCGGTGTTCAAAGGGCGGCTTGACCTGGGCCGGATCGGAATCATGGGTTGGTCTTGGGGTGGGTGCACCGCGGCCGAAGCCAGTCGCCGCGAGCCGAGGCTCAGGGCGGCGGTTCTCCTGGATGCCTACTTCGGTTCCGTCCCGACATTGTTGACCAACGGACTGGCAAAGCCGTTCCTGGCGATGACCACCGCGAACGGCAGCCCGGACAACGCCGTCCTGTTCGAACGTTCGCACCGGGACGCCTACCAACTCTGCGTTCAGGGCGCCACGCACGATACGTTCACGGATTCCGCCTGGATCGTGGATGCCTCGGAGTCCTCCCGCCGGCAAGCCTTGGCGATGGACGCCTGTTTGCTCTCCTTCTTCAACAAGCACCTCCGGGGAACCGACGACGGCCTCTTGAACGATCCCGGAGCCCGACACCCGGACGTGACGTTGTTCCGGAAGAAGTGAGGTGGGGGACGTCGGTATCGAGGTCCTCACAGGTCCGCGGCCGGCGCAGCAGCGAGCCCTGGCGCGTTTTCGAACATCCGGAATCCGCCCGTCCGCTGGACGGGCCAGGGCTGGCAAGCGCCGCGATGGGTGAATCGGTACGCCGCAGCGAGACAGGGCGGGCACTCCGTTGCCCGGCGCCCCGGCTGGTGGGCTGTCTCGGGTTACGACCACGGCGCGCGCGGAGTGACGCGCCCCACCCCTCCCGCAATTTCATAGGGATCCCCGGTAACCTTTCGGAGGATTTGCTTCGGTATGGCGGTGGCGGAAGAACGCCAACAGATACCAAGTCCCATCCAATACAGAAAGGCGCACTATGCAACTTGTTCCATCGTTATCTCCGGCCTGGTGGAAGCCCGGCGTCGCCCTCGGAGCAGCCGTAATCCTCGCCTTCACCGCGGCACCGTCTCACGCCGCCGATCCGCCGGTCGAGACTCCGGTCACCATTACGGCCGGGACGGTCTTCAACCTGACCCCGGTGTTCGACACCAACGGCGCCCCGGTCTTCCCGTGGCTCCATGAAGTGCGCGGCATCGTCCAGGTGTCGAACCTCGGCAACTGCGTTGTGGGGTTCAACGTCAGCATCAACGGCGGCAGCGCCTGCGCGGGCAACCACGCCTTCTGCCTCTCCGGCACGATGACCATCACGACGCTGGCCGGCGAGAAGCTCAACGCCGACGTGGTGGGCTGGGCCGATCCCGACCCGCAGGACCCGAAGGCAAACCCGAGCATGTACCTGCTCCACTACGACGTCGCCATCACCGGCGGCACTGGCAAGCTCGCCGGGGCCGGAGGCCAGGGCGTCGTGACCGGCGCCTTCATGTTCTCGGACACCGACGCGAGCGACGATGCCGATCACTCTGACAACGTCTTCTGCAACGCCTACGCAGGGGTGGCCACGTGGCGCTTCGATGGCGTGCTGAAGACCCCGGCCGGCTCCAGGCTCGCAATCCAAACCACGGCGGACAAGACCGTCACGGTTTCCTGGCCGGCTTCGGACCCGGGTTGGCACCTCCAGGAAAAGGCCGGACTGGAGCGATCGGGCTGGAGCGAAATCAACGCGACACCCGAGGAAGTCAACGGGCGCAAACAGGTCGCGCTGCCGGCCCGTGAAGGCCAGCGCATGTTCCGCTTACACAGGCCTTAGCCAGCATCCACGAGCCACGAACTCGAATCCAAAACCTCCTCATGAAACCACACCCTTCCACATCGCCAACCCGTGGCCTGAAGCTCGAGTCGCCCTCGACGCGCGCCGCCACGCTTCACTGGCTCGCAGCCCTGCTCCTCGGTGCCTTCCTGCCGGGGGCCGCGTTCGCGCAGAGTGCCGAAGCCACCGTTTACGGCGACATCCTCTCGCTTCCCGGCGACCACAAGACCGTCATTTCCGACAGCACCTGGCTCACGCTGCAAGACAACAGTCCGTTCGCCTGGTACTCCGTCCACTCCTACGGCGGTCTGACGCCCGAGGTCGGAGCGGAACTGCATGCGGCGGTCCCCGGAGCAGACCTCAAGTACTATGGCGACGCCGCGACGATCCTCACGGCAAACCAGTGGTGGTTCCGGATCGGACCGAAAGCCGGGTTCGGCGCGTCCCAAACCTCGGGCACCCCGGTCCCGATCTCCTTCGAGTACAGCATCAGCTTCTGGGGTGCCACGGCCGACGATGCGGGTTGGTGGGCGACGGCGGACCTGGCGGGCACTTTCTTCGGAAGTAAGTACGCCACCGGCTTGGGCGGGACCAAATGGACCGGGCCCATCCGGAATCCCCCGAATCTCGGCACGGATCTCGGTCATCACCTCGAGAGCTACACCGCGGGCTATAACCAATGGCAGCGCCTCTGGATCAAACTCGAAGCCGGCGTATCGGCCGGCGGGTATGACGAACTCGGCGACTCCGCGAGTTTCAAGGGCTTCATTGACCCTGCGGTGTTCGTCGATCCCGCGTGGCTGGCCGCACATCCCGATGACGAAATTGTCTTCGCAACCGTCACCACACCCATCCCTGAGCCTCCCGCGATCCTGGGTGGCCTCCTCGCCTGCGCGCTGGCTCTGGGAAGCAGATGGCACTGCCTGAAACTCAAGCAAGGCTAACGGACGGTCGGTGGCCATGGGCTGAAGAAGCCTCTGGCGACCCACAACCGTTGCCCTGGAACCGCAGGGCAGCCGACGGCAAGAACGACACGCCCGGAGTGACTCGCCCTACCAACTTCTGCCAGGTAGGTAGGGCGGGCACTTCGCCGCATGGAATACAGAGGCAAACGCATCCCTGTCCATCTCGAAGGCCCAGCAGTGGACGAAGGCGTTCCCGCAGCCCGGAGGCGGTGCGACGACTTGTTCGCGAATCTCGCGTCGGAAGTCGTGTCCCTGCCATCCGGGCCAGGTCCTTTCAGTGGGCGAGTTGCCAAGGGGCGGCGTCGCGCGGCAGATCAAGCCGTTGCACGCTCGAGACCGTTTTGAACCCTGCATGATCCCCGAAGGTCCAGACGACCCGCTTGTCGGGCGTGACCTCGATCAGGTGCGGTGCCCGGCCAAACTGGCCGTGCCCAAGCCAGTTGCACAGCACGGTGTTTCCATGGGGCAGACGCTGCAGGCCGGCCACGAATTTCAGGCTGATCCCGGGCAGCTCGTCCCCCTGGATCTGCCAGACCACTTTTCCGCTGGAATCCACCTCGAAGACGCGGCTCCCCCCGGGCATGTCGCCGCAGGAGATCAGGGTGTGCCCGTTGGACAGCCGGATGGCGCTGTGCGGCCCGCCGTTCGCCGCGATCGCCATCACCGCATTTCCGGCTGCATCATATTCTCGCACCACTTGCTCGCCATAATGGGCCACCAGGTAGTGTCCGTTCTCCAGACGCCGCGCATTGCGCATGTAGGCATGGCCACCGTCCCTGCCGTCCGGCAGCCGCTGACAGGCGTAGATCTCGCTCGTGGACTGGTAATCGAAGACGACTTCCTTCGCCCGCGTCACCTCCCGGACGCCATGGCCGGTGTTGAAAAGCAGGTTGCCATTCGGCAGCACCCAGAGGTCGTTGGCGCTTGGCGCCGGATACTCCCACTCGATCCGGCCCGTGGTGGAGACGAGGTACCGGGATGGCGGAGCCGCGGGAAAGCCTCGCCAGGGCAGGAATTGACTTGCCGTCGGGGTTTTGCCACGCTGCGCACGCACCAGACGAACCAACATGATAAACAGACTGACTGCGGGGACGGGACTCCGTTCCGGCTTGGCTGCGTCGCTGCTTGCCGTGATGGGCAGCACCGGCGCCAATGCAGGCCTCCTCATGGGCAACCTGCCCTCAGATGATACGAGCTCGGCGCCCGTGGATGGAGTGCTTCCTTTCATGGGCGTGTCCTTCACCACGCCCGGAGTGGGGCAGCTACTGACCGATGTCCAGCTGCGGCTCGCCTTCTACTCCACCCCCGACGATGCGCTGGTGCAGATCGCCGCGGACAGCGGCAGCAACACCCCCGGATCCGTCGTCGCCACGCTGACCCCGCCCGGCGCGGTGTCCGGCGACCCGGCGACCACCTACACCTTTACCCCGGGTGGCCCGGTGAACCTCTCGGCTGCCACCAAGTACTGGTTGGTGGTGGACAACAGTCCGGACCGGTCCTTTGAGTGGTGGGGGAACGGCGGCGCCCCGACCGGCACGGCCACCTTCGGCGCCTACCGCGAAACGACCGATGGCATCGGCTGGGTTGATTACACGGATGGGACCCCGGCCTTCGCCATCAACACCGTCCCGGTACCCGAACCGGCCGCGACGACGGCCGTCTCACTGGCCTTGGTGGTGGCAGCGGGCCTCCTTCATTGGCGCCGTCAGCGCTGAGGCGTTGTCACGAAGCCACCGTCGGTCTCCTGTGTGGCGGTTCCGGCTGCACGCAGCGCGTCACCCACGTGGGAAAACACCCCATGACCGTCCTCGGTGTCAAACGGACGGGCACCGCGCACGGAGTGACGCGCCCTAGCATGTCAGTCGGGCGGGAACTCACAGGGAATAGTCTGACGCCCGTGGCGCCGGTAGGCGGAGAAATCACTCCGGTCCACGGTCCAGACGCGACATCGGGCCGTCAACTCCGACATGCGCACCAGGCACGCGTCCGCCAGGTCCATCGGACGGTCCGCGTACTTCGTCGTCAGCGCCAGCAGACGGTCCAACTCCTTCGCCAGCACGAAGGCCGGGTCCAACACCAGGTCCCCCCTTACCAGCAACTGGAGCACAGGCTCCGGAGTCGGGAAGAAGCTGGCCGCCTCACCCACCACCAAGTCGCACGTGTAATAGGGAACGTGGCTCCGAAACGCTTCGAGCGCCCAGCGATGCGCCGGGTCATCCCCCGCCAGGAGGGCTACCAACAAGCCCGTGTCAGCGATGGGCTTCACGACGCGATCGTTGGCGCAGGCGCCACTGCTGGCGCACGCGCTCGTTCGTCGCGGAGGTCCCGCCCAGCCGGAATTGCCCCGCCAGATCTTCCGATTTGAAACCGCGCGAGCGAACAGCCTCCTCAGCCACGTCTTGCTGGATCAACTGGCGGACGTACTGGGTGCGGTCCAGGCCCAGCCGTGCCGCCTTGGCATCCGCCTGGCTGAGCAGGACCACGGGGACCCGAACCGTGAGCACCTTTGTCATACAATGGTGAATACGATGGCCAGCCCACCGCCGTTCGTCAAGCCGCCGACCCTAGAATCCTCGAACTGCGAAACTCGTTGCGAGCCAGTCAAGTTTCGCTGCTTCCCATCCGATGGCTGCATCCCCTCCACGCGTCGAGGATTCTACAGAGCGAGGCGCGCGGGAACGGGGAAACGAAAGGAGGGAAGTCGTGCTGGGTAGGAAGTCGTTCATGGGTCTGAGGCGCGCCTCGCTGGCCCACTTGTCATCGGAATGCCGCCACGCCTTGCTTCCCCGCCGCGCGCAGCAGCGAACCGACCGTCTCGTTGGGCTGCTCGATGTCCTTCGCCGAGCGAATGGTGATCGTCGGAATCGCCCCCAACTCCTGGTGCCGCCGGATGCGCAACTGCGACGCCGCGTCACCGCCGCTCAAGCCGCTGTACCCGAACGACCGTGACCACCGTCCGAACAGGAACTCGTTCAACGGACACGTCCGGAGCCGGTCGAAACCGTCGACGTTCGACTGCCAGCTCTTGAAGAGGTGCACCTGGCTCAGCGCCTGCCCTTGCATGGTGATCTCGTTGCGCCCCTCGCCACCTACTACGAGCCCGTCGCCAATCGCGCCCACTTCGCGCTCGAGCCGCAACATCCCTTCCGACGACGTCTCGTACTGGACCACGCTGTTGTGCAGGTTCCACGTGGTGAGGGTCACGTCCAGGAACACCGCTTCCAATCCGACTTCCTGTGCCGCGTCCTGTACGTTCTCCACCAGCACCGACCGCCAATACCCCAGCCCCGGGTGCACCTTGACCATCGTCTTCTTGTCCCGGTGCCGAAGCCGCGCCACGTTCGATTCCGGCACCGGACGCCCGCGACCATCATGCCAGACCCACCCGAGGATCTGTCTGGACTCTATGTCGCGGTACTGGAAATCCCGGATGGCATCGTACACCGGGTGGGTCGGGTCCATGTCCACGGAGTTGCAGTGCGGCATCACATGGAAGCCCAGGCCCCGCGCCTTCGCGAGGAACGCACGCGCGTTTTCGCTGGCCTTGTAGGTCGGGTAGTTCTCGTCGTAGGGGTCGGTGCGCCAGTTGGGCAGGTGCAGCAGGACGTGCTCGGGCTTGACCTGCTTCGCCAACGCGTCCAACACCGCCGGCGAGGTCGGACACCAACTGATCGCCAGCCGCAGTTCGTCCACCCACGCCGGCCGGGACGCTTCGCCCAATCCGTACGCCGTCGCCATCCAGTCCCGGTACTTCCCGGCCGGTTCGCGCCAATCGCCTTCGTGCACGTTGATGCGCCAGGCCAGCCCACCCGCCGCGAGGTTGGCGTCGGCCGGTCCATACGCCTCGGTCTCGAAACCCAGCGCCCGGGCGTCCTCCGACGGCCCGACCTGCACGGCCTTGTAGCGATAGCGCGCGTCCTCGCAACGCACCCAGAAGCCGCCGTGTTCACCCTGCAAGATCACGAAGCCCGCTTCCCACATCATTGGCCAATGCCAGCGGCTGTTGCGCAGCAATGCGTCCTCGAGCGGCATCTGGATTCCCTGGAAGAAGGGTGCCACCAACTCGAGGCCGCTCGCGATCCCGCCCAGGGTCCAGCGGCAGGCCCGCAAACCAGGACGCGACGTGTGCGCCGACGGTTCCACCACGAGATCTCCGCTGCCGGGGTCTGCCGACACCGTGATGATGGCGTCGCCGTTCCATGACGCGATCCGGAATTCCGCGCGCGTCGGGTTGATGCGCCGCACCCGGACCTGGTCTCCGGGCTCATTCCCCAAGGGCACCAACTCACCTTTCGGGTACAGCAACCCCACCGCCGTGCGTTTTGGTTCGGCGCGAACGAATTCCCGACCGTCCGAGACTCGCACCAGGGACGTCAGCACGCCGCGTTCGAGGATCGCGCGCAGCGTGCGGGTCTCGACCAAAACGCGGTCGTTCTCGACGCTAAGCCCGGCGCCCTCCGCCGCTGCGGCCGGCTGGGTGGCACCTGCTGCGGACAGGAAGGCGAGGATCGCCACCGCCACCGGCCACGGACTGCGGCCAGCACCATGGAGGACGTTGGTGGGTTTGAGGTGAGCCTCGCCGGGGGATCGCAAGCGTGGAGACATGCCGCAGCGTAGGACCTCTGTCGTGTGGGCGGCAAGGACGACCCCAAACTGATCGGCCGGGTAGGGCGGGCACTCCGCTGCCCGCCGCAAGGGTTGGTGGGGGGGTGTCGCGGGTTACGACCTCGGCGCGCACGGAGTGACGCGCCCTACCAACTTCAGCCGGGTAGGTAGGGCGGGCACTCCGTTGCCCGCCGCACAGATCTACCAGCCAAAAGACGGTGGCAGTCGATCGTTAGGCCGAGACACCCACGGCCAATCCTCCACACGGTCGACCAATCCTCGGCGCATAGGATTCCGGAGGATGTAATCGAGCTTTTCTGTCTCCTCATGATGATCGCGCAGGCGATGGTCGAAGAAATCGCGCTGCCACTGGATGTCGTGCTTCGCCGCGAGGAACCTCTTCCAGTTCGCTACGACGGCTTTCATGCCTGGCTCCCGGCCAGACGCCAGGATCGCGTGCAAATGATCCGGCATTAGTAACATGACGCGGCAGAACCAGACGTGCCGTTCGTGATTGAACGCTCCCGCGGCAAGGACGGCATCGCCCACGCCCGCGTGAGCGAGTTGGTTCTGCCCGCGAACGGCGCAATTGATCGTGATCAGGAAGAGACTGCCGTCCGGCACCCAAGCAGGAATCTCGTGCAGGAGACGTCCACGCTGAGGCAGGTCCATGGCGGGGGAATAGCACCGTTCCGAGTGGGAAAGAAGCCAAAACCGGCGCGCACGGAGTAACGCGCCCTACCCACTTCAGCCGGGTAGGTAGGGCGGGCACTCCGTTGCCCGCCGCCGCGTCGAAACTGCCGCCACCCTGTTCCGCCGACCATACGCGGATCGTGTAACTTTTCTCCCGCGTTCCTTCGGTAAGGGGGTGGAGCAAGCTCGCCCAGAAGGCGCGCCGCCCAAGAATTTGACATGAGAACGAACCGACCGATGCCCCCGCGTCCCTGGATGCTCCTTGCGCTCTGCCTGGCGGGACTAGCGTTCACGCCAGCCCGAGCCGGCGCTCCGCCTCCCTCCGGGTTTGAGTCCCTGTACTCCTTCGGCGGCTCGGATGGACAGGAACCCTCCGCACCTCTGGTCGTGGGGAGTGATGGCCGCTTGTACGGCACCGCCGCGGCGGGTGGGGACGGCTTGGGCGGGGTTGTGTTCACCTTGGCGCCGGACGGGACCGGCTTCCAACTGCTGCATGAGTTCGACTGGACTTCGCCCGAGCCATATTACCCCGTGGGGTTGATGGAGGCCAGCGATGGCCGTCTTTACGGGGTGACTTCACAGGGTGGAAGCGGCCATATCGGCGTTGTGTTCGGGTTGAGCAAAGATGGGACTGGTTTCGAGGTGTTGCACGAGTTTCAGAACGCCGACGGCGCCAATCCCACCGCACCGCTGATCGAAGACGGCGATGGCGTGCTGTACGGAACGGCGGCTCATGGCGGCGCCGGGCTGTGCGGCACCGTGTTCCGGCTTAACAAGGACGGATCAGACTTCCAGGTGCTGCACACGTTCATCGGGACCGACGGCAATGCCCCGAACGGGTTGGCTCTCGGTAACGACGGGATGCTCTACGGCACCTGCTATGACGGCGGCCGCGAGTTCGTCGAGCTCTTCGGTGAGCACGGTCCGGGAACGATCTTCCGCCTGAAGCGAGATGGCACCGACTTCGAGGTCTTGCACGACTGCGCCGACGGGGTGCTGGAGAATCCCGCGGGCGCGATGCTTCAGGCAAGCGACGGCGCGTGGTACGGCGTGTCCCGCTTTGGCGGCCTCTGGGATGGAGGCGCGCTCTTTAAACTCGACGGGAGCGGCATGCTTCAGGTGGTCCATGACCACGCCGGCTTTTGGGGGGGATATCCACACGGTGCGCTCGTCGAGGGCCCAAGCGGGGCACTCTACGGTGTGACGGCGGGTTATGTTGACGGAACCGGCGCGACCGTCTTTACGATCCAAAAGGACGGGTCGGGCTTCGATTTCCTGCACACCTTCTCCGGGACTGACGGCGGGCTTCCGAACGGCGTTGGCTTCGGGACGGATGGCGTGCTCTACGGCTCCACGCAGGTCGGCGGGACGACGTATGTCGATGTCGATGCCCTGGGCGCCGGGACGATCTTCCGCGTCGCCGCCACGGCGGAGGCGAACCAACCGCCCACCGCGATCGAACTCGACCCGACGAGCGTCGAGGAACATCTGCCGATAGGCAGCCTTGTGGGCACGCTCCAGACCATCGACGCCAATCCCTGGGACTCGTTCCTCTACGAGTTGGTGGAGGGGGAGGGGAGTTGGGGGAACTACGCCTTCTGGATCGATGGTGACCAGCTTCTGACCGCCGAGGAGTTCGATCGAACCTGGTCGAGCTATTACGACGTCCGCGTCCGCTCGACCGATACCGACGGTGAATTTGTCGAGATGTCGTTCGTCATCGAAATCCTGCCGGCACCGGTGACACTGCCAGTGACCAGCCCTGGCGACACCGGGTCTGGTTCGCTCCGCGAGGCCATCCTCGAGGCGAACGCCGCGGGGCCGGGCGGTGCGCGGATTGTCCTCGGCGACGGCTTGGGCGTCTTCAACTTCGGCACGCCACTCCCGGAAATCACCGGCCTGGTCACTCTGGTCCCCGGCACCGGCAATACCCTGGCCGGGAACCTGGTGGTCCAGGGCACGCTGACCGTCGAGGGAACGTTGACCTTGACCGGCACGCTGGTCGTGGCCAGTGGCGGTACGTTGCAGGGGAACTTCACCCTGATAGGTACTCTCGAAATCCAGGATGGTGGCACGGTCAGCCCCGGCTCGAGTCCGGGCACGATCGTCGCCAACGACACCACCTGGGCGGGTGGCGGAACCTACGACTGGGAGATCGATCGCGCGGACGGTACGGCCGGATCCTCGCCCGGCTGGGATCTCCTGGTTGTCAACGGCGTGCTCGACATCACGGCGGACTCCGCCAACCCGTTCACGGTGGAGG
Organism: uncultured Verrucomicrobiota bacterium; assembly: GCA_964535555.1. GTDB lineage: Bacteria > Verrucomicrobiota > Verrucomicrobiia > Limisphaerales > J093 > DSVZ01. The sequence continues at coordinate 87,425 of CAZHUS010000012.1, forward strand.
TAATCTCACTGCTGTCCGACGGTTCGCCCGGCGAGGCGGCGAACTTCGATCCGGACACGGCTTACTCCTGGACCATCGCCACGGCCAGTGGAGGCATCACCGAGTTCGCTGCGAACAAGTTTCTCGTGGACGCCTTCGGCTTCCAGAACGATCTGGAGGGAGGGGCGTTCTCCGTCGCGCAGGTGGGCACCCAAGTGCGCCTCGTCTTCACGCCCGCCTCGGGACCCACCGCCGTTCAGATCATCTCCTTCACGGCGCAACGCACCGGACCCGGTCGGGTCGAGCTGCGCTGGCGGACCGGGGTCGAGTACGACGTGCTCGGCTTCCTCGTCGAACGCATGGCGGCGGACGGCGCCTGGCGCGAGGTTGGGACCGGACTGGTTCCCTGCGCCGGGTTGGGCGGCCGGAGCGATTACGCCCTCCTGGACACAGTTGCACCCGAGATGGTCCGCTACCGGTTGGTGGAGGTTGATCTCGCCGGCCGGCGCCGGGTGCAAGCCGAAGCCACGCCACTGAGCGTCGTGGCTGCGGGGATTCGCTGGCTGGGCGCGATGGTCGAGATCTCGATTACGGGCTCGGCCAACACATCGGTCACGGTGGAAACGACCACCGATGCCGCGTGGGGCCCGTGGGTTCATGAGGCTGCGGCGGTCTTGGACGGAAAGGGTGCAGCGAGGATCCAGAGCCCGATGGTGAGCGGACCGCGCTTCTTCCGCGTTCGTGGAACCGGTTCAAACTGAGATCGGGAGCGGCTGACGCCAAGGAAGTGGTGGGGGGGCGCTGCGCGGAGTCGATCGATGGTCATGGCATTACTATGGACGGCTTGGCACAGCCTCGCCCCACCACCAGTCCGGCCATCTCGGTGGGGCGACGCTGCGCGGAGCCGGGGAGGGTGACGATCCACAGAACTCAAGAACCGGGTCCTGGGACCGTGAACCTGTCACTCCAGGCAGGGCGCGCCGTCCTCAGCGCGCCGGATGCGGCGGGCAGCGGAGTGCCCGCCCTACCTCGGCTTGTATCCGGGCCCGCGGACGACGCGACCGGGTTTGGCTCCCGTGTGTTCCCCGTCCTTCAGCACCTGCACGCCGTTCACAAAGACATGCTTCACGCCCGTGGCGAACTGGTGCGGTTGCGCAAACGTCGCGTGGTCCTGAATGGTCGCGGGATCGAAAATCACCACGTCCGCGAAGTACCCCGGTCGCAGAGCTCCGCGTCGATCGAGGCGGAGATTCGTCGCCGGAAGCGTGGTGAGGCGCCGGATCGCCTCCTCCAGCGGAACCAGCCGTTCGTCACGGACATACTTGCCGAGCAACCGTGCGAAGTTCCCGTACGCGCGCGGATGCACCGCGCTCTTGAGAAACACGCCCTCTGGCGCCAGCGAGCCGGCATCCGAACCGAAGCTGATCCACGGCAGGCGTACGAGCTTCCGCAGGTTCTCCTCGGACATGAGGAAGTACACGGTCTCCACCCGGCTGCCGTCCTTGATGACCAGGTCCATCGCGGTCTCGGCGGGTGACTGGCCCCGCTGCCGTGCGACCTCCGCAAGCGTGAGGCCCGTGAGCGGCTTCAGGGCCTCGCTCTTGAATCCGACCAGCACGATGTTCGTCGGCGAACCGGCGGCGTGGAAGAAGTTCTCCCACGTGGTGGCTGGCGCGGTCATTTCCCGCTTCAGCCGCTGCCGGATCGCCGGTTGGCGGAGTCGCTCGGCCCATGCGTCGAAGCCCCCTTCCTGGACCCAAGGCGGCATGGACGCGTCCAGTCCGGTGGCTGCGGCCGGGTAGCAGTACATGTCCGCGGTGATTTCAAGCCCCGCCTCGCGCGCCGCCTCGATGCGAGCGATGGCGGCATCCATCTTGCCCCAGTTCGAGCGGCCGGCCGCCTTGAAGTGGTACACCTCGGCCCGCACGTTCGCCGCCCGCGCGGTGGCGAGGAACTCGTCGAGCGATTGGATCAGGCGGGAGCCTTCGCTGCGGATGTGGGAGATGTACAACCCTCCATACCTGGCGGCGACGCGTGCCAGCGCTGTCAACTCCACCGTCCGGGCGTAGAAAGCCGGCGCATAGATCAACGCGGACGAGAGCCCCACGGCTCCTTCCTCCATGGCCTGCTGGACCAGGGCTTGCATGCGGAGCAACTCCGCGGTCGTCGGGACCCGGTTCGCATAGCCGAGTTCGTGGATGCGGACCGAAGTCGCGCCGACGAACGACGCGACATTGCACGAGACGCCGCGCGCGACGAGGTGGTCCAGGTACTCGCCGAGAGTGGTCCAGGTCACGTCGTACTTGAGATCGCCCTGTTGGGTGGCCAACTCCCGCTTCATGGTCTCGTTCAGCGGCCCCATGGAGTTGCCTTCCCCCATGACTTCGAGAGTGACGCCTTGGCGGATGTCGCTCTGCGAACGGCCATCGACCAGCAACGTCTCCGTCGCCCAACTCAGCATGTTGATGAAGCCCGGCGCGACCGCGAGTCCGCCGGCATCGAGGGTGAACCGCGCCGACGCGACCGCGTCAGCGTCGAGCGTGCCCAGGGCGACGATCGCGTCTCCGCGTATCGCGACGTCGCCGGGATACGGCGCGTGACCGCTGCCGTCGTAAATCGCCGCGTTCCGGATGACCACGTCGAGCGGGTCCGCGGCCTGCGAGGATGCCGTCAGCATGGTCGATGCGATCAAGGTGGCGAGCAGGCCCCTCGCACCGGGGCGCGGGCGAGGGCAGGGGAGCGCCGGGTCCAGGCGCGATCCGGTCGGAACGCCGTACCGCCCGGCGGTTCTCAGGCCAGTTCGGTGTCGATTTCTTCGGGTTGCCATAGCCACCTGCCTTCCATGCCGCCCGCCACCACGAGCACCTGGCCGGTCAGATGACCAGCCAGGCGGTCTGAGGCGAAAAACACCACCGCGTTGGCCACGTCCTCAGGCCGGGCGATCTTGGGCAAGGCCATCGTCGCCGTGACGCGCCGTACGGCTCGCGGATCGTTGAGTTTGTACGCCGTCCGGGGCACGACCGTCCAGCCGGGACACACGCAGTTGACGCGGCCGCCGCAGTAATCCCGGGTGTGCGGTGCCAGCCGGGCGACCTCGTTCTTCAGGGTACGGGTCAGGCCGAACGCCATGGCGGCCTTGGCCGACGCGTAGTCTGCATGTCCAGCCTCGCCAAAGACCGCGGCGGTCGAGCCGATGAGCACCAGGTTGCCGCGCTTCCGTTCCGCGACCCGACGCAGGAACTCTCGTGCACAGAGGAACGCCGAGGTGAGCACGGTCGCAAGGGTGTCTTCCCACTGGCGCAGCGTCATCTGGTGAACGGGAACATCGCGATTCTCCCACGCGCCGGCGTTGGCGATGAGAACGTCCACACCGCCGAAGCGTTTGGCCGCCGTGGCGAAAATACGGCCGACGGTCGACTCGCGTCGGAGATCGCCCGTGACCACGAGCGAACCGCCGGCCCCGAATTCCTGGGCGAGCGCTGCGGCGAGGGACGCGGCGGCTTCGCGGTTTCGGTGCGCGTGGAGCACGACCCGGGCGCCTTCCGCGGCGAAGGCCCGGGCAATGGCGGTGCCAATGCCGCCTGACGCGCCGGTGATGAGCACCGTTTGATTCTTGAGGTCTGAGTTCATCTTGCGTCCAAGGGCGGCCGGCAGTGTGCAACTGCGCTGGCGGAGCGTCCACCGAAAGAGCGGGGGCTTCGAGCCCGGCGCACGGCGCGATGGTGCGAGCGTGTTCGCGGGGGGGGGCCGGTTCGCGGGCTTGCCAAGGTGTGAGGGGTGGTGGATAAGACTGCACGGCGAGTGGGTGCCAGTTTAGCTCAGTGGTAGAGCAACGGTTTTGTAAACCGTCGGTCGTCGGTTCAAATCCGACAACTGGCTCCATCTTGAAAATAAAGGCGGATATACAGGTCTGACCCGGGACCGGGAGCAAGTCGAGCAGGTCACAGAGGTCCAGCGGCTCCGGAACGAACTGAGCCCCGTCCTCGTCGAGTTGAAGATGCTGGAGCCTCGAATCTCCCTGTCCCTTGCGAACGCCGGCCTCGTTCCGAACTTGACCCGAGCAGTCCTGCCACCAGCGTATTCCCATGAACCCGGCGATCCTTGTCGCGATGTCGACGTCTGCCATGCTCACTTCAACCCTGGCCCGCGGGAATTCGCTCGCTGCCGACTTGCTCATCCTCAACGCCTCGGTGCGCACCATGGACCCGGCGCAACCGAAGGCGGAAGCGGTGGCCATCGCCGGTAACCGGATTGCAGCGGTCGGTTCCACGGCCGACCTGCGCCGGCTGGCCGGACCGGGGACCAGGCTGATCGACGCGGCCGGCCACACGGTCGTTCCCGGATTCAATGACGCGCATGTTCACTGGCTCAGCGGCGGGTTCTCGATCGCGAATGTGGACCTGCGGAGCGCTTCCTCCCCGACCGAGGTCGCGCGGCGGATTGGCGAGCACGCGCGAAAACTGCCCCAGGGGAGCTGGATTCTGGGGGGCGATTGGGACCACGAGAACTGGCCCGGCAGTCCGTTGCCGACGAAGGACATGATTGATGCCGTGACGCCGGAGCACCCGGTCTTCGTCAACCGGCTCGACGGCCACATGGCCCTGGCGAACAGCCTGGCGCTCCGACTCGCCCGCGTCACGAAGGACACCCAGGACGTGGACGGTGGGTTGATCGTCCGCGATGCCCAAGGCGAACCGACGGGCGTGTTGAAGGACGCGGCGATGGCGTACGTGGAGAAAGTCATTCCGCCCCGATCGTGGGAGGAGAAACTCGCGGCCGCGCGCGCTGCCACCGAACACGCCGCCCGACTCGGCGTGACCAGCGTCCAGGACATGTCCGCCGACGAGGATATGGGGGTATACCAGCATCAATTGGCCCGCGGCGAATTGAAGACCCGCATCTACTGCTCGCGCTCGATTGTCTCCTGGGAAGTCCTCGGCAAGACCGGTATCCGCGCGCCGTTTGGCAGCGACTGGCTGCGGATTGGCGGCCTCAAGGGCTTCGCCGACGGCAGCCTGGGTTCGACCACCGCGTACTTCTTCGACCCGTACCTCGACGCGCCGGACACCCGGGGTCTGCTCTTCGACCAGATGTTCCCGGAAGGCATCATGCTGCGGCGCGTCGCCGAAGCGGACCGCCTCGGCCTGCACGTCATGATCCACGCGATTGGCGACGCGGCGAACCAGCGGATTCTCGACATCTTCCAGCAGGTTGCCCGGGATAACGGCCCGCGGGACCGGCGCTTCCGCATCGAGCACGCCCAGCATCTGCGCCCCGACGCAATCCGGCAGTTCGCCGCGCAGATGGTCATTGCTTCGATGCAGCCTTATCACGGTGCCGATGACGGCCGCTGGTGCGAGAAGCGCATCGGCCCGGAACGCGCCAAGGGCACATATGCGTTCCGTTCCTTGCTCGATGCGGGCGCCGTGCTGGCGTTCGGCACGGACTGGACGGTGGCACCGCTCAACCCGATGACGACCCTCAAGGCTGCTGTGACGCGCCAGACGCTGGACGGCAGGCATCCCGGCGGCTGGGTGCCCGAACAGAAGATCACGTTGGAGGAGGCCATTCGCGCCTACACCGTGGGGTCGGCTTACGCGGAGTTTCAGGAGAACGTGAAGGGTTCGATTACCCAGGGGAAGCTCGCGGATTTGGTCGTGCTCGACCGGGACATCTTCGCTATGAACCCCGCCGAACTGGACCAGGTCAAGGTAACCCTGACGGTGGTGGACGGTTGCATCGCCTACGAGGCGACGCGATAGCGCGGCACCTCGCGTCCCATCACGAAAAGGGGCGCAATCTCGGGCGCTTCCCCGCCGGAACCCCGGCTCGGGAACGCCTGAGCTCCGCGCCGCGGGCTCCGCCGGCAAAGCCTGAATGCCTGCGGGATCACGCTCCGCCAACAAGGGCCGGCTCGACGGTCCCTTCGGGATGGTCGAGGACACTTGCAGCATGGAGGCCTTTGTTGACTGAGGACGTCCGAGGGGAGCGAGGTGTCAGGGTGGGGTCAGCACCTGAAGGTTCTCGGATGTCCATTGATTCGCGAGCCATTGGGCGATGCGGTGCAAGTCCTTCCCGCCGCCGGTAGCCTCACGATACCGCTCAGCGATGGCGCGGACGCGCATCAGTTGCTCGCGGAGGAGGGCGCGCTTCCGGGCATCCAGCCGACCCTGCTCGGCGCGGTGCCGAACCAAGCCGGGTGTGGTCAGGGCACCGGGCACGGACCAGTCGCGATCGGTGTTGAAAACTTGGAACAGGAAGAACAGGTCCTCCACCTGCGCGGACTGCCAGTCGGGACCGAACAGTTCGCGCCCCAGGCGCGCGCGCAGCTCCGCGTCCGGCAGGTCAGGGTCTGCCGTGAGTTGTCGGTACACGGAGCGGATGGCGCGCGCCGGCAGTTCGCGGTAGGGATTCTCCCCTGCTTTCAACCACCCGAAGCCGAAGGGAACCTGTCTCTGGCCGACCAGCCACGGTTCGCCGAACTCGGTTTTCACTGGCACGTAGCTGTAGCATTCCAGTGAGGGCACATAGCCGCTGCAGTTCGCGTCACGAGCCTGCCGCACCCCGGCCCGGAGGTTCGCGACATCGAAGCGGCTCGGCGCCTCGTTCCACCACCACGCGCCGCGGGCCTTGGCGATGAGCGCCGGTTCCAGCGCCGCGCTGTGGGGCGTGAAGAAGAGCGTCCAGCGTGCGTCGAACGGTTGTCTCGCCGCGGTGGCTTCGGTGAAGGAGAAACGGAGCTTTGCGCCGGAAAAGTAATGCGGATATACGACCACGGTGGCGTCGGACCGGCGTGCCCAGACCTCCTCGGAGATGGCGCGGACGAAGGCAAACTCGTGGTCGAAGAACTTCGGGCCGCATTCGGCGCAGTGGCAGATGGCGTAGTCGCTTGACTCGATGAACAGGCCGTCCGCGTCCGGGTAGAATTCGAAGGCCATCTCCCGCACGTAATCGCGCATGAACTGCTGCGAACCGGCCTGGGCCGGACACAGGTTCCAGCCCCAGCAGCCGATGCCGAATTCCGCCACGGGCTTGCCGTCCGCGCCGGTCGCTTTGAGTTCCGGCCTCTCCCTCGGGAGTTGATTCACGCCATCGTAGCCGAAGGGCGTGAAGCCGAGGAGCACCTGGATTCCCCGCTTGTGCGCGTGAGCGATGAGGTCACGACCGAAGTCGGTCTTCACGTTCGCGTGGTCCTTCGTCCATTGCCACGTGATGGGATACTTCCGCGAACGGAAGGCGCCGCCCATCCAGAGAATGACCGTGTTCCCGCCGTCTTCCGCCACCGCATCAAGGATCTCCCGCCAGACCGGCAGCCCGAAGGTCGGCATGCGCATGAAGCAGAGATAGTATCCGCGCTGCCGGAAGACGGGCTTGGATTCCGCGCCGAAACCCAGGCCCGACGCGGCAAGCGCCGTGGTGGTGGCGGTGGTGGCGATGAATTGACGTCGGTTCATGGGCGGATGTTCCCCGACTGTCCTCTTGCTGGGGTTTGGGCTTCGTTCTCGAATCCAAACTCCACCTCGTTGGCCCAGTGCGTGGACCAGTCGTTGTGGAAGGAAAGCGGGTTGTCTTTCGACACACTGCGGCCGGCTGCGAGCTCGAAGGCGGTGCCGCCGTTGTTCACCCGGAAGCTGAATCTCACGGGCTGGCCGGCGTCGAGACGCTGCTTGACCTCCGGCAACTCGCTCCAGGGGATGGCGCACTCGATGACGTGGTCTCTCACGACCAGCTTCGCGTCACCCTTCAGCGGACCGCCGTCAATCGGCGCCTTCGGTTGGCGCGGGAAGAAGTGCTTCCGCATCATGCCGGGCCGCTGGAGACAGAAGATCTCCGTGCCGCCGCCGTAAGCGTCACCGACTTTGTTCAGAGCGAACTCGTAGTCGGTGTCGAAGTAGGCGCAGAAGCGTGGCATCGTGCCTGCCGGACATTGGAGGTAGCCCTTGCGCTCGGGCGGGATGGCGTTGAAGGCGATCTGCACGTTGTGTTTCCCGTTGCCGGAGGGGAGGTCGAAGTCCTGGCGATAGGAGAATCGCCGCACGCCCTCCGGCCAGAGGAGGTCCTTGCCCTTGCTGGTAACCTTCCCGGGATAGAAATACTCGTCGTCGTTGCGCGTCTCGTAGCGGATGAGGCCGTCCATGCGCGGCACTTCGGCGGCGAAATAGAAGAACCGCTCGTCATGCGCCAGCCAGGCGGTGACGGCGCCGCCGCCGCTCTGCCGATCCCAGTTGAGAAACGGCAGGTACGCCTGCTCCGTCTGGCTGGTGCCCACGGTGCTGGCGCTGGTCTGCGGAATGACGCCCTGCCAGTCGTCGAGGTCGCCGTCCACCGTCATGGTGCGCCGGGCGATGAAGTTCACGTGCATCAACTCGGCGTGCTTTTTGGCGCCATCCGCACCGGCGTCGAACGTGGCGAGCAGGCGGTAATTATTGTCCGCCCTGGCCACGCCGCTTGTGACGGTGACAGCGATTTCCCGACTCTCCTGGCCCCGGAGCGACAGCGCTTGCTCGGCCGGCTCCACGGTGAGTCCCTCCACGGTCACGGACAACCTCCCTTCGACGGGACGATTGAGGACGTTCGTGAGCCTGAGCCGCAGTTTGGGCTTCGTCGCTATCGGCGATGTCATGTCCGAGGCGATGATTTCCACGGGGTCGAGTCCCGTGATGGTGGCTGAGGCCAACGCCGTAAGCAGTTTTTGGAACGAACCCGGCCGGCCGTCAGTACGAAGGAAGTATCCCAGTTCGTTCAGCGGCGCGACGATCTTGCCACCTCGGGAGGGCACGGGATTGCCGTAAAAGTCGTGCAGGACAAACTCGCCGCCGCCGTCGCTCAACTCCAGGCGTGCGTCCTTCGCCAACCCCACCGAGCGGAACAGCGTCCGGTTCTTGTCATAGCTTGCGCCCAGGTCGCCGACGATCACCACCGTGCCGTCATCGGGATCCGCGGGGCCGGTTCGGTCCTGGCCGACTCGCCGCGGCAGGCCGTCGAAGACGAAGATCCAGGGCAAACCGTTCTTGAACAGGATTTCCTTGAACGCGCGCTGCCCGATGAATTTCTGGCATGCCGCCACGGCTGCGCCCGGCGCCCAGACTTGTGCCACGGCGTATTCCTTCCCGTGGATGCGGGGCTTCTGCGAGGTGAAGACGTTGCCAGCGTAGATGCCTGCGGTGCGGTCCTGGCCCATGGCGCGCATGGACGCGATCACGCTCGCCACCCGGTCATCGGAATTGGCGACCCAGCTCTCCGTGTCCCAGACTCTCACGCGGCCGTATTCACCCTGGCGATTCATCCATCGAGGTTCCAACACTGGATCTGCCGCCATGGGCTGGTAGTGGATGCTCACGAAATCGAGCCACGGCAGAAAGGTGTCGGTCCCATCGCAAAAGAGCTTGTCGCGGGTGTTGGCCGAGGAACACGCGCCGCCGATGAGCACTTTGACCCCCGCTTCCTGCCGCGCTTCCAGGACCGCCTCGGCCATGACCTGATAGATCTCGCGGTAACGCAGACAATCCGCACCCCAGCCGGAAATGGACACCCCTTCCCACGGCTCGTTCCAGAGTTCGACGGCGTTGATGGGGCCTTTGGGCCAGCCGTGTTCGCCCAGCACGGCCTTGAGATAGCGCTTGAACTCCGGATCGAAGGACGGCAGCCAGGCCAGGTCCTCCTTCACCTTCTCTTTCATGGAGCCATCCTCATTCAGCCACGGACGTCCGCGCCCGAGCGGCAGTTGTTGGGCAGGTGTCCCACCGCAGCCGACCGTGAGCATCAGCGTGAGGTCGTTGGCCATGGCCCAGTCGACGTGCGCGTCGCCGATGGTGTTGTACCCGCCCTCAGTGCGGGCGCCTTTCACGCCGAGGCGTTTGAAGACGTTGAAGACGACCGGCGACATCTCGTGCGGCCAACCGAGGTCCATCGCGTAGGTCGGGAGCCAGACGCGGCCGGGCTCCGGTGCCGGCACGCGGACACACGTCGCCGCGAAGGCGCGGCCGCGTTCCCCCAGTTCAAGGACGAGCGCGTAGCCGCCGAAGGCGTCACCGACCCTCGGCTTCACCGTGACGAATCCGCCCTCGGTCGGCAGGTCCACGTCCAGGGAGCTGGAACTGGCGTCGGCGATCTTGAAGACCACCGGTTTCCACCAATCGCCGGGTTTTCCCCGGGTGCCGTAGTGGATGACGTCGCACTTCATTGAGCCCTGGAAGGGCCGGTCCGGCTTCACGAAGAACGTGAAGGTCGCTTCCTCGCCCGGCCACAGCGCGTTCGCCCCGAGGCTGCACGCGGTCTGTTGCGCGGACCACCCCTGGGCGGAGAGGCCGAACGACTTCGCGAAATCCTCCATATCGGAGCCGGTGACCATCTGGCCGCGCACCGGTGCTGAAATCAGCAAGCCCCAGAGCAGCAGGACCGGTGACGTCGAAAGCCAATGCAGTTCCCCGATGCGGGGGTTCATGATTTGAATAGATCCGAGGCGAGGCCGCAGTGTCGCTCTCATTCTGAGAGCGAGCATGGGCAGTCTCCTGCAGCCCGGCAACCTTTCACGTATGTGCGAGATCCCAACACCCAGCCCGGCACTCCTCTTCGTGATGGCCGGTGTCACGCTGGGTGCGCATTGGGGGGCGTGAAAACCCACCTCAGGTGAAAACCTGGACTCCCTCGACAAGACGCCGGACGGCCCATCCCGCCGCAGCCTTACGACGAGAGCGTGGTTATTCGACTAGACGATGGCAGCGCGGCCACAGCACCCAAAAACCCTACGATGCTGGCGATCTCCGCCAAGGCGTGCGGCCGGATGTCCAGTCGGTGGCTCACCGCCTGTATGGAGCCAGCAAACCCGTCTTGGCTTCCTCCCACGGGAAGGAAGTCCGCGGGTTCGCTTCCAGATCGCGGAAACGGTCCTCAATGAGCGCCTTCTCCGCCGCGGTCAGCGCTCCCGTGTCCACCCAGTCGTCCCCCTGACCTCCGGCAAGACCGCGCGCGAGCTGGCCGGCAACAAGCGCGAACTCGCCCAAGTAGTCGCGGATGCGGGAATGCACGTTCGCACAGACCCGCGGCGTCCGCGGCGGTTTCGATTCGGGGTGGGCTCCTCGATACTCCAGCGAATGAGAACGCACGTTGCGCGAGGCCCGCCGGATCACGGTGGAGCGGTTGGCTGGAAGTGCCAGCTCACTCTTGCTGCAGGGCGCGCATCGCAGGGAATGAGGCCGGGCGCGGCGATCATGCTTCACGGCTTCAGCACCTGCGTCATGGCGACCGCTGGCACGCTACGCAAAGCTGCCGCAGAGATTGACCGCGACGCACGGTGCACTGCGCTCTGGCACCGGTAGAGGAGTAGGGAGATGGGCCGGCTACGAGACTGATCACAGCCAGAGCTGCCCCACCCCACCCGCCCCGACAGCCCGCGCATCTCCGATTTGTTGAGGATCAGTTCCACAGGGTGGCGTCGGGGTCGTTTTTGAAGGTGGCCTGGCGGCCATGCTCAGTGGCTGTGAACCCGGTGGGGCGAGCGTCCCCGCGAGCCGGACCGACTTCAGCACTGGCGCGGCTCGGCAGCAGCCTCGCCCCACCGGCGGCCGACGGAGTGCCCGCCCTACCAAAGGGAAATCGGGCTCGGCACAGCATCGCTCCACCAGGTTCCCGGCCATCGCGCCTGGCCAAGAGGTCACGGGGATCTTCCAAGTTTTGATCCGTCGGTATCGGCCTGCAAGCCGGTCCTGGCCGCAGGCGCTTTCACGACCCGCTGTTGTCCGGCCTTGACCTCGACCGTAACTGCGCTGACCCGCGTTCCATTCAGCGTCTTGGCCGTGGACGTCTGCGGCGCGTCATCAACAAGGAGGACCGCATGCTCCCCGGCAAACACAGCCTCCCACGTGAGGTCCGGGCCGGCGTGGTTGCGCAGGGTCGTCGTCCGATTGCCATCCTCGTGCCGCACGAGGATGGCGTTCGCACCCACGGATACGTGGTCCAACTGCACCCAGGCGACCTCCGATGGCAACCGCCCCAGCGTCGTAATCCCCCGGCGGGGCGCATCGGGTTCGATGCCCATGATGCGGGTGGCGAGGTGACTGATCACCGCGAACGACGCTTCCGGATACCGGGAACGGCTGTCCAGGACATGCTTGAAATAGCGCCAGCCGCGATCGTTCTGGTTCCACGAGTAGAAGACGTCGGGCAGGTAGGTCCAAGCCTCGAGGTTCGGACTCGGCTTCGCCTGGAAACGGTCGTGGATGAAATCGAGATAGGCGGTCGCGCGAGCCCCGGGTTCGCACAAGCCGGTGTAGGGGATGAACCAGCTGGTCTCGTAGCCAAAACCCGTGACGGGCCGGCGCGCGGGATGATCGAACCCGATCCGGTATCGGCCCGCGGCGCCGTCGTACCACGTGTCGTTGAAGACGCGCCGCAAGCGCTCGGCCTTTGCGGTCCATTCCTGGGATCCGGTGTGGTCACCGCGCGCCCGTAGAAACCTCGCGTAAGCTTCGAAGGCGCGGCGCTGCGTGCCCAGGCTGTCGGCAGACTCGGCCAGCACGATCCCTGGCATCTCGTTGTATGTGCACGAAATGCCCCAACCGGTCGCCGCCCGGCCTTCGACGATGCCGTTGCCGTCGAGATCATGCGCCGCCACGAATTCGTTCACGGTGCGGGAGTAGAAGCCGTGCAGGACCGGGTCCTCGGCCAGGACGGGATTGGCCGTCCAGCGATACTGCCGCCACGCGCCATGGATCAGGTCAAACATGCCGGCGGTGTTACGCCAGAAATGCTGGTCGTCGCGGTAGTCGCAGGCCATGGGGGTGCCGTCGTAGTTGATCTCCCACAACGTGAACCAGCCACGGGCTTCGGTCTGATGGGTCGCGAAACATCGAAGCATGGCGAGGTTTTCCCGGTGCAAGCCGAGCAGGGCCGCCCCGTCGATCTGGTGAACGAAGTCCCGCTGGCAATACCCGCCGCGGTCCGGCAGCGCGGCCTGGTAGCAGCCGCCGTTGTCGGGGTGCACCTTGCTCAGCGCCGTTCGTTTGGCCCACGCGAAGCCCTCCGCGAGGTAGCCACTGCTCGAAGTGAGGACCAGGCGGCTGGGTGTTGGCGGCGCCTCGGTGGCGGCGTTGAGGGAATCGCTCCCAGCAAGCTTCAAAGACGGGCCTTCCTCGCCCGCGCCCGGGGAAGGGGAATCGATTCGGGCGGGCAAGGCAGCGGGATCGACCGAATCCACCTGCCCGCCAGTCGTGACGATGGTGGGAGTCGCCGACGGCGGTTCCTGGGTTCCGGCCGGGATGCTGGCGGCCGGAAGGGCGGCGAAGATCAGTCCCCAAGTCGAACACCGTTTCCACATGTGCGTGCTCATGATCTGAATCGACACCTGCTGTACAAAGCGCTGGACCATTCCTTCGCCGGACAAATCCCGGGTCCGCCCCGGCAACGTGGCAAGTCACCGGCAACTGCAACTGCTTCCGTGGTGGGATGGCTCGGATCACTTTCGCCGGACCAACCGAAACTCGCGGAAAGCGACGAAGCTGCTGTCGCCGCCGTAGCTGGCGTGGTAGAGCCCAACCTGCAGCGGCAGGCCGGCCAGGTCTTCGCGCTCCACCGGGGAACCGGGCATGTCCTGCCATGCCCGGCCGTCCGTGCTGGTGCGGAAGTGGAAGCGCGTGCCATGTCGAATGATCTGCAGATGACGATGGGCGTCCCAGGCGAGCCCGTTGCCCTGTTGCCGACGTCCTCCATCCAGCGTGGTCACCATGTTGCCCTGGTTCCAGATGGGGAAGAAATTCAGTTGCAGCAGGTCTTCCCCGGGACCGGCCTTGTCGAGTTCCGGCACGCGCACCATGAGGCCGCCATCGTTGTTCCCCGGTACCTTCCGGGTTGCGAGTCCCGCATAATCGGCCACGGTGGTCTCCACGACGAAATCGCCCGTCACCGATTTGAAGAGGAAGGCGCCGAGCGGTTGGCCGCCATCCCAGACCGTACCCTTGGATTGGAGATGCAAAGTGCCGCTTCGAGCCGCGATGAGCTCCGGTTGGCTGTGGTCCGCCAGGCCGAGGAAACCGTCCCAAAGGGTGCCGGCGGCGCCCTGGGCGAAATAGTCGCGGTCGGTCTCGAAGCGATCGATGAACTCCTGGAACGGCGTGGGATCCGTGAGGACCTCGACCGGTGCGGACGCGGTGGTGACGTTGCCCATCGGATCACGCACGGTGACGCGGTAGCGGTATCGCGCCTGAGGCTGCAGGTCGTCATCGAGGAAGAACGCGTTCGGTGTCCATCCGCTGCTGGTGGCGCCAGGGTGACCGGTGGTTTCGGTGAAACGATACTCCACCTTGCCCAGCGGGGAGTGTCCGGGTACGGCAGTCAGGACCGCCACGGTCCCCGCGAACGCTGTGGGTGGCTGCGCGAACGCCGCGGGATTCGGCGTGGGTGTCTGCCAATCCTGCTGCCAGAGCGCGTGGAGTTGAGCGATCTCCGCGGCCGACAGCGCGCGACGGAAGAGCTGGACACGAGTCAGCGCGCCTGAAGAGGTGGACCGGCCGCCGAGCCGCACCGCACGAAGCGACGTTGGCGGGGGCGGCAGTTGCGCGGGTGTGGCGCGGCCATCGATGAAGAGAGCGCCTCGGCCGCGGGCGTAAACCAGCACGAGGTGCTGCCAGCCTCCCGTTGGAGGTGCGGGCAGGAGGGCGTGAGGTTTTCCCTGGTCATCGATCAGCTCCACCGCGGAGGTTGGTTGCTCCGAAGCCAAATGGGCTGCCCCGGCGAGCAGCGTGAAATCCTGGAGGGTTACCGGGTGACCGGAGACCAGTTCGAGCGTTTGGCCGGTTTCGAAGCGTGGTGCCAGACGGCCGTTCACCTCGGCCACGACCGGCCCGGGTTCCCCGACGAACGCCCCGCCCAGCGAGCCGCCGTTGACCCACGAGCGCAAGGAACCTTCATCGAGCCTGGCCGAATCCACGTGGACCAGCACCTCGGCCTCGGGCGGCTGGGTCGCCAGTTCCTGGATCCGAGCTTCGTTGAGCGCGCCGTCGTAAACACGGAGCGACGCCAGGTAGCCGTCGAAGAACTCGGTTCCCGGCTCGGAAGCTCCCACGTAGACAGGCCGTCCCTCGTGCATGAGCAGCATCTTGGCCTCGGCGTGGTTGAGTCGTCCGTCCACATAGACGCGCTCGATGACCCCGTCAAAGACCACGGCCAGGTGATGCCACACTCCGGCTTGCGGCGGCCCCCCGCGAAAGCCCATGTCGGCAAAACCCCAGTGGCCGACGGCGCCAAACTCGGGTTGCGTGCCGTATCCAAACTGCGCGGTGGTGGCATCCGGTCCGCCGCGTCCCGCCCAACTGAGGAAACACTCGCTCTCGCCGATCACGGGATTGTTCACCCACGCCGTCACGGTGAAGCTGCTGTTGCCGGAGAGGGCGCGCGGCGCGGAGAATGAGGCGGCGAGCACCTGGTTGCCGGAAAACTGCACCGCCTTGCATCCGGCCGCGAGGTTTGCCACGGGTGGATGGTCACGGCTGCGGAACTCGCCTGCCAACGCGCCGTGGTTGGTCCAGGTGCTGACCGCGGCGCCGAGTTGCAGGCCGGCGACGTCCAGATGGATGAGGAGGTTCGGTTCTGCCGCCGCCGCGTTGTTCGTTGGCTTTCCCGCCTCGTTTGGATGCGCTTCCTCGTCCTGGGGGACCGAAGATTGGGCAGCGGAACGGCCCGGATTCGGCGTGACGTACTTCGCGAACGCCTCGTTGGCCATCGCCAGCAACGGATCCTCCGGCGCCTCCGCATAGGCTTTGAAATTCCACACCGCGCCGAACAAACCGGGGAACTCGGTGCCGGTGACTGTCAGGCGCAGGTACCGTGTCTCGACATCGCCATCGTCCACCATCGGGCTGCCCCAGCGCGTGTTTTGGCGGCGGTCGGCGAAGATCTGCCACGTCCGGCCGTCGAGCGAGCACTCGATGAGATACTGGTAGAACCAGGTGCCATACTCGAACTGGGTCGCCGTTCGGCGCACGCGCTGCGCGGTGCCAAGATCCACGCTGAGCCAGTGGCCCATGCGGTTGTCCCCCGGGCGCCAGAGCGTGGCGTTGTTGTCGTCCACGGCGTATTCAGGTTTATAGGAGTGGTTGCGCAGGGTGTCCTGGTAGAACGACGAGGCGGTGACCCTCCCTGCCAGAGCCAGGTTTGCGGGGGACTCACGCCTGCCGCTCCCTGAGCCAAGAGGGCCGATGCCCCGATGTGTCGGTTCGACCTTCCGGATCACGCCGTCCGCCTCAAACACCAGCCGGTCGGCGCAGGTCTGACGGTGCATCCCGTTCGGCGTCACCGGCAGGTCGTGGCGATGATAGATGATGAAGTAGTCGTCGCCCTGTCGGAGGATCGAGTGGTGACCCGGGCCGTGCACCCGGCCGTCAGCCGTGGTCTCGAGGATGGGATTGTTGGGTCCCATCTTGAATTCCCCGTCCGGCCGGTCGCCGATCCCGTATTGCACGCGGTAGCTGGCGTCGTGGCACGAGCCAGAGGAATATGTGAAGTAATAGACGCCGTTGCGCTCGAGCATGAACGGCGCCTCGAAGAAGTCCTTGGCTTGCGTGTTCGGAATCAGGCCAAGGCGTGCGAACGACTTCATATCCGGGTTGAACTCGCCAAGGCCGCAACCGCTCTTGGGAAAGATGCCCCACGTGCCCCAGTAGCCGTAAAGCGTGCCGTCGCGATCCTCGAAGAACTGAGTGTCCAGCGTGATGACCTCCGGGATCAGGCGGTCCCGGATGACGAGCCCGTCGCCCGGGGTGAGCGGCGTCCAGGGGCCGATGGGTGTGTCGGAGACGCCGGCGAAGGTGTTGCACGGTTGGTTGTAGAAGAGGTAGTAGCGGCCGTCCGGGCGCTTCACCACATCCGGCGCCCAGTAGTGTGGCGTGGTGGGCCAGTTCATCGGGACCAACACCCAGTTCACGAAATCCCGGGAGACCCAGACGGTCGCCGGCCCGCGCCCTCCGCCGTTGCCGTCGGTGGTGGCATAGAGGTAGAACGTGTCGCCGAACTGCTTGATCGTCGGGTCAGCGAAATAACCGGGGACGAGGGGATTGAAGTTGCCCGGCGCATCGAAGGCGGTGTCGCGTGTCGCGGGGAGGTCAGGTGGCCCGGTCAGCAGGAGCGTCACGAAACTCGCCGCAGGCAACGTGAACCTGGCAGCGCCGTCCCTGGCGTCCACCGGCTCCAACGCGACCATCCCTCGCGACGCGTCGGTAACGTACCGGCGGAGTTGGTGCGCCCTTTCCGGCAGGCCACGCAGAATCGCCGGGCGCTCGCCGCCATTGTTGACGAGGTGAACCGCCAGCAACGCGCCCTCGGGCGTGCCAAACGCGGCGGCCGTGATTTCGCGGTTGTCGCTCGCCACGGGGAAGGCGCGCGCTCCGGGCGGTGTCATCCCAAGCTGTTTCAGATTCCAGAAGCGCTGCGTCGGCTCGAGCGGCCCTGGCTCGCCATAGACCCCGCCGCCTTTCAGCACCGAGTAATCCGTCGTCAACTGCCACTCCATGATGGTGGCCGGTTGGGCTTGCGCGCAGATGCGGAGGTAGAGGTCGATCTCCTGCAACTGGAACCAGGGCTCAAGCCGGACACCCGCGTACTCGTGCAGGTGCGCATCCGGCCCGGCCTCGGTCACCAGCAAGGGAACCCCCAGTCGCCGTGCTGCCTCGGACCATTGGCGCAGTGCGGCCGGGTTGCACCCGCGCCAGGTGTGGAATCCCACTGCACCCACGTATCGGCAGGCGCCGGCATCCGCCAAGGCCGGACCGATAAACTGGAGTGCGGCCGGTGTTCCGTGTGCGGTATCACCCAGGAGGAGTCGCGTGTTGAGTCCGCGCTGCTGCAGTTCGGCGCCCATCGCCTTCACGAATTCCACATGCTCAGCGGGCGTCTGGCGCACCTCGACACCTGTCTCCGGTTCGTTGAAGGAAAACAGAACCGTCTCCACCTGGTAGTGCTCCTCGAGGAACACGAGATAGTCCGCCAGCGACCGGCAGATGCGCGGCATCTTTTCGCGGTCAAGTGCCACGCCCCGCAAACCGGTGGGTTGAGGACCCGGAAGACGCGCCCAGCGTGGCGGGAACCAGGCGCTCACGATCACCGGCATTCCCCGGCGCGAAAGCGTCCGTGCCATCTCCATGGCTTCCTTCACGCGTTGGGGCAGTCGGCCCGCCCGCGCCGCTTCGAGGCCAGACGCGCTTTCGTCCGGATCCCAATCCGCCCAGGGCATGTCGACCCGTCCCCAGGCCAGGGGCAGGTGGTCGAGGTTGTACCGGATCACGGTTGCGTCGGTCTCGGGGAACTGGAGGCGGAAGTTGCCCCCCATCCCATCGAACGGCTGGCCGGGGTGGGTGGCGTCGAGCGTCAAGTGCGCCGGCTCCGGATCCGCAACGGCGCCGGCCTTTAGCTTCAGCCGCAGCGAACCTCGCTCGTCCGGCGGGGCATCGGATCCGGCGAGCTTCAAATAGACTTGAAAGGGCGCCGCATCGCCCTCGCGAGCGTCGATGAACGTCTGCGCAACCTTGGGATCGTTCAGCGAAGTGGGATGGTCCGACGCTTCACGGCGCACACGCACCTCGACGGCATGGCTCAGCAGGATCTCGAGGCGTTGTCGCCGGCCGACGAGCCGCACCACCTGGCCGGCGGCCTCGAGGTAATTCGAATCAGAACCCGGACGTCGTTCCGCCAGGACGAGGCGAACATGATCCTGCCCGTCGAGCACTTCGACGGAACCACCGGCGAATTCCTCTGCCGGTACTTCGAAGCACCAGAAGACCCCGGCGGTCGCTAGTCCGGGCGGCACCGTGGCTTCGACTTCCAGCTCGGCCTCGCCTACGCCGAGGTCCTGTGCGGCCACCGTGAACTTCAGATTGTCGATGGTCGAAGTCACCGTGCGCCGGTTGCCGGCGCGGGAATACCGCGGCCGTTGAAGGTACTTCACGGCCGAACGGAACCCGGACCAGTCCGGGTGGACGATGCGGACGCCGGCCTCGAACCGGATCCATTCGCCTTCGACACGCATCCCCGCGAGCGTGCCCCACGGCGTCACGATGGTCTGGTGTCCTGCATCTTCCGCAGCCTTGATTGCGTCGGGTGGGACTTCCGGGCGAGCGATCGGTGGAGCGCCGGCCGCGAGCTGCGGCAGGAGGGAGACAAGTCCGAGGAGTGTGACCAGCGGCGTCCAGAGGCGCGGGGGCAGAATCAGCGACATGCTGAAACCGACAATGAGCCGATCGGTGCCGTCCGGCAACGCTCCAGCGGACGTCGCATTCCACCACGCTGACCTGCTTCACGGCCGCCGCTTCGGCCAATTTTCGTTCCGGGGCCAGAACGCCGCCGAGATCACAACGCTCGTGTCCACGAAGAGGGTCAAATCCTGCGTCCGCAGGTGTGTCGCCGCAGGGCCGGGCGTACGCGTCCAGGGGCCTACCACAAGGCGGCGGCCCCCAACCTTTGAAACGACGGATCTGGCGTCAACACCGTGAGACCACGCGCTATTGCCTGCGCACACAGCAGACGATCGAAGGGGTCCTGGTGGATTGCGGGTAACTCACCGCTTCGGAAGAGGGCCTCCACGTCGATCGGCTGGCGCTCCAAATCGAAAAAGGCCAGCTGCTTAGGGATCCAGCTTCGCGGAATTTCCGGCAGGGGTAGTTTGCCCGATTGGTGCTTCAGCACGATCTCCCAAACGGTGATGTCGCTGAGAAAGAGGCGGTTCAGCTCGTCGTCCAAGGCCGTTCGCGCCGGAGCAGATAATCGATCGGGATCGGCCGCCAGCCAAAGAAAAGCGCACGTGTCCAGAAGGAGATTCACAAGCCCCAGTCCTTGAGCTCTTCGTCGGTCAAGGGTGCCAAGGCCTCGGGGGGCACGCGAAAAGGCGCGCTGATCATGCGACCAACTTTCGGCCGTGCCGAATGCTTGCGCCGTTCGAGCGGAGACAGCCGGGCGATCGGACGCTTGCCCCGCGCAATCAGGAATTCCTCACCGGATTCGACTTGAGCCAGATAGCGGGAAAGATGGGTCTTGGCGTCATGCGTCGAGATGGTCTTCATCTTGCGGGAAGCTATCCTGTGCCGCCCCGCTTAGTCAACTTAGTTCATTTGGCGTATGTGATTGGGGCAGAGGTTCCCGTGCGGTGTGATCCGCCGTTTCGCGACCGGGCTAGAAAGGGGTGCCCGCTTCGCTGGGCACCGTCGGACCCGGGCGCTTCATCGGGAATCTGAGAGAGTCCCAAACAACGCGCGGACGCTCGTTGTCCCAGGCGATCTCATACACGGAAAGGAACCAGGTGCGGCCCTGGTCATTGTTGCCTTGCACGAAGAGATAGGTGCGGCCGTCGGTGTCCGTGAAGACCCCGGGATGCCCGGTTTCGCTCGAGTTCCAGTCGCCCGGTTGGCCGTTGGGGATGAGGGGTTCGCGGAAGAGGCGCGTCCAGTGCTGGCCGTCGGTGCTGGTGGCGCAGCCAATTTGTTGGGGATCGTTGTTGTAGCCACCGCCGTAGAAGAGAAAGAGCGTGCCGCCGCGCTGGATCACCGAGGGCGCTTCGATGCAGCGCGTCTCCCATGGCAATTCGGGCTTGAGGATCGGTCCTTCGCCCACCGGCGTCCATGCCTCGGGGCCGAAGTCGCTCCTCAGGTCGGCGGTGGCCGCCACGAGCATTTGCGTCTGCATCGAGGGATCGCGCGTGGCGTAGATGAGCCAGAGCCGGTCGCGGAACTCGAAGGCGTCGCAGTCGATCGCGCGTCCGGAGTTCCAGGAGCCCGTGGGGCGCAGGATGGGATTGCGGGGGTTGCGCGTGAACTTCAGCCCATCGTCCGAGGTGGCATGGCAGAGCGCGTCATTCCTGCCGTTGCCATAGCTGTTGTAGAAAAGATGCACCTTGCCGCCGAGGAGGAGGGCTTTGCCATTGACGAGGCCGTTTTGTTCGCAGGCCTGTTCGGGGAGGATCTCACCCACTTTCTGCCATTGGGTGAGGTCCCGGCTCTCCGCGATGCCGATGGCCCAGCCTTTGGGGACGGCCGTGTTGGTCGAGGGCGCCATCGAGTAATACATGAGGTACCTTTCCCCCCACCGGAGCACGGAAGGGTCTTTGCCGAACGGGCGGCCGTGGCGCGTCGCGTCCCCAAACAACATCCGTGGGGCAGGTAGGGCCTCGCCCGGGACTGGGGCGGGCATCGCGGTCGCCATCCGGCACCAGGCGCTTAGACCCGCGAGGAACACAGTGCCGAAGGCTCGAAAAAGACGGACCTTGCGCATGGCCGTTTTTGCCAGATCCGATACGCCAGGGCTAGTCCGGAGTCCCGTGGGTGGACCGACAGGGTAGGGGAGCCTGCGACCCTTCGATTTCATGAAACAGCTATTTCATCAAAACGGTCGGGGCCGGGTCGCGAGGCGGGACGAGGGAGTATACCCGCCAGCGGTCTGTGACCGAGGAGCAACGAAGCCAGACGGCCCGGTCCGCGAAAACCCTCCGGGCGACGGTTCTTCGTCGCAGGGCCTCTTCCAAATCTTGGACAGGCGCCAAGCGAGCGGAGCCTCGCCTGGCATTATGCTGACTCCGGACTGGCTTCGTGCCAGACTCGATGAAAGCTGCGGCTGGCTTCGGGCCCCGGTCTTGCCGGGACCCTCGACAGCCCCTGGAAGAGCCACGACATGCTCGTAAGCATCTTCAACGACGTGATTGGCCCGGTGATGCGCGGGCCGTCCAGTTCGCATTGCGCCGCCGCGCTCCGGATCGGGCGCCTGGCGCGCGATTTGATGGGGGGTGCTTTCGAGGAGGTGCTGATCGAGTTCGATCGTAACGGCTCGCTGCCCACGACGCACGACAGTCAAGGCTCGGACATGGGCTTGGCCGGGGGGTTGATGGGCTGGGAAGCCGACGACGAGCGACTGCCCGATTCGATGAGGATCCTTCGCGACTCCGGAGTGCGCCTCCGCATCGAGACGGTGGACGCGGGCGACCCGCATCCGAACACGTACCGGCTGACCATGCGCCACGGGCGTTCACAACACGCGCTCATCGCCCTTTCGACGGGCGGCGGCATGATGGAGGTCATCGCGGTGGACGGGTTCAAGGTGTCGATGTTCGGCGACTGCTATGAAACCCTGCTGTGGGTGCGCGGTGAGGGACACCGGCTGGCGCAGACCCTGGCGACGCAGGTGTCCGCCGACGCCGTGCTGGTGCATGAAGCCGCGGATGGAGTGATGATGGTGGAGGTGAAGGCATCCCAGTTCGTCAGCGAGCAGAGCATCGCCGGCCTCCACGGCGCCTTCGAGATCGCTGAGGTCAAACGACTGTCGCCGGTTCTGCCGGTGCTTTCACGCAAGGATACCCGCGTGCCGTTCAGCACTTGCGCGGAAATGCTGCGCCATGACGCGGGCCGCAACCTGCCGCTCTGGAAGCTGGCGGTGGAATACGAGCGGGCGCGGGGCAACCTGTCCGAAGCCGAGGTCCTGGCGCGTATGGTGCAGATCGTGCGCCTGCTGCGCCGGTCCATCGCTCAGGGCCTCGCCGGCACGAGCTACGACGACCGCGTGCTGGGGCATCAGAGCGGGAAGTTCAGCGAGAGGATGACGGCGAACCGCTTGGTGGATGGCGGCGTCCTGAACCGCATTATCCTTTACGTGAGTGCGCTGATGGAAGTGAAGAGCTCCATGGGGGTCATTGTGGCCGCACCGACCGCGGGCGCTTGCGCGGCGCTCCCGGGGGCGGTCATGGCGACGGCGGAGGAAAGGGGTTTGGGCGAGGAGGAGATGGCGAAGGCGCTGCTGGCCGGCGGCGTCATTGGGGTGTTCATCGCCACCCGCTGGAGTTTTGCCGCCGAGGTGGGCGGCTGCCAGGCGGAGGGCGGTTCTGCGGCTTGCATGGCGGCGGCGGCGTTGGTGGGCATGGCGGGAGGCACGCTGGCGCAGTCCGTGGCCGCGGCTTCGATGGCGCTGCAAAGCATGTTGGGTTTGATCTGCGACCCGGTGGCCAACCGGGTGGAAACCCCGTGCCTTGGCAAGAACGTGATGGCCGCCAGCAACGCCCTTGCCTGCGCGAACATGGCCTTGTCCGACTACGACCCGGTCATCCCGTTGGACGAGGTGATTGAGGCGGCCCGAAAGGTGTCCGGGCAGATGCCGCGCGAGTTGCGCTGCACGGCGCTGGGTGGCCTCTCGATCACGCCGACCTCGCAGGCTATCAAGCAGCGCCTGGCGGCCCGGAAAGCCGTCGCGTGTGGAGGTTGCACGTGTCAGCCATCCACGCCGTGACTCTACCCTCCCAAGATCCAAGGCGGTTCGCGCCAACCAATGTCCTCGTCCGCAGACCCGCATTCGCAGAAGGTAAACACCACACGGCCATTTACGAAACCCCAGCCCAAAATGACGAAGAACCCCAACCCAATGGTTCCCACCGGGACGCCCGCCAGCCTTAACCGCCGGCAGTTCCTCCGCACGGCCGGGCAGGCCACCACCGTTCTGGCCGCCGCTTCCGCCGCCGCGCCCTCCCTGCTGTCCGCACCCGCTCCCGGCCAGACCCTCGGCGTGGGTTGCATCGGCATCGGCACCCGCGGCGGGGACCTGTTGAACGCCGTGGCGGCCGTGCCCAACGTCAAAGTCGTGGCCGTCAGCGACGTGTACGGTCCGCACCGCCAGAAGGGGCTTGAGCGCAGCCGGAACGCGGATGCCAAGGCCTACGTCGATTATCGCGAGCTGCTTGCGGACCCCAAGGTCGACGCGGTGGTCATCGCCTCGCCCGACCACTGGCATTGCCAGATGGTGCTGGATGCGGCGAAAGCAGGCAAAGACATCTACTGCGAGAAAGGATTCTCCCGAACTCTCGCCGAAGCGAAGCTCATGCGGGACGCGTTGAAGCAAAGCCAGGTGGTCTTTCAACTGGGGCACCAGGCACGCCAGGCCAGTTGTGCGTGGCAGGCGAAGGAACTCATCGCTCAGGGCTTCCTGGGCCCGATCACCCTGGTGCGCACCGGCCGGTTCAAGTCCACCGAACCGAACCATCCGAACTGGCGCTGGTATGGTTATTACGATCAATGGAACCGTCCTGATCCAGCCCAGGTGTTCGCGGACGTGGATTGGGACCGCTGGCTTGGCCCGGCGCCGAAGATCCCATGGAACGAGCGCCATTTCTGGCACTGGCGCTGTTACTACGCCTACGGCACCGGCTACGCCGGAGACCTGCTCTCGCACGAAATGGACTTCGTCCAGTACCTCCTCGGTCACGGCATCCCGGACACCTGCACGAGCTCGGGCCAGATCGCCCTGCTGCGTGACGACCGCGAAGTGCCCGATACCTGGGTGGCCTCCTACGAGTTTGAGAAGCTGGGGCGCACGGTCACGTTCGAAGGCAGCATGAACACCACCGACAGCCAGCCCGTGACGATTTGCGGTCGCGACGCCACGCTGCGCTTCGATGCCATCGCCCATGACGTCACCACCTTCGAAGTGATTCCTGCCGGTCACAACCGCCAGGCGGGGCTCCCCACCGGCTACCAGCGCGGCAAGACACCGCCGCAGCCCAATCACATGGTGGACTGGCTGAATTGCATCCGCAGCCGCGGCACGCCAAAATGCTCGGTGGACGAGGCTTTCATCGAGACGGCCACGTTCCTCATGTCCCTGAAGGCCCAGCAGGAGCGGCGCATGGTGCGCTGGGACGCGCCGCGCGAAGAGTTGGTTTAGCCCGAAACACCCATTCCCGAGACCAGCTATGAAGACCAAACGACCGGGTGCCCACGGGTTGGCGATCGCCGTGGTGGTCGGCCTGTTGTTGGGGTTCGTCCGTCCCGCGGCCGCCAAGCCGCTCAAGGTCTTCATCCTCGCGGGCCAGTCGAACATGCAAGGGCACGCGAGGGTCGAGACCTTCGATTACATCGGGGATGACCCGCTCACGGTGCCTCTCCTGGCGGCCATGCGCGGCGCCGACGGCCGTCCCCGCGTGCTCGACCAGGTCTGGATCTCGTCCATTGGCTGCCTCGGCGATGCCTATTCGGATTTGAACGAGAAGCAGGGCAACCTGACCGCCGGCTTCGGCGCGCCGGATAACAAGATTGGCCCGGAGTTCACCTTCGGCATCTGGATGCACCAGCAGCTCAAGGAACCGATCCTCATCATCAAGACGGCGTGGGGCGGGCGCAGTCTCCTCACCGACTTTCGCCCGCCCGGCGCGGGTCAGCGGACGTTCAACGACTACACCCGGAAGCAGTGGAAGGAGCGGGGCCTCGATCCGGACAAGGAATCCGCCACGAACAACGCGAAGTGCGGCGTCTTCTATGGCCATATGCTGGCGCATGTGAAGAAGGTGCTGGGCGACATCAAGCGCGTGGTGCCGGAGTACGATCCGGCCCAGGGCTACGAGCTGGCCGGGTTCGTGTGGTTTCAAGGCTTCAACGACTACGTCGATGGCTGGTCCTATCCCAACCGGTCGAAGCCCGGCGGTTACGATGAATACGGTCAGGTCCTCGCCCAGTTCATCCGCGACGTGCGCAAGGATCTCGCCGCGCCCGGACTGCCGTTCGTCATCGGCGTCATGGGCATCGATGGCCAGGGCGAGGGAGTGAAGGCACCGATGCTGAATTTCCGCCAGGCGCAACTCCTGCCGACGCTGTTGCCGGAGTTTAAGGGCAACGTCGCGGCCGTGCAGACCGCCCCGTTCTGGTCCGGGGAGCTCGCGGCCATTGACGCCAAACGTGAGCGAGTGAGGCAGGAGGCCCACCTGCTGCGCTCCAAAGACAAGAACCGCCCGAACCGCGATGGCACGATGAGCCCGGAGCAGCAGCAGGAGTATCTCAGGAAGTTCGAGGCCGAACTCATCACGCCGGCCGAGGCCGCGCTTTGGAAGCGCGGTGCGTCCAATGCCGGCTATCACTACCTCGGTTGCGCGAAGACGTTCGCGCAGATCGGCCAGGCCTTCGCGGAAGCATCGCTGAAGATGATGCCGCCGGCGGCGAACTAGTCCGACGTTACGATTGGAACAGGGGATCGCATGAAAACACGAGTTCTTTGCTTCTGCGGCGTTCTGGGGTCGCTGGCGCCGGGGCTTCATGGCACGGAAGTCCAGCGCGGCGAGATGTATGGCTACCTGTTGTTCGACGGCGAACGGGTGCCCGCGGAGTTCAACGCCGGGTTTTCGCTCTACGCCGCGGCGTGGCCGTTGGTGGACCACTACCCCGGCCACGAGTTTCAGACCGGCCTGGTCGGCACCTGGATGCACCCGCAGTATCAGCCCGGCCAGAAGCCCAAGGAGGAATGCTACACCGACATCGAAGGCGGACTCGGCTGGTGGCGTGACACGCATTTCCCCAGCACCACACCCAAGTTCATCATGGGCGGCGTCGGCGACAACTTTAAGTGGATCGCCAACGGCCCCGGCTACGGCGCGGGCAGTTGGGAGGAACCTCGGGGCAATTACGGGGTCGCGCAGCTCAGTCCGTGGCTGCTCTTTCCGCTCGACGGCCTGAATCTCAAACAGGGCACGCAGGGTGAGCTCTTTGGCTACGGTTACCTGCCGCTGCCGCTCACTGATCCCAAACCCACGACGGCGGGCAAGAGCGTCCCCACCGGCAACCAGTGCTGGACGCTGTTCTTGAACACCGCGAACTTCAAAGGCCCCGCCACGTTCTTCACGCCCTATTTCTGGTCGGTCGCCTTGCTCGACCATCCCGAGTGGGCGGGCAAGTTGCTCGACTCGGCTCCGTCCGACCCCAACAAGGCGATCCAGATGGAGACCCAGCACATCCCGGTGATTTTCAACCAGGACCAGGACGGCACCGCGTATGCCCGCATGGCCCAGACCTCGTTTCCCGTGACGCCCGCCGGGCACTCGGCGCTGCTGCACCGTCATACTGTCTACACGAAGGCCGCCTTGTGGGACGACGTGGAACGCTGGTTCGCCGGTGGCTCTCCCGCCGACGGCCTCATCAAGGGCGCCGCCTCCGCGACGCAGAAGTTCAAGGCCAACGGCGGTTCGAGCTGGAAGTTCTATCCGCCCGGCGCGCGGCGCGACAAAGCCGCATCGCTCCCCTGGAGGACTTTTGCCACGTCCATCACGCCCGACCCGCTGACGCTTGGCTTTCGCTGGGACGCGGAGCTTACTCGCAGGATCGGCGCCCTGATCGCTCTGCCCGAGTTCTACCGCCTTGGCAGGGAGGGCAACCCGGAACGATGGTCGGTGCTTCCGGTTGGGGAGGTTCCGGCGGACCTTGGCCTCACTCAGTACCGCTTCGAGACGCCCAAGGAAGAGCCACAGGAGCCACGCACCACACCCGAAGATCCGCAGAGCTGCTGGAAGCGGCCAGGGCCGGCTGCCGGTCCGTTCAAAGCGCACCTCGGCGATGGCAGCGTGGTCACCTACTATTGGTACCGCTTCGCCGATCAACCCGCGATGCTCAACGCGGACCTCACCCCTGGAGAGCGCGAGGTGGTACAAAAGCGCGTGGAGCAGCTGCATCGCTCCTGGACCAAGGACCGCGATTACCTCATGCCGCCTGACGCCGGCAAGCTGGCGGAGATTGATCCGGCGCTGATTGTCACACCCCCGAAATGGATGGAGGCCGGCTATGTGCCCATCGCGACACGGCAGGAACTGGATGCACCGATTTCCCGATAAAATGTCCCGATCGGGACATTTTCCAGGTCAGACGATTGCCTCTGGCTGGCGGGGAGTCGCAGTGGCAGTTTTCCCGGCGTGAAACCCCCTATCCCATGCGGCAGCGTCCTGGTCGCCGTCGGGTTGTGCTCGATGGCCTTCGCAGCCGAACCCGCCTTTCTCTTTCAACATCACCTGATCGACCGCTCGCTTCCGGTGACTCCGGAGTTCGTCGGGGACTACGGTCTTACGGCGCTGGTGGATCTGGACCGCGACGGTGACCTGGACTTCGTGCTGGGCGGACGGGGCGTGAAGCCGCCACGGCTGTACTGGTACGAGTACGAATCAGCAGCACGTTGGACGCGACACAACGTGGGCACCGACTACCTGTCCGACGTGGGCGTGGCGGCCTTCGACGTGGACCAAGACGGCCGGGCGGACCTCGTCGGCAGTGGCGTCTGGTATCGCAACCCGGGTCCGGGCGGGCTCCGCGACGGCTTCGAGCGGATCGTGTTCGACGACGAGGCCGGTGGCGCCCACGACGTCCTCATCGCCGACATCGATGGCAATGCCCGGCCCGACGTCGTGCTCATGGGTGACGAACGCACGAAGCTGAACTCGTTGTCGTGGTTCTCCATTGCTGCCGACCCGCGCCAACGGTGGCCGAGACACCTGGTCGGGCCGCCCGTCCACGGCGCCATCACGCCGAACGCCGCTCTGGACGTGGACGGTGACGGGGATCTGGATCTGCTTCGCGCGGACACCTGGTTCGAGAATCGCGATGGCAGAGGCCTGCAGTGGACCCCGCACGCGAACGTGCCCATGGGCCGCAAAGGCCCCTACGGCGTCTGCGTCCGGACGGTCGTCGCCGATCTCGACGGGGATGGCACGGCCGAGGTCGTGATGGCCGATGCGGACATCGAGGATTGCAGGGTGGCCGTTTTGCGGAACGCCGATGGCAAGGGTGGGGCGTGGCACCGGACCGACCTGCCGCGCTCCTTCACGTATGGTTCGCTGCACGCCCTGGCGGTTGCCGATTTCAACGGCGATGGCCGACCGGACATTGCGGCGGCGGAACAGGAGGAACTTCTGCCGTCCGGGCGCGAGAACCCGCGCTGGGTGATCTGGGCGAACCAGGGCAACCGCGGTTTCGTCGAGCATATCGTCCTCGACGCGCGCCTCGGTGGACACGAGTTCCAGGCGGGCGACGTGGACGGCGACGGCGATGTGGACCTGGTCTCCAAGCCGTGGGGACCCCGGCCCTGGAACGCCACCGGTGGCACGATGCACGTCGATTACCTGGAGAACCTCCTGAAGCAACCCGCTGCCTCGTCTGGGTCTCCCGCCTCGCATCCCGGAGCACCGGGCGCGAACCTCGAATGGCCGGCGAGGTGGGAATACGGCCCGCCGTTGATTGCGCCCGAACCGAGAACGGCGCGGCCGAGCCATGCGCAGAAGGACCCCAGCATCGTGTTTCACGACGGGCGCTGGCACGTGTTCATGACGGTGAAGCTGCCAGCCAGTTCCGCGATCGAATACTGCTCGTTTGCCCGGTGGGAAGAGGCTCAGACGGCTCCACGCACGATTCTCGACGTGAGCGATCGCGACTATTTCTGTGCCCCGCAGGTCTTCTTCTTCCGTCCCCACGGAAAATGGTACCTCGTCTACCAGGTGGGGGTGCCCGGCCAGGACAAGATGTGGGTGGCCTATTCCACCACGAGCGACCTCGCCGATCCGCGTTCCTGGACGCGCGCGGCGCCGATGCTCGACGGAGGCAAGGACGACCCGCGCCCGGTTGGTGGCCTGGATTACTGGATCATCTGCGACGCGCAACGCGCCTACCTCTTCTACACCAGCCTGGACGGCAGGATGTGGCGGCTTTGGACGCGGATCGAGGATTTCCCTCGCGGTTTCGACCATGGCGAACTGGCGTTGCAGGCCGATATCTTCGAGGCGAGTCACACCTACTTCCTCGAAGGGACCGGGAAGTACCTGACGATCATCGAGGAGGACGGACTCCGCTACTACAAGGCGTACGTGGCGGACCGGCTCGATGGCGAGTGGATCCCCGTTGCGGACTCGGCAGAGCGACCGTTCGCGGGCTGGAGAAACATCCGACCCGCCGCCGGGGTGGAGCCGTGGACGGACAACGTGAGCCACGGCGAACTGCTTCGCTCCCGCTCCGACGAGACCATGCCGGTAAACCCCGCGAACCTGCGCTTCCTGTTCCAGGGGATGCGGGAGACGGACAAGGCTGGGAAGGCTTACGGCCAGTTCCCGTGGCGGATCGGTCTGTTAACCCCGGCAGGAACACCGTGACCACGCGTTCTGAGATGAACGCAATCACGCGTGACGCCGTCCGCAAGTCAGGCCGGGGCGCGTCCAGCCCGGTTGAGTCTCGGACGGCGCTTTTCAACCTCCTGCGGAGCTGGACTTGGATCGGCCTGCTGACCCCGTTGCTGGCGGCTGAACCCGTGGCCGTTGCACCGCCGCAGATCCCTGCGCTGGTGTGGGAGGAACGCTCGGACTGGGTCAACGTCCAAACCGATGTCTCCCCCGCAGCCCGCGGCGACGGATTGGTTGATGACACCGTGGCCATCCAGAGCGCTCTCGCGGCGGTGCGGGACGGAATGACGGTCTACTTTCCCCCCGGCGATTACCGCATCACCGCTCCGCTCGTGCTCAGGAATCCCAAGGGCGGACGTTGGATCGGCGGGCTCCTCGTTGGTGGCGGTCGGGAGACGCGGTGGGTCTGGGACGGTCCGGAAGGCGGGAGCATGCTGACCCTGGACGGCGTGGCGTACACGCGGTTTGTCGGCCTCTCGCTCGACGGCCGCGGCAGGGCGGGCGTCGGTTTTCACTATCACGCCGCCCGGGGGTTCCAGACCGAAGTCACGCACCGGCACCTGGCCTTTCGCGGGTTCACGAAAGCGGCGATTCTGGAGGACCACGACGGTGACGGCCAGGCCCTGGCGGAGACCACTTTCGAGAATTGCCTGTTTGAAGACTGCGACCGCGACGTCGCCTTCCTGGCGTTCAACGACTACGACTACACGTTCGACGGCTGCGAATTCCGCCGCTGCGGGATCGGGGTCGATTGCGACCATGGCAATTTCTACATTCGCAACTGCCATTTTCAGGAAAGCCGCGTGACCGACGTCCGTGACCGATCGGAGCACTGCAGTTCCATGCGACGCTGCACCTCCGAGGGGTCACACAGCTTCGTGACCCGGGGTTCCTCGGTCGCGCCGCTCACCCTTCAAGATTGCCGGGTGAAGGGCTGGAAATCGCCTGCCGGGGCGGTGGTTCTTTCACGTCCGCCGGCGCTGCTCTTTGACTGCAGCTTTACCGAGCCACCGGGCGATGGGCATTTCGCCGGGCGCTCACCGGTGCGGATCGAGAGCGAAGGTCAACGACTGCTGGTGTGTGCCAATGAGGTCGGGGGAGCCGCCGCGTTGACGCAAGGAGCCCGTCCGTCGCTGATCACGCTGCCACCCGGCCAGCGGGCGGGTGTGCTTCGGACCGCCGACAGGCGCTTCTTAAAGGACCGGGTGCCGCGGCCAGGGCGTGTGTTCGACGCGCGCCGCGATTTCGGCGCCCACGGCGATGGGGCGAGGGACGACACCGCGGCGATCCAGGCGACCATCGATGCCGCGGCTGCCGCATCGAACCACGCCATTGCCTACCTGCCCACGGGCCGATACGTCGTCCGCCGCACCTTGCGCCTGCGTGGCCAGGACTTCTCGGTCGAGGGGAGCGGGTGGGGCACGACTTTGATGTGGAGAGGCCCCGAGGGCGGCGTGCTGCTCGAGGTTCGCGAACCGCAGCGCCTCACGCTCGCGGACATGATGGTCGGTGCTCACGATGCCGGTCCGATGAACAACGGCATCGACATCGAGCAACGGGGGACTCACGACGGCTCTCAGATGACCTACGACGGCGTGTATGTGTTCGGGATGTACCAGAAACAGCCGTTCCGGAAGGGACTGAGGTTCACGAATCTCGGCGAAAGAGACGTGGTGTTGATGCCGCACGTGCAGGGCAACCTGGCCTTCGTGAATTGCGGCGCGGCCACGGTCCTGGCCAACTGCAGCTTCGAGGGATCGGTCGTCATCGAAGGCCGGAACGGCCCGCGAACCGGCATGCTCGGGTTTCAGACGAGGCTGGCCACGATCGTGACTCACGGCCTCTACCTGCGGGACAACCAGAGTGTTGTCATGAGCGACTTCTACGTGGAGCAAGCTGACAACGGGTTTCTTTTCGAGGGCGGCCCGGGTCTCCCGCCGGGGCGCGCCACGCTCACCGGCGCCAAGTTCCACTCGTTTACCGCGGAGGATCCCTCACGGAACAACGTGCTGGAGATCCGGAACTACCAGGGTCAGATCGCCCTCGGCCCGTACCAATTCTACCAGGAACCCAAACGAATGCGCCTGACCCAGCAAGGCAGCGCGCCCGTCGATCTCCTGATCTGGGCGTCGAGTTGGTATGGGGCGAAACCGGATCCCCGCCTCGACCCGGCGGCCACGCTCCTGACGGCGGGCAACGACCTCCATGGCGGCGAAGCCGATGCGGACTCACCCACGGATCGCGCCTTCTTCCTGGCCGCGCCAGCCGAGTCCGCGCTCACGAAGCTGAGTCAGGCCTTGGACGACCTGCGCCGGTTGGGGGAAGCCGACCTGCGCCTGAACCACCCGGAGCCACCGCCGCGCTGAACCCGGTGGACACACCGATCGCAGGCAGGCCCGATTTCTGGGCCACGCGCCGCGCGAAACCCGCCACCCGGATGACGTGCAGCCGATGCACACCGCGCGCGATCAACTCGGTCTCGTCGCGGGCCTCGACTTGGAACGTGATCCGGGCGCCCTCGACGTGAATGACCCGGGCAAGGCAGGTGACCTGGTGACCCAGCGGCGTTGGCGCGACGTGACGCACCTCGATCTCCAAACCCACGGTGCTTTCACCCGGCTCAAGGTGGGGCAGCACCGCCTCGCGGGCGGCATGCTCGAGGAACCACACCAGCCACGGGGTGGAAAGCACGGCGGGCATGCCGTCGACGGCGAAGTCGATGGCGTGCTGCGCTTCCACAGCGAACTTCACTTGGCCCACGGCGCCAATTCGGGGACGGCCTTTCATGCGGTGACCATCTCAGGTCGAGCGCCAGCTTACCGCACGTGCCCCTGATGGACCAGTCCCTCAGGCGTCAACCAGCTTACGGCAGGCGGGACTCATTTTACCTATTGAGTTTGCTGCTGAGGTGTGTAGTCTCCCGCCCATGGGATGTGTCCCGCTCCTCGCGGACCTGCTCATCGGCCATGAACCGGTGAGGCTCGCGGGCTTCGGCCCGCAGGGACGTCCCTGTGCCGGCGTGGCTTCCGGCCGACTGAAGCCCGCACTCCTGGGGAGCTTCAGGGAGCGCCTGGACCCGGGAGGCCGGGCAACCGTGGTCATGGAAACCGTGCTGCCCTCGACAAGACGGAAGGCGACCACCGCACGCGTTGTGTGCCTCAGGGGCGCGACGCGATTCACCGTAGCCACGACGCTTCCCGGTCGCATTCCTGCCCCGTCGGTCTTGCGGCGCGGCGCCCGCTTTCGCCCCCAAACAACCTCCTCGCGCTTCGGATCAGGCGTCCGGCCCTGCGGCAAGAAGATCGGCGGCCCCGACCGAAGTCAGGACCAAGGGCACAAGGCGGTGGGGTGAGTCGCATCG
Organism: uncultured Verrucomicrobiota bacterium; assembly: GCA_964535555.1. Classification (GTDB taxonomy): domain Bacteria; phylum Verrucomicrobiota; class Verrucomicrobiia; order Limisphaerales; family J093; genus DSVZ01. Next base: position 120,688 of record CAZHUS010000012.1, read on the forward strand.
TGGCCGGCGGATTCGCTTCGTCGTCCAGGTGCATCGCCCCACCGCCCCAATCCTGGCAGTTCCTCCCCGCGGGCACCCGTGTCCCCGTCCTGGGGGAGGGGTGCTGCTCACGGAAAACACGGCGGCGCGAAAATCCTCGTTGCATTTGGTCCGGCCCCACGGCACCTTTTCGCCCGCGAAACGTCGGGGCGTAGCGTAGCCTGGCTAGCGCGCTTGTTTCGGGTACAAGAGGTCGTGAGTTCGAATCTCACCGCCCCGACCACTCTCTCTTCGGATCGGATGAACAAACTGATTCTGAACATCTCGGTGCTGCTTTCCTTCGCGCTCTGCGGGCTCTGCTTCGTTCAGTGGCAACGCGAGACCGCCCTTTCACAGGACAAAGGACTGCTCAAGGCCGAGATTTACACCAACAAGGTCGTCATCCAGGGGCTCGAGTTGAATCTGAACACCGCGAAAGCGGAACTGACCCGCGTCGAAGGCATCCGCACCATGCAGGAGGGGGTGATCAAGACGAACGCGACGCAGATCAAGGAGCTCCAGGTCCAGCTGACCAAGGCGGAGGAAGAACGCGACCAGAAGGCGACGATGGTCGAGCAGTACAAGGCCGCCCTCGAAGAAGCCAATTCCAACATCCAGCAACTCAACTCCGCCGTGGTGAAGCGGGACGAGGCGATCAAGCAGCTCGTCTCCGAGCGTGACACCCGCGTCGAGGAGTATAACAAGCTGGGCGGCGAGTATAAGAAGATCGTCGACGAGTACAACAAGGTGGTGGGCGAGTACAACAGGCTCGTCGAGGAAGTGAAGGCCGCCAACGAAGCCGCCCGCAAGGGCAGCCGGTAGTCGTTCCCGCCAGGGACAAAGCCCGGTCCCGACCGGGAGCCTTGGCGCCACAGGGCGCGTCCATCCCGCCGTTGGCCCTTCCCATGAACCTGCCCCGAAAAGCAGGGATGAATCCCCGCACTCCAGGCGCTTCGCGGCCCCGGACGTGCCTTGGAGCG